>CAMEGQ010000170.1 GCA_945916235.1 uncultured Porphyromonadaceae bacterium | reverse complement strand
TTATTTATTGTAGTTTCTCCTTACAGGACTCCCATGCGGCAGAAGAATACCAGCATGGAGTAGCCTATCAGGATGCAGATGACACCGATGGTGGCTCCTGCCTTCACCATGTCCGTCTGCTGGATGAGTCCGGTAGAGTAGGCGATGGCGTTTGGAGGGGTTGAGATAGGCAGCGACATGGCACAGCTGGCTGCTACTGCCACACCGATGAGGATGGTGGATGTACCGCCGATTTCGGCAAGCTTGTCGCCCATGCCCGCACATACCACGCTCAGGATAGGAATCAGGAGGGCTGCGGTGGCGGTGTTGGAGATGAAGTTACTCAGCGCAAAGCATACCAGACCGGAGATGACCATGATGACCAGCGGGTTGAACTCGCCAAACGGAATACTCTTCACGGCTACCTCGGCCAGTCCGGTACCGTTCATCGCAAGACCCAGGGCGAAACCTCCTGCCACCATCCAGATAACCGACCAGTCGATGTCCTTCAGGTCGTTGGCGGTGATGACGCCCGTGAAGGCGAACACGGCGATAGGCAGCATCGCCACGGTATTGGCGTTGACGCCCAGCTGCTTACCGAATACCCAGAGGATGATGGTGAGGATGAAGGTGGCAGCCACTACGGCTGTGCGCCAGTTGCTGTGCGCATGGCTCTCTATCTTGATTTCGATGGTTTTCTGTGAGAATGGGAACATCTTGAGCAGGATGAACCATGCCACGATGAGCATCAGGATGACCATCGGCGCCATGATCATCATCCAGTCGCCGAATCCGATGCCCATGTTCAGACCCTGAGGGTCGTTGAGCACCTTGTAGGCGAAGGCGTTAGGAGGGGTTCCGATAGGTGTACCCATACCGCCCAGGTTGGCTCCGATAGGAATGGCCATGGTGAGCGCCACGCGGCCCTTTCCGCCCGGAGGCAAAGCCTTGAACACAGGGGTGAGGAAGGTGAGCATCATGGCTGCGGTGGCGGTGTTGGAGATGAACATCGAGAAGATGCCGGTGATGAGCATGAAGCCCAGCAGCACGTGCTCCGAGCGCTTGCCGAACGGGGCTATCAGCACTTTTGCCATCTTGGCATCCAGTCCGCTCTTCGTGGCTGCTATCGCCAGCACGAATCCGCCCAGGAAGAGGATGATGGTTGGGTCGGCGAAGCATGCCATCACACCCTGATAGTCGAGCAGCTGTCCCATCTCGGCCTCAGAACCCTGCATGATCTTGAATGCCGAGTCGCTGGCAAAGAAGAGCAGCACGAAGATGATTACCACACTCGTGGCCCAGGCCGGAATAGCTTCGGTGAGCCACAGCATCACTGCCATCACGAAGATGGCGATGATGCGCTGTTGAACTACTGTAAGTCCCTCGATGCCGAAGCTGTCGATGGGCAAGTTCCAAACAATGACCGTGACGAGTGCCGTCAGTAGGAAGAGCAGTGCCTTCTTGCGATTAAAATCGCCGGTCAGTACCTTTTTTACCGTTTCTTGCATTTCTCTATGTTATTGTGTTATTTGTTAGTTTTGCTTTCAAATTGATAGTTTTTCCTTTTCCGGAATCCCAATACATTATTATATATATAAAGGGGCTTTCAGATTATTGGAGCGCCACCTTGGGGCGGCACTCCAACACATTGCAAAAATACATATATTTTTTGAAAAAACCATGTTTTATCGGGAAAAACGATGGAAAAAGCACTTTTTTTATGCAAAAACTAAAAATAATCGGGATTTTTTGAACAACATTGGAATATTTTTGCTATATTTGCGGTGCGTTTCGAGATAACAGCTATCGCGGGCGCCTATCGCATTGGGATGATTGCCCCTGGACGGGAGCGAGGACTACAGGCGGTAGAGAGAATACTATAACTTGGATAAAACGTAAAAAAGTATAGAATTTAAGATCATGAATCAGACAGTATTGTTCACTATCATCGTGCTGGTGATTGTCTTCGCAGTCACAGTATCTTCCTACTACCATAAACGACATATGGAGTACAAGATGAGCGATATAGAAAAGGCGGTTAGAAAGTCATTTCCTAAGGGTGTGGATTCCATCACCAAGCAGGAGCTTGTGACTGGCATCAAGAAGCATTTCCATTGCTCAGCCAAGGAGGCGCACTACATCATCGGTGTGGCTCGTCGCAAGAAGCTGGTGGATATCGCCGCTGATTTCGTGACATTATTATAGAATTAGTTATTAGGTTGACTGGTCTTAATGACCTGTCATTTTTTGGGTTATGCACACGGCGTTGTGCTAAATTAAGTCAGACGTCTTTCCGGCGCAGGGATGCGCCGGGGGGATTTTCTGTTGTTAGTAAAAGCACTTTTTTTAAGTGCGTCATGAATTCAATTTGCGCAGGGATGCGCTGTTGGTTGTTATTTTTAACGCCATTCTTTGGTGTTAGTTTTTAAGATTAGTGTTTGTTTTTTTCTTGCGCAGTGATGCGCAGGAAACTGTTTTTTGGTAGATTAGTTTAATTTAGGCAGGAAGAAAGGTGCAAGGATACAAAAAGGGTGTACATGACCAAGGTATACTGTAAAAGGTATGCCTCGGGCATG
>CAMEGQ010000169.1 GCA_945916235.1 uncultured Porphyromonadaceae bacterium | reverse complement strand
TTCGGCTTTTTACATCAACGAGAAGGGCTGTGTGTACGCCTCTCAACCTCCTGAGAATATGGGCGCTATTCTTTACAAAAATCCATTCTACAAACATTAAAACTACGATACAATGGCATTAGGTGGCGTTTTCATGTCCGACATCGACGGTAACATTGGGGTTGAAAAAACCAACGTAACCGAGCGCATCTCCGGACTACTCTTCGACATTTCGGGCCAGACCGATTTCTGGACGAAGGGCCCTGCTGCAAAAGTAGCAAGCACACTGAAGGACTCCGTAGTAGAGCTGAATAGCCTTGACGATGCTATAGCTCTGGGCATCAAACCCTATACCGGAGAGACCGAGACCGTAGAACAGGCATCCGTCAGCAAGGATTTCCTTTACGGTATTCCCTACTATCATATTCGTCATTACTTCCAGATCAACGGTGGCACTGGCCGACTGTTCATCGCTTTCGCCGACTGCTCCGAGAACTGGGATGCCCTGAGCCTCATGCAGAGAGCTTCCCACGGCATCATCAATCAGTTCGGTATCTGGACTGAGCAGACTCTCTGGCGTAAGACCGACGCTGCTGCTGAGAAGTATGCAATCAATATAGTGGATGACATCCAGCTGCTCGCCAACAGCATGGCCAACGAAAACCACGCTCCGGCTGTCTTCATCCTCAACGCCAATACTGCCAAAGTCGCTGGCAATTCGGGCGCTCTGGAAGAAGATGTAACCTTCAGCATGATTCCTTCATGCAAGACCAAGGAGGCTCGCTATGTAGCAATCGCACTGGGTCAGGGCATCGATACCGATGTTCGCGCAATGCAGCTCGCTCTCACATCCAAGACTCCCGTCGGCAACATCGGTGCCATCCTCGGCATCCTTTCGACCACCAACGTAGCAGAGTCTATCGGCTATGTAAATACACACAATATGGGCCGTTTCTTCCCGGACATCGAGCTGGGCTTCGGCAACAGCACGGTCGCAGACGGCGCTCTCAAGAACACCATGCGCTATGCAGCCCTCACGCCTAAGCAGATCGACACTCTGCATGACAACGGCTACATCTTCCTCTGCCGGTATGCTGGTCTGGAAGGCAATGTCTACTTCAACGGTGACTCCACCTGCTCTGAAGGTGACTATCGCACTCTCGCCCGCAACCGTGTCATCAACAAGTCGCGCCGTGGCGTCCGCGCAGCACTCCTGCCTTACGTCAACGCACCGCTGAAGATTGACCCCGCAACCGGACAGCTTTCCGCTGCTCAGATCACGGTCTTCAAGAACCTCGTAGAAGGTGTTCTGAACCTGATGAACGAGGCAGAGGAAATCAGCGGAACCGGCACCGTCCAGATTCCTGCAAATCAGAACGTGCTGAAAAATGATACGCTGGTACTGAAGTACACGCTCATCCCGATGGGCACAGCGCAGACCATCAATGTAACTGAAGGCTTTGCCGTTTCTCAATAACGTAGAAGACAATGACTATTAATAACGTAGCATATTCGTGGTCGATGGTGCAGCTGACTTCTGCTGCACTCACCGGTTCCACCTCGGCTAACCCCACCATTCTTGCCGGTGTAGTAGGCATCAAGTGGAGCCGTAAGTGGCATGTGGAGACCAACTACGGTCTCGGTGGCAAGCCCCACACTCGTGGCTTCGGTAACTGGGAGTATTCCGCTTCCATTACGATGGACTACAACACCCAGGTTCAGCTTCGCGCTCTCAACGGCGGTCTGACCAATCTCGGCGAGTTCGACCTCATCATCTCGTTCTCCAACGAGCTGGGCACGGAAGACTTCGGAGAGGAAACCATCACCCTCAAACAGTGTATCTTCACTGAGGACGGTATGGAAGTATCTCAGGACGATACCAACATCACCCAGGAGTTCGAGCTTAACCCCATCGACATCATCATTTCCAGTGAGGTGGCTGGTGGAGGAGGTGCATAATCAGTTCCATAATTGTTAGATTTTGTTGAATCGGAGTGGCCGGACCTATAAAATCCGGCCACTTTTATAAACCAACTATTCCACCCCCTGCTATTCATAATAAATTGACAACAACAAATTCAACATGTAATTAATTATGGAAGAAAACGAAACCCTCGAAGAGAATCTGATCTCTGAGTCCCTTCAGAAGACCATCGACGAAAACATCGCCAAACTCCGCGAGAAGAATCCTAAGTGTCGCATTTACGGTATCGTCGTAAAAGGTACTGAGTTCGATGAAAAGCCCCTGTATGTCGGCTATTTCCGCGAACCCTCCTTCAAGACCTTCAGCAAATACCTCTCATTCGTCAGCAACGGCCAGCAGGCGCCCGGTATGCGAGCTCTCGCAACTGACTGCTTCCTCGAAGGTGACAAGGAACTCGTTGATGACGATTCGCTGTTCCTCTTCGGTCTCATGGGCCAGCTTGCTCAGCTCATTGAGATGCGCCACGGTCAGCTTGTAAATTTATCCAAGCCTCGGAAGTAAAGGATAAAGACTATTTCAGGCAACGCCTGATATATGTTCGACATTACTTTCCGGGGGTCAATTTGGATGAGTTGAGTGACGAAGACTTTGCAGACTTGTGTGCAGATGCCGCATGG
>CAMEGQ010000168.1 GCA_945916235.1 uncultured Porphyromonadaceae bacterium | reverse complement strand
CACAAACTTGTCGACGAATGCCTTGTCGCGCTGTTCGCGTTCGGTTAGAGGAGTTTCGTCTAAAACTTCCTCGGGCTCGGTGCTTACGGGCAAGTCCTGACCGCTGGCCTTAGCCAAAACTGAGGCAAATTTCCGTTGCATCATGGTGCGCTGAGCCATAAGTTTTTCGGCGCGAACGTTGAGTTCGTCGGCATGGAAGGGCTTTTCAAGGTAGGCATCGGCACCGGCTTCAAGTCCTTTCATGCGGTCATCGTGGGTGGCACGGGCTGTGACCATTATCACAGGCACGTGGTCGACGATGGTAGACTTACGGATTTGCTCTGTCAATTCGAAGCCGTCCATTTCGGGCATCATAACATCGGTGATGATGAGGTCGGGCACCAGGTCCTCGGCCTTTGCCAGCGCCTCCTTACCGTTAGCGGCAAAATAGTAGCTAAACGTCGGATTCATCTGCGCAGCGATGTATCTGGCCACATCAGGAGTGTCTTCAACTATCAGCACACGTGTTACATCAGCTTTGCTGTCGCTTTCATCTTCAGCACTTGAGGAAGTGCCTGTGGCGGCGAGTTCCGGCTGTTCCGGGGTATAATTTTCCATCTTGAATGGTTCCTCTACCGGCACGGAGGCTTTCAGGGGGATTGTGACGGTGAATTTAGCGCCGTGCCCTGTCTCACTGTCAACGCTTATCGATCCGCCCATTGCTTTGGAAGAAAGGTCGGCCAGAGGCAGACCAAGGCCGGAACCGGCATTATAGTTGCCGTTATTGGCTTGGTAAAACGGCTTGAATATTTCCTTCTGTTGCTCCTTGCTCAAACCCACGCCTTCATCATGTACCGTGAGCACCAGATTATCGCCTTTTGCCGTGGCATGAACCTGCACAGAACCGCCGGGTTTCGAGAACTTCACGGCGTTCGATACCAGATTGAGTATAATGCGCTCAATATACTCGGGCACGAAGTCCATGGGTATTTCTGTAGGTTCAGCGCTATACTCAACCGACACATTGCGTTCGGCTCCATACATACGGCAGTTTTCGCATAGCATGGTAAGGTAGCCCGACACATCGCCATGTTTGTAAGGCAGAGTATGGGCCCCGTTCGACAATTTGGCAATGTCAAGAAGCTGGTTCACGAGTCGTAGCAGATTGCCTTCGTTGCGTCGGATGGCATGGAGGTCATCGGTTATGATGTCGGCCTCGCCGATGTGCTTGAGGGCATGGTCTGATGCTCCGCGTATTACGGTGAGCGGAGTGCGGAATTCGTGAGTGATGTTGTTGAAGAAATTTGTGCGCTCTCTGTCCTGTCGGCTCAGTATGTCATTGCGCAGACGGCGCATTCGGTTCAATCTGATAAGCAACAGTATTGCGCATGCTGCCAAAAGAATTATGATTGCGGCGCTCCATATCACCGTGCGAAGCTGACGCTTTTCGTATTCAAGGTTCCGGTGTAACTGTTGCTGTTGCTCCTGAAGTTTTTCATTTTCATATTTGGCAGCGAATTCGCTGGTTGTCTCTCGGATTTCGCGCTGGTAAAGCGAATCCTTGAGCACGCTGAGGCGTTCGAGATGAGCCATAGCCTCGCGCGGATTGGACTGCTTCAGCGCTTCATACAGTCCCTGGCGACTCTTGCTCTCGTTGAAGAAGTCGCCGCTTTGGCTGAAGAACGATAGCGCCTTGTTGAAATATTCGGCAGCTTTAGCCGGCTGATTGTCGGTCAGAGCGATGGAGCCAAGCTGATTGCAGGCAATGGAATATGACTGCTTGTTGCCCGCTTTCTCAAGGATGGGCAGGGCTTTGAGCAGATTCTCGCGGGCTTCAGCCGTTTTGCCGGCGCCCATCTGAGCGGTGGCCAATTGGCAAAGACGTATTGCGGCGCGGTCTTGTCGACCACAGGCCATTTCTATTTGATAGGCTTTGGTGGCATATTCTATAGCCTTGGCATTGTCTTTGAGGTCCTGAAAAACCTCAGAGGCGATGCCCATCTGAACAGCCATTCGCAACGAGTCGCCGACAGCGGAACTGTTTTTGATAGCTTCCAATATATATGTACGCGCGTCGTCCGGTCGATCAGACGACAGATACATGAATGCCAGATTGCTCAGGTCGATGCTTATGGTGCTCTTGTCTCCGATTTTGCGGTCTATCTTGAGCACTTCTTCGCCATATTTGATGGCGTTGGCATAGTCGGCGGTTCGGGCACATGCGGCCGAGAGGGTGCTCAGGCAGTCAATAAGCTTGTCTCCGCTCAAGAGCGGAAGAGCCTTGTTGCCAAACTTGACGGCGTCTTTGTATTGCTGAGTGCTTAAGCAGTAGCTCGAGGCTTGCAACCAGAACTCGGCACGCACCGAGTCAGACGGCCACCCGGCTGGCATCTTGTAGGGCTCGTCGAAAAATTCCTCGCTGTTGAGTATGCCATAGAAACGGTTTGCAAGTTCCTTTTGCCGACTGTCGTTGGCATTATCAAACTCGGACAGGATTTGAGGCACACTCATCTTGCCGACCGGTTCAGACGATAAGCCGATGCCACAAAACATCACTGCGAAAGCCACCGAAAGAATGGATCTTGGGCAAATACGGAGAGGATTCAATCTGAAAATTATGGCCATTTGTATTTATTATATTGGATGTGTAAAATTACGCATAAAATTTTGAATATTAACATAAAACGGTTAAAAATAAGGGAATTAACGGTCGAATGTTCCTGC
>CAMEGQ010000167.1 GCA_945916235.1 uncultured Porphyromonadaceae bacterium | reverse complement strand
GCTGCTCAATGAGGATTTCGCCCGCTATACCGCCCAAAATCCTGTGGAGCATAGACTTGCGTCCGTCCGCGTCCTTGGGGCGCAGGTCGTTGTAGTCGCGGCAGAGCTCCTTGCACTCAAGCCTCTCGACAATCAGCTGTGGGTCGTAATTGGCATCATAAATCATCCCGGCCGCCATCTTTTCCTTCTCTGTCATAGCCTCATTAACCAATTAAATTTTTAACTTTGCAAAGTTAATCACTTATATGATAGCAGGCAATGACTATAAATAACCATTTCGACACAGCAAGCCAGCAAAAACTCGGCCGCCTGCTACGCAGCCAGGCCCACAGGCCGTCGGCGATAACTGCCGACGACATCCACCTCTATGCCCGCACCCTGGCCCGGATTGAGAACGCCCTGGTGGTGGTGAGCGACCTCAGGAACGGCACAAGCCGTATCTTTGCCGGAGAGTTGGCACGCAGCCTGGGGCTTGACGATTACAAGTCGGAAAATTCAATATGGGAAACAAAGATCCTTTCGCTGATGTCCGAACATGAGCGCGAAGAGAAGGTGATTGCCGAGCTCCGCTTTTTCCACTATCTTCGTCATTTGCCGGCACAGAAACGCCGACACCACTTCCTTATGGCAAAGTTGCGGTTCAATAATTCGATGGACGTGCTGCACCGTATGTACTATATATTCGACGAAACAGCGCAAAGCATCCTCTATGCCGTATGCATCTACAGTCCCCTATCCTTTGATTTTGCCGGCAATAGCTTTGCGGTAAACTCGTTGACCGGCATTCGCGAAGAGCTAACCTCTACTGCCAACAATGCCGTGATAAGCAAACGCGAACGTCAGATTCTGCAACTTATCGCCTCCGGCAAGAAAAGCATCGAGATTGCCGAAATCCTCTCGATAAGCAAGAACACCGTGAGCCGTCACCGCCAGGAAATCCTCGCCAAGCTCCAGGTCAAGAACTCGATAGAAGCATGCCGCCTCGCTACCCGCATGGGCCTTATATAAATCCCATGGTTATTTGCAACGGTGTCAACAGAGGTAAATTTCGCTTATTTGACGAGAATGCAGTCATTATATGCGCTTCATTGTATCCGAATTTGCCTGAGTTGTTGTAACTTTGCGGAAACCTTGGAAGGAGACGCCCAGATTGCCCGATGTCTCAGCCACGTCACCGTTCTCCGGCTCGACATTGAGTCGATGACCGGCAAAGAGTCTATCGAGCTCGTCCGCCAGCGGACGCAGCAAGGTCCAAAACAATAAACGCCAAGTCTGCCGCGACAGATGAATATAGAGGAAATCAGAGAGTTTGCGCTGTCACTGCCCCACGTCAGCGAGGATATGCCGCTCGGTCCGGATGCCCTTGCGCTCCGTATAGGAGGCAGGATTTTCTGCCTGATGGACCTATCGGGGCACTGGCAGTTTTATAACCTGAAGGTCGATCCGGATTTTTCGCTCGACCTACAGGAGAGATACCCGTGCATCCGCCCCGGCTACCACATGAACAAGCGCCACTGGATATCGGTCGACCTGAACAGCGCCATCCCCGCGGAGGTCGAACAAAGCATAATCCGCCATGCATATAACCAGACCGCGATGGGTCTGACCAAAAAGCTGCGTGACGAATTAGGCTTTGACTAAGAAACAGATAGTTGTAGATAAGAGCCTGATAGTAGTTGATAAGAGTCCGATAGTTATTGAAGAAACTTCTGCATACCGGAATTATTATAGGCTCAGGTAGGTTTTGAGGGCTTCGACGTACTCCTCAAAGGCTTTTCGCCCTTCGGGGGTTACGGAGCATGACGTGCGGGGGCGTTTGCCCGACATGCCCTTTTCGATGGCGATATAGCCGGCCGTGGACAGTTTGTCGAGCTGCACGCTGAGGTTTCCGGCGGTAGATTCGGTTTTCTCTTTGAGATAAACAAAATCTGCTTCCTCCACACTCATCAGGATGGACATTATGGCAAGCCGGAGTTGCGAATGCAGTAGTGGATTCAGGTCTTTCATTTGCGTGACTTGTGGTTGATGATATGGCCCGGAATAACCATCATGGCGATGAAGGAGACGATGAAGAGGGGCATAAACCACGAGGCGTAAAGCCTGACTCCTCCCACGATGCAGGCCAGTGTGAAAAGGCCCGCAATCAGGCCGACTGCTCCGCCGGCTACCAGCGACTTCTCTTTGATGATTATTCCTTGGGCTATCTCGGCGAACGGAACGATGATCAGGGCCAGTGCCAGCATCATCGCCCATGCGTTAATACCTTTGACGAGGAGGAATGCCAGGCAAAATGCCGTCGAGGCTATCGCGCTGTAGCCGACTGCCGTCCAGATGCGCGATGTGATGACGTCCGAGTAGCTTTTGACGCCCTTCTCGCGTTGCTGTCTTTTAGCCATTATCGGTGTGGCCGTGCCACCGACAATCCAGATGAGGAACCACCGCCAATTCCATGCCGGATTGTGGGTTATGGCAAACAGCACCCATATCAGTGCCGCCACGCCGGCACTCAGGTAGCCCCACAACAGCATGATGTCGCCGTTGACATAGCGATCTTTCGTGCGGGCTATCATCGAGGTAATGACTTCGAGGCTCTCTTTCTCGGTAAGTTTTCTATCTTCCATATTGGGTAATTATTAAGGATTCGACGTTTGTTTTTAAGCGTTTGTACTTGTTTTTGAAAGTTTGACATTAGGTTTATATTATAAACCAATTTGGTC
>CAMEGQ010000166.1 GCA_945916235.1 uncultured Porphyromonadaceae bacterium | reverse complement strand
TCTTCAGCCTTGTTCCATACGCCGAGAGTGGGTATAATGTAATCGGCACCTATTACTGATTCCACATATTCTTTAGCCGCATATTTGTCGACCATACGGGTGTATTCCGGGCGTCGGTTGTAGAGTTTCAGCCACTGAATTTTCTCCTGAAAGGTAACCGGATTTTTGAGATTGAGTCTTTGACCCATATTCCGACGATACACCATCTGCAGATACAACTTATCAGGGAGTAATCTAACAACAATATCCGAGAACTTGTCTTTTACGCTTTTTAAATTTAAAGACTTCATTACTTTTTCATAAATCTATTGATCCGTTTGAAATAGTCCGATACATCGGCAACATTGGGAGCCATGCGTTGTGCGCCGAATATCCCCTTCATGCGATACTGCATATATGCCAGATAAACAGCCTGCACAAGGATAAGAAGCATTGAGAGGGAATATAGTGAAGAGATCCCAAGTCCGTAGAAAACGAAGGCACCGATCAAGTAAACTCCCATTGTCAGCATCTTTGCCTGTATACCAACATAGGGAAATCCTCTTGCCAAAATTGCACGCTCAATTATAGAACTTTGACCCTGAAGGATGCAGACTATCAGAAGCAAAAGGGAGATAGGCACTGCCGGACGGAAATCAGCTCCGAAAACCAGCGGAATGGCGAAAGGAAGCACCACACACATGGACATCGACATCAACACCATTGTGATGAGATTCACACGGATGTACCTGTGAAGATGATCACAACTTCCCCGGGCCACATCGGAAAAAAGCTGCGTGGCGAAAGTTGCGGAAATAACGTTAATCATTGCCGCTGCTGAATATGCAATCGTATAAAGGCCAAGGTCGTAGGCCGAAAGCACAAATGCAATAATAGCTTTATCATAATAGGCATATAGCGGCTCGGAAAAGTCAGATGGTGAAAAGCGTATGCTATATTTCAACAGAGCGCATGGCGATAGAGTACGCTTAATCCTGGATCGCTCACGCACAAAGTATAAAAATACCAGCGAACTAAAATTTGCGAGTAAAAGGGCGATAAGAAGCGTATTAATCGATATTTTGTCGAATACATATAGGATAAGTATACCAAGGAAAAATACAGGATTCAAAATCGAAGCCGATATACTGAATATTCCCATATTCCCTCGCCCGTTGTTGATGGCTGACAGACCGCGATTGACATTATAAATGAGCGCATAAACGGCATAGAATTGGGCGACAAGGAGGAATGACTCTGCAGCAAACATCATCGTATTGACAAAATAAGCAATGATTGTTCCGAACAGGCCTGTAATCAGTGTAACGCGGATTACTGATTTTGTGATGTTCACCCTTCTGTTAAGTTCTTTCTTAGCTGATATGCGAACGATGGCAGTATACAGGCCGAACATCGAGAGGCTGGCAACGAGTGTAGGCCATAGAATAGCTTCGGTAAATTCGCCCTTACCAGTCGGCCCCAGCAGACGCGATATAATGATTGACTGCAGGATTGTGGTGACCTGCACAAACAGTTTACTCGACAGCAATTGAAAGAGCGAGTTCTCCCTTAGAAGTTTGAGTAGTTTGTGCATTAAATTAGATAGTGAAATTATATTGGACTATCAGAAAAGTTGCTCGAGGAGCTTGAAGGGATAACGGGTAATGTCGAGCAGGAGGTTGAGTGCGCCGGGAGATGAGGGGAGGTTTTTACGGTAGGCCCTAAGATGGTCGGCGAGGATGCGGCGGTGAGAGGCCATGCCAGATGTAGAGGCGCCGCCAGTGCGCATGGTGACGAAGTCGAGCGGGAGATAGCGCGTGCGAAGCCGTCCTACATATATAAAACGCAGCAGCAGTTCGAAATCGGCTGCCACAGGGAAGGAGATGTCGTAGAGTCCCAGCCGGGTGTAAACATCGCGCAGGCAATAGAACGACGGATGTGCCGGCATGTAACCCAGCCGCATCTTCCAGCGGCGGAAACGGCGCGAGCTATAATAGCGCACCATGCGCGAAAGGTCGCCAGGGTCAACATAATGAATATCACCATAGACGGCCTGAAGAGCCTCGGATTGCCGCTTCGCATCAGAGGCCGTGTCGGCTCCGGCGTCAGCGAAGGCTTTAACCACGCAGGCAAGCACTTCGGGCGAAGTAAAGAAATCATCGGAATTGAGCAGGCCGACCACGTCGCCCGTAGCCATGCGCAACCCCTTGTTCATGGCATCGTAAATGCCACGGTCGCGCTCGCTGACCACCCTCAGCAGCTTGCCCGCACCTTCGTAGCGCTGCGCATAGCTGCGAACGATTTCAGCGGTCTCGTCGCTCGAAGCCCCGTCGATAACGATATGCTCCACATCGCCATGCGTCTGCGCCAGCACGCTCTCCATCGTCGACCTTATGGTCGAAGCCGAGTTCCACGTTGCCATCACTACCGTAATCCTCATCCTTTCAAAATTTTATACCGTTCACGTTTCCACTGGGCCGGGGTCCCTTGGTAGATGCCCTCCGGCCGGAGATCAGCCGTGGCAACCGAGCCGACAGCCAGAATGGCTTCTCGGCCCACCCTGACACCACCGACTACCGTAGCCCTTGCGCCTATCCATACCCCCTCCTCCAAATGAATCTCCCCCACCTTCAGATCAAACCGCTCACTCCTATAATCATGATTTCCACATAGCAGCATAGCGCCCATACTAACACACGAATGTGATGCTATTGTCACTTCTGACAAATTGTCAATACATACATCTTCTCCTATCCAAACGAAATCTTCTATCGTCAACTTCCACAAAGCGATTGTATGAAAAAGTTCGAGGAAACAAATTTTTCCAATGTCCAC
>CAMEGQ010000165.1 GCA_945916235.1 uncultured Porphyromonadaceae bacterium | reverse complement strand
GATGCGTCGCAGCACTCCATTGAGCTGCTGCGCATAAAACACCGGTCTTAATTCAATTCCTGTTGGCATCACTTTGAGGCTTTAGTCATTTTAGCGTAGAGTTTGAAGAGGTGTTCGAGGCGTTCTTCGTCGGAGGTGAACGGCTCGGGACGGTAGATGCGTTCCACGGCGAGGTCAAGTTGATGGTGAGCCTCGCGCAGTTCCTCTGGCATGGATTCGGGATTATACATTTCGCCAAGCGTCATATCGAAGTTCTCGTCGCGAATATTGAGAATATTTTGAGCAAGACGCTCTAATTCCTCTTTATTTGATGTTGTCAACTTCGGGAAAGGGAAGGTGTTGTAGCAAAGAGTTGCAGAATATCGAATATCCGTCTTTAATCTACCGCCCACAGTCCTAACCCATAGATTATGGAACTTTGATGTCAGCAAGGCAAAGAGCCACTTTTCTGCATTATAGATAGCAAAAGCAGAATCAGATATGACAGTATCTTTGCTTACATACCCAATGGGTACATACAATCGACGCTCAGATGATACACGAGGTATCAAAATTGCGTCTGTGGGTTTATATGCTCGCTGTACAAACATATGAGGTCTATTGGCATAGGCCCTTGTACTGTCGGCATTACTTTGTTCTCTTTCCATTTTAACTGATTCAAGACGTTGTGCTATTTCAGGAACGCTATAAGCTAACTCGACATCCTCTTTTGTGTCGTCAATCCATAAACAAAATCGCTCAAGACCTTGAAGAATTTCTTGTGAGCCAATATAACGTTTGATGAATTTAGATGCCTTGGGATTTTCAAGACTTATTCTTTCAGCTATCGTTCTATCGAAGTTAAGGAAACCACCGTCTCGTGGCATACTACCGAATAGTAGCTCTGGGAGACCTTTCGGAGGCACATTAGTTCGTGGGACAATAAGAGAGTCGCCTTCGCTTAAATAAGGATTTATGGAAACGACTTTTTTTTCACTCAATGTAGCCTCTGAAAAGAGTCTCTTAATTTCTGTAGATTTATTGCTGACACCTATTATAGCAACAATGACGGCCGCATTGTATTTTGCATTATTACTCCACTTAAAAGAAGTGCGAGCAAAAAATATTTCAAGGCCGAGGTCAAAGATAGGCTTCCAAAGCATAGCTACCTGCTCACCTTGACTGATTGAATTAGTTGTAACAAAGGCGTATTTAGCTTTAGTGCCTCGAATATAGTTAGCACCTTTCCAAAACCATGCGGCAATGTAATCAACCGTTTTAGTAGCATCAGTGCCTTGCATAGCAATCCGCATATCCTCTTTCTGAGCGTCATCTTGAAGTTTACTGCCGAGATACGGGGGATTGCCCATTATGTAGACTTCTTCTTCTGGAGTATGAGAGCAGACTGTATTCCAATCGAGGCGACAAGCGTTGCCGCAGACGATATGGCCGGATGGTTTCAATGGCAAGGTTTCGGGGAGGACAAAAAGTTCTTCCTGAAACTTGACGTTCATCTGATGCTCGGCGAGCCACATTGATAGTGTGGCGGTCTCGGCGGCGTACTCGTCGAGTTCGATGCCGTAGAACTGCGTAAGCGTGATATTTGGGAATGGCAGTAATGCCATGCCGGTAATTTCGCGCATCGCTTTCCAAATACGGATTTCAAGCTCACGCAGGCGCTTGTAAGCAATGATGAGGAAGTTTCCACTACCGCAAGCAGGGTCAAAGAATTTAATGTTTGACAAGCGGTTGAGCAGGTTGCGCAATCGTTGAGAAGCGCGGTCGGGGTTTACCTTTTTCGCCATCTTCTCGCGAGCTTCTAAGCAAGCTGCTTCAAATTCTTCTTCGAGGGCATCGAGGAAAAGTGGGCGTATAACCTTTTCAATGTTCGGCACAGATGTGTAGTGCATACCGAGACCGGCGCGATGTTCAGGAGTAACAACAGCCTGAATCATCGAGCCGAAGATGTCAGGGTTGATTTCGCGCCAGTTGTATTCGCCGCAGTTGAGAATCAGAGTGCGGGCACGGCGCGAAAGCACCGGTATGGGATAACGGTCGCGGAACAGACCACCATTGACGTATGGAAAGACCTCGTAGAGTTTCGGCAAAGTGGAAAGCACTGCGGGGTCGTTGGTCGACATGGCAAGGAAAGCACGGTCAATAAACTCGGCGAGGTCGGAGCCATCCTCTTTTGTGTGAGTACGGAGCTTGTTGGTAAACAGGTTATCCTCAGGGAAAAGACCGGTGTCTTCGGCAAAGAAGCAGAAAAGTAGACGCGACATAAACACGTTGAGCGCATGGACGGTCTGCGGGTCGCGTATGTCGTTGTAACGGCGAATATCATCAAAGAGCTTCGCCATCAACTCGGCTGATTTAACGTCGGCTTCGGCTTCTTCGGTGAACTGAATTTTCTCGATTCCTGCAAGGGGCGTGAAAAATTCAAAATCTTTCCAAAGTAGGTCGATGCGGTTTTCGTACCAGTCGTTTTCTTTGGGGTCGTATGCCACAACGAAAACACCATTGCTTGTGATGTAGAGACGTGGAGAGTGCTTGGCAATCTTCGCATCATCGCGCATAGCATTGATTACGTCGTACATCTTAGAGCAATCGCCGTCGAGAGTATTTACAACGGCTTCGCGATATGCGACAAGGTTCTTGATAAGGACGGTTTCGCCGTCTTTAGCAAGATTGCCGGGGCCGTCCTTGGTACGGCGTATTTGGCCGTCGCCATATCCGGCGAAGATGCGCAGGAGATCATAAATGAGCTCCGGCGCTGATGTGCCACGCTTACCAAGCTGCTCCAATTCGTCGGTAGCCTGCACCTGTGAATATGATTTGGTTTTCTTTGCCAT
>CAMEGQ010000164.1 GCA_945916235.1 uncultured Porphyromonadaceae bacterium | reverse complement strand
GTGGCATTTACGGATGCCATCATTTGGCTGTATGAGAACCGCGAGAAATGCAAGATAGTGCCTTACGTGGCGATGCTTCACGAATTGGCGCAACGGGCCGAGCAGGACTTCAAGGAAGCCATGCGCCAACTGTGCCGTCAGAAAGTGCTGGAGGCGCATCTCAACGTCAATCAGCAGGTAATGTTTGAATTTGCAAAGCCGAAATAACCATGAAAGAGAACGAGATGATTTACGACATAGCCAAGGCGGTCAGTCCGACATACGCGGGCGACTACAACTTCGACATGGAGGTGGCCGTAAAGAATGCTTTTGACTACGCGGAGAAATTCGTGGCCGAATACAAGCGCAGGACAGCGGCCAAGACCAAGTCGAAAGCAAAAGGCGAAGTCGCGGTCGCGCAGGACGGCTACGAACGTTTTCGCGAATGGTTTAACAACCAAGTCTCGGTAACGATGATTCCGACAATTTCCAAACTGACCGATTCGAGGAAAGCCGCTCTCAAAGGGATATTCAACGAGTACGGTAAGGAGAAGGTGGAGCTGGCGATCCGCAAAGTCCTCGCCTCGGACTTTCTGACAATGGAATGGGGCAAAGTCAGCTTCGACTGGATATTCAAAAAAGCAAATTTCATAAAGATTCTTGAAGGCAACTATGACAACAAACCTGACAGCACGCAACAACAATCTTCCAGCAGAGGTCAGCACCGAAATCCAACAGCTTACGACCTCGCCCGCGAAATACTTGGAGAATCTTCCGATCGAGCGGGCGAGCGACAGCCGACCGTCTAACGCGGTAATGCTCTCGCAGTATAAGCGCGGACTCGATCGCAATAAGCAAGTGATGTATCTCGCAATGATGATTATCGAGGTCAACGACTTCTTTAACGTCAAGGGCAACATGAACGCCAAGCAGACAAAGCTGACAGCCGAACTGATTCTTGACAACGATAATTTTTACGACCTCACCCTCGGCAACATCAAGGCGTGTTTCCGTCAGAAGATGATGAGCGAGAAAATCTACGACCGTCTCGACGGCAACATCATCATCGGCTGGCTACGGGAATTTAAGTCTGAAATGGCCGACAGTTGCGAGAACGCCAGCATAGGGCGCGAACGGGCGAAGCAACGCGAGGAAGTGTCGGGTAATGCGGGCGCAATCACGCACACAGCCTATCTGGCCATGCTCGAAGCGCGAGCCAACGACGGCGACAAGGAAGCGCAGCAGATACTCGACGACTATAAACAGCGGGCCAAGATCCCGACATTGGAAGAGCAACACCGCAAGAAGGTGGAATTTTTCAAGTTCAAAGCACAATACGACAGAAACAAAAAACTAAGAGAAGATGCTGATAAGAACACCAAGGCCGGAGGACACTGACGGCAAAATGAACGACGAGATGATACGCGACATATTGGACCGCAGGACACCGAACCAGCTCGGGACGGATTACATAGACTGGCTGTTGACAAAAGTCGAAGACCCGAAGCTGAAAGAGATGCTTGACGACTATTGGACTTCGGCCTACCATGCAGAGGAAGCCGCCTGTGATATTTTATAAAAGTTAACCTATACAATCATGACAATCTACATCTCCATTCCGATAACCGGCCAAGAACAGGAAGCGCGTGAGAAAGCTGACCTCACCAAAGCGATGCTCAGCCGAGCCGGCCACAAAGTGATAACGCCGTTTGAAGTCTATGCCGGGAAAAATCCCGTATACAAAGACCACATCGCCTTCGACATCCGCGCGTTGCTTGACTGCGACGCCATCTATCTGTGCGACGGATGGCAGTTCAGCCAAGGCTGCCAGCTCGAAGCCGAAGCCGCGAGAATCTACAAGCTGCAAATCATGTACGAGCGTCAGCCGAGCGATGGCGGCGCGTACTTCTTCAACAGATAGGCTATGGCAAACAAGAAACATTCTAATGTCCGCGTGCCCAAATACGAGATGTATTGGGTGGCGGCAAAAGATCCGTTCGACCCCTGCCCCGTCTACAAAGTCCAGGAAAAGCACGACATCTTCGACCAACGTGCATGGGACGAAGGTCGATATTTCCTCAGCCGGGAGGAGGCGATGGCCGACGTTGTCCACCGCCGAGGCAAGGTGATGCGATTGAGGCAGAGCCAGTATGCCAAAAAGCATTGGCTCAAAAAGAAAATCAACCTTTAAACGAAACAATCATGAACGAAGAACCCAACTTCACGGGAGAACCGAGATTCAAGCAGGGCGATAGAGTCGTCTACATGCTCAACTCCGAGCCGAAATTCTGCGGCACGGTGACACAAGTCAACGAGCATCAGGGCACGACCGAAAGCAATCACTACTATACCTATCACATCCGTTTTGACCACGGCATGGACGCGAAATGGGTCAACGAGTTTTGGCTCATACCGTGCGAAGATCCGAAACCCCGAAACGAAATGAAACTCAACGAATATCAGGAAGCCGCACTGAAGACGGCTGTCTATCCCGAAGACAAGCGCATCATATACCCGGCACTCGGTATGTGTGGCGAAGCCGGTGAAGTGGCCGACAAGGTCAAAAAGGTCATCAGAGACAACGAGCAGGAGTTCACCGAAGAAACCAAACTCGCCATCGCTCTCGAAGTCGGAGACGTGCTTTGGTACTGTGCGACCATGGCGCACGACCTCGGCTTCACGCTCGAAGCAGTCGCACAGATGAACATCGACAAACTCGCATCACGTCAACGGCGCGGCAAGCTCGGCGGCAGTGGTGACAATCGCTAACACTGATTAACCCCTCAAAAACAACAGCAATGAAAGAGGAAGCCAAACAACTCATGAATTTTTACAAAGAGTTCGGGGCAGACG
>CAMEGQ010000163.1 GCA_945916235.1 uncultured Porphyromonadaceae bacterium | reverse complement strand
AAATATTAAGGGGCGCCCCACAACCCGGAGCGCCCCTAATTTAATCAACCGGGGGTTGCATCTGAACCCCAATATTCCGGCTATTGCGTTGGGGGGCGGGGACAAAAAAAGCGAGCCGGGGAGGCTCGCTTTTTGTATGGTTGCTTCTAAGATGGATTAGAAGGTGTAGCCAACAGCGATGTTGAGGTTGGAGGAGTTAACCTTAGGTGTGCCGCCGTCGAATTTGTGGCTGTAAGCGGGGATGAAGTCAGTACCGTACTGGATGCCCAGATAGTATTTGGCGTAGCTGAAGCCGACACCAACCTGCCAGCCCATCTGGAAGCGGTTCCAGGTGAGGTCGTCACTACCCATTTTGTCTTTGTCGAATACGCTTACCCAGTCGCTCTTCTGACCGTCATATTCGTCACGGAGTTTCGTAGCGACATTGAGCTTGAAGTTGATACCAGCATAGGGAGCGATGGTGATACCGTCAGCTACGTTGAAACGATAAACGTAATTTACGGGCACTTTGAAGTTCATGTTCTGCATTTTCTGCTTGTAGTCGCCTACACTTTCTGTGCCGAAGCCTGCATTGAAGCCGAGACCAGTCTCAACGAACATGTTTTCAGCAACGCCGAAGCCATGGGTATAAGCAACGCCGAAGCCATTGAGGTTGCGGCCTTCGCTCTTGTCAGCACCGGTGTATTCTTTGTTCATGCTGAAGTGCTGCATGTCGTACGAAAGAGCTACGCGGTTGTAACCCTCAGCGTTAGCGATACTTGCGCCTGCTACGAGAAGAGCAGCGGCCATAAGAATCTTTTTCATAATGATTTAGTTTTTTGGTTAAAGGTTTGAGAAAAATAAGTTATTAATATCAATTTTGTTGGTTTATTATTGTTCCGGCGGCGCGGCAGGCTGCTGGCTGCGGCAAAAGGCTTACCTGCAGGAGATTAGGCCTATTGTTGAGTGGATTTCAACCTTTGCTTTACAATTATAAAGGTTTATTAACCCAATGGCAAAGTTATTAATAAAGGTTCAGATTTATCCCACATATTATGTTAATATTCGTTAAGAACTGTTTCGGCCACACGGTCTGTAGTTCTAAGGACAATTCTGAGGGTCAGATGATTGGTTGAGTGGAGAATAATTGCTAACTTTGCACCCGCCAAACATAGACTGGAGGGAAAAGGGTAAATAGGAATCCAATAATTACAACTATAAACCGATCATGTTTACTATTTTTCATGGGTTTCACCTCGTGGAAGCATACCACGAGTGGAAAAAGGAACACCGCAAAAACAGGAATCCCCTTGGGACTCGCGTCATCAAAATCGGCGTTGCGACTATCGTAGCCTTGTTTTTCTGGCTTGCGCCGTCGGCCCTCTACGGACTGCCGGGCATCAACGCCATCGAATCGCGCTGTCTGGCCATATTCGCCTTTGCAGCCCTGATGTGGCTTCTGGAGCCGGTGCCGGCATGGACTACATCGCTGGTGGTAGTGGTCCTTCTGCTATTCTGCACTTCCGACTCGGCGTTATGGTTTTTCCAGAGCGCGGGTGGAGGCGAGAAATATGAAAATCTGGTCAGCAACACGGCTATCCTGCATTGCTTCGCCGACCCGACCATCATGCTGTTCATCGGCGGATTCATCGTGGCCATCGCAGCAACGAAGAGCGGCCTGGACGTAAAGCTTGCCAAAGTGATGCTCAAGCCGTTCGGCACCAAGTCGGAGAATGTGCTTCTGGGCTTCCTGCTTGTGACCGCCGTATTCTCAATGTTCATCTCCAACACCGCCACCGCCGCCATGATGCTGACGTTCCTTGGCCCGGTGCTCAGCGCGCTGCCTGCCAACGGCAAAGGTAAAATCGGTCTGGCTCTGGCCATCCCCATCGGCGCCAATATCGGCGGTATAGGTACTCCTATCGGCACTCCCCCTAACGCCATCGCCCTGAAATTCCTCAATGACCCCACGGGCATGAATCTCGGCATCGGATTCGGTACGTGGATGATGGTGATGGTGCCCATGGTAATCCTGCTGCTGGTTATCGCATGGTTCGTGCTCCGCAAACTCTTCCCCTTCACCCAAAAGACTATAAATCTGGTGATTGAATCGAGCCACGAGTCGAGCTGGCGCGATGTAGTGGTATACATCACCTTCGGCGTGACCGTGCTTCTGTGGCTTACCGACGCCTTCACAGGCGTGAACGCCAATGTGGTGGCCATGCTTCCGGTCGGTGTGCTCTGCGTGGCAGGGGTAATCACCAAGCGCGACCTGGAGCAGATCTCCTGGAGTATCCTCTGGATGATTGCCGGCGCCTTCTCGCTGGGCGTTGCCATGAAGGGTTCGGGCCTTGCCACCCATCTGATTGAAGCTATCCCCTTCGGCAGCTGGTCGCCTCTGATGGTCATCATCGGATCTGGTCTGCTCTGCTACCTCATGGCCAACTTCATCAGCCACACGGCCACAGCGGCCCTGTTTGTGCCCATTCTGGCCATCGCAGGCGACTCAATGCAGACGCAGCTTGCCGGTTTCGGCGGCGTGTCTACGCTGCTTATCGGTGTGGCCATCTGCTCCTCGCTGGCAATGGTGCTCCCGATCTCCACACCCCCGAATGCTCTGGCCGACGCCACCGGTTTCATTCAGCAGAAATATATGATCAAGACCGGCCTTATCATGGGTATCGTCGGCCTGATTCTCGGCTATCTGACCCTGATCCTCGCCGGCGTCAACGGCATATTCTAATCCCGCCGCCCGCAAGAGCGAGGCTTGATTTCCGGCCGCACTATCGCGGCATAGATCCGATTCCCGGGCGCCCTCTGCGGCATAGATTTGATTCTTATCAGCTCGCACTTTGAGAGCATCAACAAACAGCAGGCCCCGCTTGCAGCTCCCTTCAGGGAAGCAACGCAAGCGGGGCTTGCTCTTTTTGGCTCTTTCCAAGAGCCCAAAAGCCCAAGGAGCCAAAGAGAATAAGGCAGCTAAGGAAGCCAAGGCTGCTAAGATAGCTAAGATAGCTATGGTAGCTATGGTAGCTAA
>CAMEGQ010000162.1 GCA_945916235.1 uncultured Porphyromonadaceae bacterium | reverse complement strand
CAACTGAAGACGCTCTGTAAAAATGGGATAATTAGCCTTATTCGCATTTATCGCATTGTTAATCAACTGAAAAACCTCAAAGCCTTCAGTCTGATGCTCATCATCTTCAATATTCAAGCGATTCAATACATAACAAATCCTCAGCTCTCCGCGCCCTTCACCAATTCGTGAAGCTTGAACAAGCCATCTAACATTAATTAAGTGGATAAAAGCCGCTGGAAATGCAAGAGCACTTTCCGTATTAAATTTATCATGTTTGATACGAGTCAGCTGACCATAATTGAGCTTGATAGTACGGAACAACGGCTCGCTATTCGGGTCGTTGGGATCACGCTTGATACCCTGAAGGATTTTCTGCGTAGCTCGAAAAATCTCAGACATCGGATTGCCTTCATACGCTTCGCCCTCATCCGGCTCCAGAGGATTTTCTACTTCGGGCTCCTGAACCTCAGGAATCTCAGGAACTACAGGCTTGTCATGCCCATGTTTATCTATAATCATCTGGGTAATCCATCGAAAATATGCACACTTAACTTTTTCAGTTCATTGAACAAAACCGATGAATGTCCTATAAACTGACGCTCTCTCTTCGGGCCTTTCAAAGGCTTGTTGGAAAGAGTATCAAGATTGTTATGTACGGCAGCATAGCAGAAACCCTGATGCCTTGCCGAATTTGAAAAATCAGATGGGTCAGTAAAAACAGTAACCTTGTGATTTTGAATGGACTTGACTTTGATTGAGTTTTTCAATGTCCCAGTTTCATTCATCAGGCTACCTTTACCTTGATAGTGACCTTGCCACCTCGCCCACGGTCTTCCGGAGGCTCCGTTAAATCGCTTCAGTTCAAATGATTTCTGAAAGACTTCTACAGCAGCCTTACCAGCTTCGACCTCAAAGTTGTGGACATTGACTTGAAACTTATGAGAAGCCCCAGCCCACTGTGCTATCATTTGTCGTGGCGTGATTTTAGGCATCGAAGTATTGAGCTTTAATCCTTGCAGAAATCTCGCTCAGTTTATCAACATGAGCTTCATCCACCTGAAAATATGGATGTTCATCTGAGAATATTCGACCTCCGAAAGCTACAGATTCCTTGAATGTAGGGTTGAACCAATCCGGCATTTCAAGTTTACCAGTTCGCGCTGCCTGCACATTCAGCTGATTATAGACATCATCCTCAATCAAGAAGCAACGACACTGGTGTTCAATCGGAGGAATGAGCCAATGGGGGAAACTGGATTTTGGCGCGGAATAGCCTTCGTATGTCCTATGCCAAGGTCGAACACGTTCATCACCTTGGGTCATGTAAGTCAAGATAGTAGTAGAGCGCACGGCCACCAATCCGGCGGCAACGATCATAGCATATTCAACATCCTCATTCTCAACTTTGGCATAACGCTGATTATAAGTTTTGAAGACCTTCAAAGCCTCTTCGTCATCTTCCTCAGTCGAATTTTCTTCGTCAAAATTCAAATCATCTACCATCTGATACTCCTCAGCGACTGCAAAATCCACCAAATTGTCAATGGCAGCATGAATAGCTATGCGCTTTTCTTTGTCTACGCGGCCCAGTCCTTCTTCTGATGATTGCAGGAGTTCCAAAGCTTCTTCCAAAGACATTCCGAAACCTTGTAAGGCACGTCTTATCAACTGCTGCGCTCTCAGATCCATCAGTTCTTCAAGCACTTTCCACTGTCCATCGTCTGCTTTGATAGCTTCCAAAAGACGCTGGAATATCGCCTGAAGAGCCAACAATTCTTCTTCGTCGCGCTCCTCATCAGATTCAGGCAACCTTGCTGCTTGAATTTTGGAGAGTAAAGCCGTGCCTTTTACTTTCTCTCCCTCAGAAAATTTACCGCATTACGATGCCGACCATAGCGTTTGTAATATTCCTCATCACTCATGTGATTGCCATCAGAGCTTTCGCCACTGGTGCCAGAAATACCAGAGCCACCCAGCTTTATCTGTTTGCCTACAGTAATACCGAAATTCTTCTCTACCTCTTCAGGAGCAATCTCGAAACGGTCTGCCATACCAAGGAAAAGGTCAATCTGTTCCTGGTTAGACATTTCCAAACGATTGGAATATTTGAACTCCAGACCGGTTTTGATATATCCCATAGTAACCAAGCGAGGAATAATCTCTTCGTTCATCACGTTCTCAATGAACTCACGATACACCGCAATGCGGTCACGGAAAATATCCTGATGAGCGCGTGTCGAACCGACATAAGCTTGTGTTGCACCAGCAATAGATTCAGAGCCGAGAATGATATTGGAAACCTCCGAGTTGGCGTGTTCAATCAAGCCGGTGAAAATCTTCTCAGAATTGACACTGGCAAAATTCTTGATGTCAACCTCATCATTCAGACCGGTTACAATGACTTTATTAGTTGCAGCACTTGCAATTTCATTAGCGAGGCGCTGACGATCGGCAGTGCTTTCTCCTTCAGTCTTACCATGAATAATAGGCTGACCGTAAGTATGACTAAAGTTAACATAGTTGGCAGTGGTAAACTTCTTTGCCAGAATCAACGGCGTGGTTGCTGAAAACAAACCAAGATTGCCCGAATTAATCAAAACATAGTTGTCTGAGAATTTCGGGTCATCAAAGTTCCAACCAGGAGACCACTGTCCCTGGCGCTGTACGATACGACGCTGGTCCGGCAGAATATTACGGCGTTCCAGAATATTGATGTGTTTCAGCTTGCCAGTGCGCGGGTCTATGTCAGGCAATATTTCGATGCCAGTAAAGCCATAAAGCTTGGCCTCGGCAATTCCTCGGATCAGCTTAATAAATTGAGTGCCCTGAATTTTTCGGGTTTCTTCTATGTCTTTGACGTAGCGGCCCTTCTCATTCTGCTTGGCAAGCATATAACGCTCACCGACAATCTGAGATTCCAGAGTCTCTACCGTACTTGCTATATGAGCATCCTGCTGCATACAGGCTTCGTAGAGGTCAATAAGTCTGCCTCGGTCATCGAGCACTGTGCCATCCACAACGGCATGATGCACAGACTTGAAGCGGCAATACC
>CAMEGQ010000161.1 GCA_945916235.1 uncultured Porphyromonadaceae bacterium | reverse complement strand
GCCTCAATGCCGGAAGCGAGAACTCCAAGAAGTCGATTGTCCGAGAATTTCTCGATCATCCTACCGCTACTAAACTCGTCTGCACTCATGCCACGCTCCTTAACTCGCTCAATGGCATTGATGCACGAAAACTTGACAACGTTTTCTTCGGCATCGACGAGTTTCACCACGGCTCGGCTGACGAGGACAACCGTCTCGGCACTCTAATTCGCCGACTTCTTAACGAGACATCGGCACACATACTCGCCATGACCGGCTCATACTTCCGTGGCGATGCCGTTCCGGTGATGCGTCCCGAAGACGAGGCGATGTTTCAGCCGACAATCAACTACAACTACTATCAGCAGCTCAACGGCTACAAATGGCTGAAAAGCCTTGGCATTGGCTACAGCTTCTTCCAAGGCAATTATCTTACAGCCATTCCCGATGTACTCGATACTCACAAGAAAACGCTTATCCATATTCCACACCCCAATAGCAAGACCGGGGCGTTTATGAACAAGCACGATCAGGTTGCAGAGATTATCAAGTATATCGGAGAGATTGTTGACCGGGATTATAACAACTATCTCTACAAGGTAAAGACTTCCGATGGCCGTATTCTCACCGTCGGCGACCTCGTAGAAGACAGCAAAGAACAGCGCGATGCGTTACAGTCATATCTACAACGCATGAACAGCCGTAACTCGCTCGACATCCTCATAGCCCTCGGCACCGCCAAGGAGGGCTTCGACTGGGAGTGGTGCGAACACTGTATCACCATCGGTATCCGTGCCTCGCTGACCGAGGTCGTTCAGATTATCGGTCGTTGTACCCGTGACTGCGAGGGTAAGACCCATGCGCAGTTCACCAACCTCATCCCTTGCCCTGATGCTGCGCAAGATGATGTTTCTATGGCGGTCAACGACTTCTTGAAAGCCATATCCGCTTCATTGCTGATGGAGCAGGTTATGGCTCCCAAATGGAACTTCAAGACCAAGGTCGACGATGAAGACAATCCCGAAAAGCCGAAAAAGCCGGGCGAGGGCGACCACGTTATCGAGGTCAAAGACCTTCCGAAGCTCAACGAGAAAACCAAAGCCATCGTTGAAAATGACCTTGACACACTCGTAGCAACAACGCTCTCTGATAAAAATATCCGAGAAGCTATAATCGGCGAGGGTATGGCCGAAATGATTACCGAGGTCTATATACCCAAGATAATCCGTGAAACATATCCCGACCTTAACGAGGAAGAAGTCGATGCGGTTGCAAAGCACACAATCCTGACTATCGCCACACAGGGAGAGCAGGTTGTAGGCCCCGATGATTCCGGCAATAAATTCATCAAGATTGCCAACAAGTTCGTCAATCTCAATGAACTTGACATCAACCTTATTGCCGAAATAAATCCATTCCAACGCGCATACGAGGTTGTCAGCAAATCGCTTACCCCCGAAGTGCTCCGCACCATTCAATATGTTATTGAGGATAAGCGCTCAGAAAAGCTGACCGATGAAGAAGCTATTTTGCTTTTCACAAAATATCTCCCCAAGTGGCGTGAGGAAAATCCGGGAAAGGTAAAGCCGGAGATTACCGACGGCGACCCGTTGGCTCGCCGCATAGCTATGGCTATCGAACATCTCCGTCAACTCAAACGCAATAAACTCGCACAGCAGCAATGATCAACTGGGAAAAGGAACTCGAAATTATCTTTAACGACCCTCTCTTGGCCGATGTTACCGCTCCACGTAAGCGGACAACATCGAGCGACCGCCTGATTGCCGGTTTCCAAGAGATACTTGCCTTCTACGAAGCCAATGGTCGACTTCCCGAAGATACGCCCGAAGAAGCCTCACTTTTCCATAAATGGACCGGGCTTCTGAAAAGCGAAAAGAAGATTGAGCGTTGCCGTCCGTTTGATGACCTCGGTATTCTTCCGAATCGTGAACTAATAGTGGAAGAGCCACAGCCGGAATCTAATCGGCATGAGCTTACAGAGGAAGAACAGCTTGAAGCTATTCTGAACGACCCATTGCTCGCTGATATTGAAGATGGCGCTGACCTCGGCCTTTTTGACGTGCCCGAATATATGCGCCAACGCCTTGAAGCGCGTAAAGAAGCCGAGTATATCGGCAAACGTCGTCCTTGCGAGGACTTCGACAAGTACGCAGACGGATTTAAGAAGATTCAGCAGGGCCTGAAATCCGGCAAATATCGTCTCGCAAAATTCAGTATTAAACATCTGCAAACAGGGCGATACTTTGTTGAAGATGGTATGATTGGTTATCTTGTCGGTGTTGAAAACGACAAGGTAGACCAATATGGAACTCGCGATGGTCGTACTCGCATTATTTATGAAAATGGTTCTGAATCTGATATAAAATTTAAAACCCTTACTAAAAATCTTTCCGTTACCGGGTATTCTATACAAGATTGCTCGGAAATGACTACCGAAGAATTTGAGCAGTGCTTCACTCTCACCGACAAGGATGTTGAGAGTGGCACCATCTATGTGCTCCGCTCAAAATCTTCTCGCCCCGAAATAGCAGCACTCAAAGACCTCTATAAAATCGGCTTTACCGTTACTTCGGTCGAAAGCCGTATAGCCAACGCCAAGAACGAACCGACCTATCTTTGTGCTGATGTCGAGGTTGTGGCTACATGGAAAGTCTACAATGTAAAATCGTCGACTTTCGAGGCTCTTATCCACAAACTCTTTGCGCCCGTCCAGTTACAGATAACTGTCGACGGCCACCGACCCAAAGAATGGTTTATCGTTCCTTTCCATATTATAGAGGAAGCTATAAATTTAATCATTGCTCGAAAGCCTATTATGTACGACGAAAGTCTTAAACAAATCATCTTATTGGATTGAATTATCATGGCTGATTACGAAGATTTAGATTCTTACAACGGAGACCCGGTGCATGATGGCTGGGTTGACTTCGACTATAACGAAAATACAGGCGAGTTGTCGGGCCTCTTTGAGGACACCGACATCGACCAATTCATCGACAACCTCAATGACTGGGACTAACTCTAAAACAATTATAGCATGAAAAAACATCTTCTCACTCTTGTTCTTTGCTGCTTCGCAATTTGCG
>CAMEGQ010000160.1 GCA_945916235.1 uncultured Porphyromonadaceae bacterium | reverse complement strand
AATTCCCCGGACTGACACCATCCACCGGACTGACACCATCCACCGGACTGACACCCAAGTTTGCTTAATTTTTAGCCCAGCTATCTGCTTATGAGCACATTCATCATCGAAGGCGGCCGCACTCTCAGCGGCGAGATTGTTCCCCAGGGAGCCAAAAACGAGGCTCTCCAGGTGATTTGCGCCACTCTGCTCACCTCCTCGGAGGTCACAATCCATAATGTGCCTGAAATCAGCGATGTGAAAAATCTCATCCACCTCGTGGAGCGTCTCGGGGTTAAGGTGCGCCGCATTGAGAAGGGGCATTACACCTTCCGGGCCGACGAGATCGATACATCATACGCCATGAGCGACGATTTCGTGAAGCGGTGTGCCGCCCTGCGCGGCTCGGTGATGCTGGCCGGACCGCTGCTGGGGCGCTTCGGCAAGACCTACTTCCCCAAGCCCGGCGGCGACAAAATAGGCCGGCGCAAAGTCGACACCCACATCCAGGGGTTCGTCAATCTCGGCGCCACCTACAGCTACGACTCCACTCTCAAGGCCTACCTGCTTGAAGCGCCCGAAGGCGGCCTCCGCGGCGACTACATGCTGCTCGACGAGGCCTCGGTGACGGGTACGGCCAACATCCTGATGGCCGCCGCCTGCGCCTCTGGCACCACTACCATCTACAATGCCGCCTGCGAGCCCTACGTGCAGCAGACCTGCGCCTTGCTCCGGAAGATCGGCTATGAGATCTCGGGCTGCGGATCCAACCTGCTGACTATCCATGGCAACCGCGCCCTAACCGGCCAGAAAGGCCATCCGGTGGACCACACCATCCTCCCCGACATGATCGAAGTCGGGAGCTTCATCGGCATGGCGGCCATCACACGCAGCTCCATCACCATCAAAAATGTCAGCTACCACAATCTGGGCGTCATCCCCGATTGCTTCCGCCGCCTGGGCATCCGTCTGGAGCAGCGCGGCGACGACATCTACATTCCGGCTCAGGAGAGCTACCCCATCGAGACATCGCTCGACGGCTCGATCATGAACATAGCCGATGCCCCGTGGCCCGGCTTGACGCCCGACCTCCTGAGCGTGCTGCTGGTGGTGGCCACGCAGTGCAAGGGGAGTGTGCTCATCCATCAGAAGATGTTCGAAAGCCGCCTGTTCTTCGTCGACAGCCTCATCGACATGGGGGCGCAGGTGCTCCTGTGCGACCCTCACCGCGCCGTGGTCATCGGTCACGACCATAAATTCACGCTGCGGGCCAACAAGATGAGCTCGCCCGACATCCGCGCCGGCATCGCCCTGCTGCTGGCAGCCATGTCGGCCAAGGGGACATCCACCATCAACAATATCGAGCAGATCGACCGCGGCTACGAGGATATCGACGTACGCCTCAACGCCCTCGGGGCTTCGATCCGCCGTGTGGATTCCGCCTGCTGACCGGCGCCAGAAAAATAATTGGAATATTTGCTCTTAAATTGGCATTTTTAGCCAATAGCCCTTTATTACGGAATTTTTTCGCTAATTAAGAAGTAACTTTGCATATAGGTTTGCGGCGCTCCCTTCATGGGGCGCAAGCCTGCAGAAAAAGCTTGAAAAAATCCCATACGCCACAATGATAACATTTATGATTTCGCTGTTCGTGGCAGGCTATGTGCTCATAGCCCTCGAACACGTGATCGGCATCAACAAAGCCACTTTTGCGCTGCTCATGGCCGGACTGCTGTGGGCCGTCTACGCCATGTGCGGGCATGATCCCAACCTCTCGGAAGACCTTATCGTTTCGCTGGGCGACACCTGCGAGATCATCGTGTTCCTGATCGGAGCCATGACCATCGTGGAGCTTATCGACCGCTACGGAGGATTCAACATTCTGGTTCGCCATCTGCATGCTGGCAACAAGCGGCGCCTGATGTGGGTGCTCGCCTTCGTGGCGTTCTTCCTGTCGAGTATCCTCGACAATATGACCACCACCATCATCATGGTGATGATGCTGCGCCGAATGCTCTCCGATCAGAAAGAGCGCTGGACCTTCGCCTGCGTCATAGTGCTGGCGGCCAACTCGGGCGGCGCATGGTCGCCTATCGGCGACATCACCACCATCATGCTCTGGATGAAGAATTACGTATCGTCGGTCGACCTCATCGTCAACCTTATCGTCCCGTCGCTTGTGTCGGTGGTTATCCCCACGTTCATCGCCACGCGCATGGTATCGTCAGGCCCCGTCGAAGCGCTCAATACTCAGGATAAGCGTATCGGCTTCGAGGTGGCTCGCTTCTATCCGCGCCTGTCGATGTTCACCCTGATTATCGGTGTGGCAGGCCTGCTGTTCGTGCCGGTGTTCAAATCGATCACCCATCTGCCGCCCTACATGGGCATCCTTATCTCGCTGGGCTTTCTCTGGCTTATGACGGAGCTGATAGTGCGCCGCTACCGTCTTGACGGCCGCATGGAGGGCCGCATCTCGCAGATCGTGCGCCATATCGACATGTCGACCATCCTCTTCTTCCTCGGCATTCTGCTGGCCGTGGGAGCCCTGCAGCAAGCCGGCATTCTGCGCCATCTGGCCATGTGGCTCGACAGCCAGTTCCATGAGCCCTATCTCATCAGCGGCATCATCGGCGTGCTATCGTCGGTGGTCGACAATGTGCCGCTTGTAGCTGCATGTATGAACATGTACCCGGTAGCCACTCCCGACATAATAGCCGCAGCTGCCGACCCGACCTATATGAGCTACTTCGTGGAAGACGGCCTGTTCTGGCATCTGCTCACCTTCTGCGCCGGCGTGGGCGGTTCGCTGCTCATCATAGGTTCAGCCGCCGGAGTGGTGGCCATGGGCATCGAGAAAATCCCCTTCATGTGGTATGCCAAGCGCATCACGTGGATGGCCTTCATCGGCTATCTCGCCGGTATGGCATGCATCTGGCTTGAAACGCTGATTATCGAAATCTAAAGCACAAAAAAATAGCTCACACGATTAATAAGGCTTATCAGTCTTATTAATCGTGTGAGTCTTATTAGTCTTATTAAACTTATTGGTCTTATTAGAATTTATTGCTGTCCGATAAAAATTGGAAAAGGCATAAACGCATAGCTCAATCGCAG
>CAMEGQ010000159.1 GCA_945916235.1 uncultured Porphyromonadaceae bacterium | reverse complement strand
TGCGCTCTCGGATTGGATTTTTTCTTTGCAGAGAAAGATTTTTTCAGCTAACTTTGCCATCCGGTTGCACCGCCTCTCCCCTGCAACACGCAAATATAGCTAAACAATTTTTAAAATAATCCCATTTTAGCAATAAAAGATTTATGGCAAACTGGTTTGAATGTAAAATTCGTTACGATAAGACACAGGAAAACGGCTCAATCAAAAAAGTAACCGAACCATTTCTGGTTGATGCCCTGAGCTTTACCGAAGCCGAGGCACGCATCATCGAAGAGCAGACCCCGTTCGTAAGCGGCGAGCTGAACGTTTCGGCTGTAAAACGCACGAAAATCTCGGAAATCTTCTGGGATGATTCAGCCGACCGCTGGTATCTGGTTAAAGTAGCTTTCATCACCATCGACGAAAAGACAGCCGTGGAGAAGAAAGCTATATCGCAGATTCTCGTGGCAGCCACCGACTTCAAAGGCGCTCTCAACTCGTTCATGGAAGGGATGAAAGGCACCATGGCCGACTTTGAGATTCAGTCAATCACCGAAACACCCATCATGGATGTCTACAAAGTGAAATCCCCCGATAAAAAAGATTAAGCCGTGAACCGGGATTACTCCGACAGCACTTCCGCCCGGGCCGGAGAGCAGGAAGCAACCTCGACCATAGTTTCCAGGCTTGACAACATCTTAGCCACCCTCCCCGAAGGCGTCAATCTGGTGGCTGTCTCCAAATTTCATCCCGTAGAAGCCCTTCGGGAGGCTTACGATGCCGGTCAGCGCCATTTCGGCGAGAGCCGCGTGCAGGAGCTGACGGTCAAGGTGCCGGCGCTCCCTGCCGACATCCTGTGGCACTTCATCGGCCACCTCCAGACCAATAAGGTGCGCCAGCTGCTTCGCCAGCGCCCCGCCCTGATTGAAAGCGTCGACACAGAGCGCCTGCTGGGCATCATCGATCAGGAGGCTGAGCGTCAGGGGATTGTGGCCAGAGTGCTGCTTCAGCTCCATGTGGCCCGCGAAGAGACCAAATTCGGCTTTTCGCCGGATGAAATGCTCGACTATTTCGCCGGACGCCGCTTCGAGAGCCTGAAGGCCACCCACATCTGCGGCATCATGGGAATGGCCTCCAACACCGACGATACCGCCCGCGTCAGCGCCGACTTCGAGACCATAGCCTCAACTTTCCGCCGCATAACAGAGCTATGCCCCGACCTGCGCGGCTTCGACACGCTCTCGATGGGAATGAGCCACGACTATCCGCTGGCCATAGCCGCCGGCTCCAACTCCGTACGCATCGGCACCGCCATCTTCGGCGAGCGCGTCTACTGACCGGAGCGGCCGGGCCTCGCCCAAGGGCCTTCTTCGCGACAGGGAGGATAATTCTGATAATTCGTACAAGTCATATAATTCGTATAACTCAGATATTTGTTTACGAATTATACGATTTATTTTTACTCCTGCCGGCGAATCATAAGCAATGCGTTATGTAGATCATATGCGCAATTTTTGAAATATTTATATGAAAATTTGGTTAATTTAGGATTTATTCATACCTTTGACGCAGGTAAACGAAATTATAGATACGAAAACACATCAATCCAAATATCTCCAGCGGCTCGCCCTCACCGGCGGGCCGTTGCCGTATCCTGCCGGAGCTGACGGAGGCCGATTTTCGAGCCGGCATCTGGGCGGGATGGAGCCGGGATGGAGCGATTCCCGCTGCAATTCCCGCCGTGGACAAGTTTTATAGTCGGAAAAATTTGCTGAGAATGATGAAAAATCTGTAAATTTGCGTGATAAACCGTCACGGGGCTTTCTGCGTCCATGCCAAAAAGGGAGAAAGCCAGCCTTACAAACCGCGAAAATCCAAAACTCAATAATTCAAAACACTTTAATTTCTAAACATTTATGTGGTTAACATCCTCATCCATAGGTAGGAAGTTCATCATGTCGCTGACAGGTGCCTTCCTGATCCTATTCGTGACGTTTCACGTGTTGATGAACGGGGTTGCACTCTTCTGGCCCACCGCCTACAACGAAGTATGCCTCTTCCTAGGCGCCAACTGGTATGCCCTGATTGGTACCCTCGTGCTGGCAGCCGGTTTCGTGCTCCACATCATCTACGCCATTTGGCTCACCATCCAGAACCGCAAAGCCCGCGGCTCGCAGCGTTACGCCGTGACAGCCCGTCAGCCTCAGGTAGAATGGTCGTCGAAAAACATGCTCGTGCTCGGCATCGTAGTGCTTGCATTCCTTCTGGTCCACCTCTATCAGTTCTGGGCTAAGATGCAGCTTGCCGAGATCGCAGGCTTCGAAGCCATCGACCCCGTCACCGGTGAAGCCATCCCTGCCGCTGCCGGCACATGGTTTATCCAGCTTGCTTTCCAGAATCCCGTGACGCTGGTTATCTACCTCATCGGCTTCATCGCCCTGTGGTTCCACATGACCCACGGCTTCTGGTCGATGTTCCAGACCGCAGGCTGGAATGGCAAAGTGTGGATGAACCGCCTGAAATGCATCGGTACCGTATGGGCCACCTGCGTAGTGCTCCTGTTCGCCGTTGAAGCCATCGTCTTCACCGTCCAGGCCAACAAAGGCGTCTACACCGAGTGCCCCGCCCTGCAGCAGCAGTACATGGATATGCTTGAAGATGGCGAAGCCGTCAGCATCCAGGAGACTCCCTGCGCAGCATCAAAGTGCACCAAGACCGTCTGCATCGAGGCTGAAGAATGCACCGAGGCCGTATGCGACAGCGCTGCTACTCCCAACGAATCCAACGATAACAATTAAACATCTTTTCAGATATGGCCGATATTAAAAATCTCGAGGGCATGATCGACTCCACGTCGATTATGGGCGACTACGCCGACATCGAGTCGTCGAAGCTCCCCGAATATCAGATCGATTCCAAAATTCCCGAAGGTCCCGTAGCTGAAAAGTGGACCAACTACAAAGCTCATCAGAAACTCGTGAACCCCGCCAACAAGCGCAACCTCGACATCATCGTGGTCGGCACCGGTCTGGCAGGCGCATCCGCAGCCTCCACTCTGGGCGAGCTCGGGTTCAACGTATACAACTTCTGCATCCAGGATTCTCCCCGCCGCGCTCACTCCATCGCCGCCCAGGGTGGTATCAACGCTGCCAAGGACTATCAGAACGACGGCGACTCAGTGTACCGCCTGT
>CAMEGQ010000158.1 GCA_945916235.1 uncultured Porphyromonadaceae bacterium | reverse complement strand
TAAACAAACTGCACTCCAAAAGTTTTTTGTCTAACTTTTGGGGTGCAGTTCATATCAGGTTGCAGCCCCAACTATTTGTTTCCGAAGTTGGCTTAGGGTTAATCTTGGCTCGCTTTGTCGTGACACGAAGGGCACACTCCGCTAATCATGTAGTTCACCGAGTTGCTCTCGAAATTGTCGGGCAGCTGGATTTTGGGAATGGCCACATCTTCGAAACAGTACACTTTGCCGCACTGTTTGCAGTAGAAATGTACATGCTGATCATCTATGCTGTGATGCTTGCTCCGGCAGATTTCATATTTCAGCGAACGGCTGTCGTCTTTAATTACATGGACGATATCCTTTTGAGTAAACAGTTCAAGAACTCTGAAAATGCTCGCCTTATCTATTGATGTAATCTCGGCTTCAACATCCGCCAGAGTCATCGGAAATTCAGAATCCGCCAGAGTCTTCAGCACCAGAACTCGGTTGGGAGTAGGTTTTACTCCCCTGTGAGATAAAAAGTCGGCTATTTCAGAATGAGAAACCATAATTATTTTTTGCAAAGATAACATTTTAAATTCGCATTTTAACTTCGCAATTGGGTTGCGAAACTTATTGCTTAACTTTGTGGATATAAAAATTAATTCATTTGATACACTGATACAACGCTATAATTCAATAATGGAATTACTTAACTCTCTGCTCTTTATGCTCAACGAAATGTCACCATATATTCTGTTGGGATTTCTCATAGCTGGACTTATGCATGCATTTATCCCGCAAAAGACCCTTGCACGCCATCTTGCCGGCACAGGTTGGCGTCCGGTGGTGAAATCGGCTTTGATAGGTGTGCCTCTCCCCTTGTGCTCATGCGGTGTGCTGCCTACGGCCATTGCAATGCGTCGCAACGGCGCGTCGAGGGCATCTTCCACTTCATTCCTGATTGCCACGCCGCAGACCGGCGTCGACAGCATCGCCGCCACTTGGTCGCTCTTGGGGCCGGCGTTCGCTGTAATCCGCCCAATAGCGGCGTTGGTTACCTCAGTTTTTGGGGGAGTTGCCGTAGGCAAAACTGAATCGCCGGCAGCTGATACTGCGACAACCGCCGACGAAACCGCCTGCAGTGAGGCTTGTGATACTCTGTCAGGACCCCCGGCGGATAAATCAAAGTGGACAACCAAACTGCTGAAAGCTCTGAAATATGGATATATAGATCTGGTCGGTAGCATCGGCGGCTGGCTCGTCGTCGGATTAATTATCGCAGCGCTTATTACGGTATATGTTCCGACCGATTTTTTCGCAGCTTTAGGCAATAGACCGATATTCGCGATGCTTGCAGTGCTGGTAATCGCTATCCCAATGTATGTCTGCGCTACCGGGTCTATCCCTATAGCACTGTCACTTATGCTTAAAGGGCTGTCGCCCGGCACGGCTCTTGTCCTTCTCATGGCAGGCCCTGCTGCCAACTTTGCTTCCTTTACTTTGATCGCTCGCGAGATGGGGCGTAAAGCGGCGCTGGTATATCTAAGTTCCATAATCGTGGGCGCCATAGGGTTCGGACTTCTGATCGATTATTGTCTGCCTCGGGATTGGTTCGCAGTCAGCGATGTTCACGGAGCCATCGCTCATCACTGCCATGTCGACTTGTTTCCGACTATCTGCTCTATAATACTTGTGGGCCTTCTGACGTATACATTTATAAAAAGACATCAACATAAACATATCACTAAAACGGAAATGACTAAGGAATATACCATTGTCGGGATGAACTGTCCCCATTGCCAGGCTGCCGTGACCAAAAGCATAAGCGGCGTAAAGGGAGTGACTCAGGTGAATGTCAATCTCTCAACTGGTATCGCCCAAGTTGAGGGTGACCATGACCCCAAGCAGCTGATCGATGCCGTGCGTAGTGCGGGATTCGATGTTAGAAGCTGATACATCGACCCATCTATAAGACAATAGCCGGTTGACGGAAAATCCATCAGCCGGCTATTTATGTATTTTTTCAGTATGCCCGTATCAGAACGGGAGGTCGTCGGTGGGGTCTGCCTGAGCTGCAGGTGCGGCATAGGAAGTTCCGGCCGGAGGTTCGGGGAAGGCCTGAACGGGAGCTACTGCAGGCGCAGCAGCGGCAGTGTTGGCATCGGCTTTCTCTGCTTTCCATCCGCGGATGCTGGTATACCAGCGGCCGTTGTATTCGCGGCTTTCGATGTCAAAGCTAAGACGGATGGTATCGCCCACGTTGAGGGGATACTGATCAGCACGGTCTCCGAAGAAATCGAAATGTATCTTTTTGGGGTATGTTTCAGCTGTTTCCAGCACATATTCGCGTTTTTTCCAAGCATTGCCGGCTTTCGAGGTGCCGGTCACTTCGGGGAGTACAATGACAATTTTACCTGTAACTTCCATTGTTTGTTGTGATCTATAGAGTATGTAAATGAAATATCGTTGTCGATGTAATGCAAATTTAAGAATAATTGCCGGACTCACCAAAAAATTGCCGGCTGAAAGTGCTCTCTGTTGATAAATTTCGCTAAATTTGAATTCTCAAAAAGCAACATTTTATCATTCAATCCTTTATACGGTATGAGCACCTGGCTGACAGCACCTTTCGAATCCAATGAGTCGTCAAATCTCGTCATGGGGTCGGTAAAAACTGATGTCGAGAAGTTCCGCACGAATCCTCGTTTCCATTTTCGCATCGAAATGGACTGGAAGTATTCTCCGGCAGCCAAAGGAATGCCTTCGGAGGAAGATTCTCAGATGATGGAAAAAGTGCAGGAGGCTTTTGAAGTGTCATTTAAAAAGGATCCGGTGGCTGTTCTTACTGAGATATTCACAGGTGAAGGCGTGAGGACATTAGTTTTCTATACCCTCAGCCTCCATATTTTCCAGCGCAAGGTTAACGAAGTGCTTGAACCATTTCCTCAGCTTCCTCTTGAATTCTCAGCTTCAGACGATCCCGAATGGGCAGACTACACCTCTACCCTCACTCTGGCACAGGCTGATGACGATGAAGAGGACACCTCCACCCTCTCCGCCATTGATGACTGCTTATAAGATCTGGTTCGACAATATATGTTAATAGCCAGGCCGTATAGCTTGCGGTGAATTTTTGTCATTAGGATTTTTACGGAGACAAGCATTTTGCATCTGAATGCGGTGGAGAAAGGTAAGTGGGGAGGGGATATTTTCTTACGGGATTTAGGAGGCTGTTGTCGTCTTTTTTGAATTTTTTTTGCCGGAGGGGTTAGGTTTTTGAGAAGTTGCGGTTTTAATATATGTATGACGACAAAGAGCGACATAGAACAGCTTTTCCGAAGCAACTACCGAGCTATGCTGACACTGGCTATACGCCTG
>CAMEGQ010000157.1 GCA_945916235.1 uncultured Porphyromonadaceae bacterium | reverse complement strand
TTGTAAGTGTTTGTAAGCGCAAAAATCGAGAAATCGAAATTTGTAATTTTTTGTAAGTGATTTGTAAGCACAGACAGAAAATGTAACGAATTGAGAAATAAAAGAGTATTCTCGGTAATTGCTGTAATTCCTTTGCGGGCTAAATGTTTGGGGCAGAAGTGCCGGAAAACGACCCGTAAAGCAATAAAAAAGCCATGCAAAAACTGCATGACTTTCACTTAAGATGTATAAGAGTTAAAATGGCAACTCCGGTGTCTGAATTGGGCTATCCGACTGGAGCGTATCGTTATTCACGCTGCTATCACCATCGCTGTCATCGGCATTCAGCTCGTCTTCGGTCACTCGGAACGTTTCGAGATTGAGGTCGAACATCGACTTCAAACTGTCGTAGTCGAAACACAAGGCGTTGGACGGATTGCTGTTCACATACTTCTTTGAGGGCGATCCTATGCCCTCAGACTTATATTCCTCGTCAAGCTCGCCGTTGGTACGGAGTATTTGGAAGCGCTGCTGCTTGATACCGAGGAACTGCGGCAACGATTTGAGATAGGACTCAAGCGTTGCCGTGTCGAGCGTGGAGCCGGTCTTCTGCCTGGCGATACGCTGCTCAAGCAATCCGCGAACCGCCTTGAAGTTAAGGAAGATAATCCGCTTCGGTTCAACAAAAACGGTTTTCTCCTTTTTGATGGCAGAAAACGATGAGAGGCGTTTGATGACGAAGTGGCATTTATCCTTGACCTTGCCCTGGGTGTGCATAGAGTCGAGATAGAGCCAGAAGTTGGCGGTGTCCGACGACTTGCGGATTTGGTCGTTCTGATAGCGGATGCCGTTAACCACAACATCGAACAGCTCGGCGTATGTGAACGGCATATCGAGGTGCGGCTCCAGCACACGGAACGCGGTCAGAGCCACTGCCCAGTTGTTGAGAATACGGTCTTCGACCTTGTCGTTTTCGAGCTTGGAGAGAACATCGTTGAGCGTAATATCGAAAGTCTGAAAGAAATTCTTCTCGAAGATGCTGCGCAGTTCGAGAATAGGCAGCAGGAGATGAGTGTTGCCGTGAAGCACCATTTCCGACAGTGCCTTGAATTCCTTTTTTTGTTCGGTCGTAAACGATGTTTGGGAGTACATGAGATGTATACAGCGCGAAAATATGGCTTCGTCCTCAGGCTTATACTGTCCGGCAAATATAACGCCCGAAGTGACAGGAATAGTGATGGGTATTCCGTCCTCCATCTTGCTACGCGCCGTGCCACCCCAAAGACCTTTGAAAATGTCTATGCGTTGCGGCATAAGGTCGTTGGTGAACTCGTCGAGGATAAAAATGGAATTTCGGGCATGGGATAGATTGTAGCCTATGACCGGGATAGAAGTATTGGCACAGGAGCAGGGAGTGCTCGGAAGAACAAAGAACATCGACGAAATGGCACGGGCAAGTTCAGTCTTGCCGGAGCCTTTACGTCCGAACAGGTTGAGCATGGGAAAGTATTTGAACCGTCCGAAAATGATATCACGGAAAATGGCCGCGAGTGCCCAGGCGATGCAGACCATACCGCCGGTTCCGTAAACCTTGACTATCTGGGCGAAAAAGTCGCGGAGAGTAGTTGCACCCTGCGGATTGCAACGGTACGTTCTCTCGAAGCTGTAGCCGAGTTCATTGTCCTTATGAATCGCGGAAAAAGCCGGGAGATAATAGCTCTTACGTCCCACAGTAACCACTCCGAGGTCATCTGTAGGGTAGAAGCGCCCATTGGCATAAATGCCGTTGGAGAAGGCATAGAACCGCTCCTCGGGATTCCAGCCAAGTATCTCAATAAGAGATGCTGTCGGGGTAACTTCGAGCAGGTGTTCTTGAATAGCGGTGAATGTTGTTGCATCTCCGCGCCACAGGAAGTTGCCACGGTCAATGAGGCGCTTGTTAAATTCACGAACCGTAACGAGGTCTCCGGGGCCCAACTCGACCACATCTATTTCGCCTCGGTTGTTTTTCAGGTAGTATATGCGCGTTGAGCGGATGCTGCTTTTGATGTGCAGTACCGGCTTGAAGATGAAATTTGAGCAACGGACGAGTTTGTTTTCCTCGTCTGAAGCGTAATAGCATCCGTCTTTGAGGATAAATCCGTTGGAACGCAAAGAGGCAAGGATTTTAGGGTCGATATCATCGTATCCGTTTTCGATTTTTTCGACAATCTCCTGGCCGAATTGGCGTCTTGCATTTTTGATAGCCTCAAGCCACATCTTCTTCTTGCCGACCATACCGCATAGCCGGTCAATATACATCTCACGGAGATTGTTGTCCTCAATATTGAGCAACAAAGCAGCCACTTCCGACATAACTTCGGACTGAAGTTCGGGAGTGGTTGCGCCCTGAAGCCGCTTTTGTGTGTACCATAGCACAAACGGTACGGCTTCGAGGCTGTTGTAAATTTCCAGAGATGTTATATAGCTGTCGGCATCGTATTTGACACCGTTGGCATCGTCTTCATCGCTGCGTGGTATCTCCTTGACCTTGACGTCGAAGCCATTTTGCATAGCGAGTTTGCCGTTCTTCATTACGGCATTAACTCCGGCACCATACAAACTGTTCTTCGGGGCATCAGAATCTGGAATGAATATGATTGATTTGCATACTCGCTCCATCAGTTTCAGATGAGAGAGAGTAAGGGCCGTTCCCATTGGAGCCACGGCCTGCTTGATACCGATAATATGCAATCGCATAACATCGGGTCCACCCTCGACAAGCACAAAGTGCTTGCTATCCCAGGCTGCTTTTGAAGCTACATCTATGCCGAAAAGAGTTTCGCTCTTATTGAATAAGATCGACTCTTTGAGGTTCATGTACTTGCTCCGCTTCATAGTATCGGCGTTGTCGCCGATATATCTTGCGGAGAAAGTCACAACATTTTTAGACCGGTTTCTTACCGGCAAAGTAACTCGTTGGCGCAGCATAGTATAATACTGGCCCGTTTGTTCATTCTTGCCGATAAGACCGATGGCGAGGAGCGTATCGAGCGAGAAGCCCTTACGCTTCATGTAGTCAAGGAATATGGCTGAGTCTTTAGGCGCATAGCCGATGCCGAATTCCTGGCAAAAAGTTTCGTCCCATCGGGAGAAAGCGTATCGTCGGGCGGCGACAGCCTCCGGCGTTTGGGCATTAAATTGTTCTACACTAAAAACCTGAGCAGCTTGAAGAGCTATCAGCATACTCTCGCGCTCCTTTTCAGCAGCGCGATCATCGTCGGAACGCTCGTCTTTCTCGTATTCGATAGGTATGCCATGGTCTTCAGCGAGCTTTATTACGGCCTCGCGATAGTCCAGCCCTTCATACTCCATGACGAACTGCACAGGGTCTCCGCCCTTGCCGCAGCTGAAGCATTTACA
>CAMEGQ010000156.1 GCA_945916235.1 uncultured Porphyromonadaceae bacterium | reverse complement strand
CCAGCGACAGCGTCTGAGCCCTCATCGCGGCGTCGATGGCCGCGAGCCTGGTCTCGAGGGTGGCGTTCTGGTCGGCGAGGACGCCCCTGATCAGGTCAAGCTTCCCCTCCATGTCGTCGGAGAGGTTGTCGATGGCGGTGGCCAGCCTGTCGGCCAGCTCCTCCTGCTTGAGGGTCTGGTTGTCGACCGCGGCGGTGAGCAGGTCCAGCTTGCCCTCCAGCGACAGCGTCTGAGCCCTCATCGCGGCGTCGATGGCCGCGAGCCTGGTCTCGAGGGTGGCGTTCTGGTCGGCGAGGACGCCCCTGATCAGATCCAGCTTCCCCTCCATCGAGAGGGTCTGCGCCTTGAGCGCCGCCTCGATGGCGATGAGCTTGGTCTCGAGGGTGGTGTTGACCGAGTTGAGGACATCGCGGATGGCCTGGAGCTTGGCCTGCTGGTCGGAGTTCATCCTGTCGATGGCGGCCGCGAGTTTCGCGATGGCCTCCTCGTTCTTGAGGGAGCCCCTGTCGATGGCCTCCACCACCTTGGTGAAGTCGTTGATCACCGACACGTTCATCGTGTAGTTGATCTCGGGCGCGTCCTCCTGGCATGAGGTGAGGAACGCGGGTGCCGCCAACAGCATGGTGACGGCGAGCGGAATGAGTTTTATCCGTTTCATAAGTCTTTGGCCCCTCCTTGACCCTCCGCGCGGGGAGGGAACGCTGCCGGGGCGCGGGCGTTCGTGTTATTATTGCGTTACTTCTTACTCTTTGACTACGGTGATGGTCACTCTGCGACCCTCTGCCGACGGCTTGCCGTTCCTCGCCCCGATGGCGGTCGCGGGCCGCAGGTCGCCGGCGGAGAGTCCCTCGCTGACGAGGATCTCGACCACGCGGCGGAGGCGGCGCTCGGAGAGGCGGACGTTGTAGTCCTCGCCGCCCGGCGTGCTGGCCTCGGCCACGAGGGCGAGCCTCTCGCCGCGGACACTCCGGGCGAAGGCCCTCAGCCGGTCGGCCTCGGCGTCGCCCACATAGGAGCTGTTGTGGTCGAACTGCACGAAATGCGACGTAGGGGCGGCGGAGGCCACGGCCTCGGCCCTGGCCCTGCACTCCTCGCAGTCGGAGAGGAGGCCCTGGAGGTCCGCGTTCTGCGTCTCCGCCAGGCGGAGCGCCTCCTCGGCCTCGTCGGCGCGCGCCCTTGACCGGTCGGCCTCAAGACGCAGGGCGTCCAGTCGGCCGCCAAGCGCGGAGATCTCGCCCTCGTAGTAGGCGCGCTGCACCCTGGCGCGGCTTGGCACGAGGTTGTAGCGCAGGGTGACAAGGGCGAAGGCGTACCCCTTCGGGGCTATGTCCCCGCGGTTCAGGAGCCAGTCCATCTCCCCCTTCAGCCCGACGGTGAGGCGGCGGCCGAGGTCGGCCTCGACGTGGAGCGAGGCGGGGATGTAGAATGTGTTGAACCTCTCGTGGCGGTTCGTCGTGCGGACGTTGCCCGTGATCGTTATCGCGTCGTCGTTGCTGATGGACGCGCCGCCGGTGAGCGGGGTTGTCTGGCCGCCCTGCGTCAGGGTGTTGCTGAAATGGATGCCGTACTCGTTGCCACGCCCGAAGGTGTAGCCCGCGCCCGTCCCGGCCCAGATGTTGAGCCACTGCGCCTGGCGCTCCGGCCATATCTCCATGAGGTTGAGGCCCACGCCGAGCTTGGCGTTGTGGAGGTTCATCATGTAGTTGCCGTAGGCCTTCACGGGCATGGTCTCGGCGTCGAGCGCAGAGAGGCGCTGCTCGCGGCGGTAGCGCGACCAGATGTACTCGGCGCCCACGCGCACCCATGGGCGGATGGTGAGGTCGAATCCGCCGCCGGCCGCCGCCGACTGCCTGTAGCTCCTCTTCGCGTCGAGGTTCCGGTACCACACGCCGGTGGCCCAGGACAGCCCGCCCTGCGTGTAGAAGCTCCACGTGCGGTGGCGCAGCTCGCTGTTCAGGTCACGCGGCGGCGTCAGGACGATGTCGCCCGCGGTCCGCGACGGCGTGCCGCCCTCCACGGCGGTCCGGTCCTGTGCGCCTCCCAGGCTGTCAGCACATGCCCGCGTGCCGCTCTCGCAGGTGGCCCGCGCCTGTGCGCCGACGGTGACGACCGCGGTGAGCAGCGCCGTCAGACACACTCTTGCCCATCGGCCGCCAAGCGGCCGGATGAGAGGTTTTGTTAGACTTTTGTTCATACTGCTTTTGATTTAGATATTGATGATTTGTATCATTGTTTATGGATTGATGTCACGCCTTGCTTGCCGCGCCGGGTTGTTATATTCAGTCCTGGCTTCCTTGGCTTCGATCTGCCTGGCTTGCTGCCGTATTGTTTCATGATTCCGGTCAAGTTTCGTCATGAGTTGCCGCTGGGTTCATTGGTGATTCAAGGGATGTTCCTTAATCATCATATTCCGTCCTGCCTACAGTCTATCCCTTTCAACTGACTGGTTCCTTTCCGACTTGGTCATAATAATACGTGCTATCATTCGCAAAAATAAAGGAAAATCGAAAAAAAACAATCATTTTGGACAAAAAATTTATCAAATCGGACATTTTGCTTCCGCCCCGGCTGCTCCAATCGGACATTTTATGCTTGCAACTTGCTGATAATCATAGGAAACTCATAAATAGTTTTTACCCTTTTCAAGGACTGGGCTTTTTAGGCTTCAAAGCAAGCTCGTTTACCCACCGAGCTTCCTCCCCCGAGAATGGTTTCCATAGGCGAACACGAAGGCAGCACTTTCAATAGTTTGGACAACTGTTTCCGCAAGTCTGATCTACATGGAAAAAATAAGCATCCACTTTTAGATAAGCACATTCCGCAGCATTTTTAACTTATGAAAACAGGTAGTTTCCGTACCCATCTGGCATGCTGTCCTCGAATATTCCGAAATTGCCGTAGAAATAATCAGTCTTGGGCAGCAGTAAACCTCTTTTGAGAGGAAGTTCCAATGGGGAAATGGAGAGACACATCTATGATTGCCGGGAGTCATGGATAACGTCCCGACAAGCCTGTCGGCAGTAAAGACTATTTACTACTAACAGGCTTGCAAAAGAAAACCGCTTTTATATAAACAAGAAAGGCTGACTAACCTTGTTCCAACAATTTCTTATCGGTCAAGAAATCCAACAACCCAATAGTCAACACGCCGAGTTCATCTTCTTTGCGATGAATATCATCACCAACAATGACAATCTTGCGGAAGTGGTCATTGATTGACAATAATGGGCGACGTTCTTGCTGTTCCTTCTCTGGCGTAGGCATGTGGAAAGCCGACTGGATGTACACCCTGTATGGAGGACGGTTTACCACAAAGTCAACCTCCAACTGTCTTCTGACAAATTTTCCATTCTCATCTTTGCCTCCAAGTTCTACTAAACCGACATCCACGTTATAGCCACGACTACGGAGTTCATTATAGATAATATTCTCCATAATGTGCGTTTCCTCTT
>CAMEGQ010000155.1 GCA_945916235.1 uncultured Porphyromonadaceae bacterium | reverse complement strand
TCAAGGCCGACCTTGACAAGCTCGACCTGAACTGCGCCCAACTCTATGCGGCCCGGTGCAAGCGCAAGCCGGAGGACTTGCTCGCCCTGATGAAAGTCGGCGGCTGGCTCTCTGCTAAGGAAGCCCTCGACTGGGGCTTTGTCGATGAAATCACCGACCTTGCCGATGAACCCGCCCCGAAACTCACCGACGCGCTCGCTTCGGCTATGGCCTCCGAGGGGCTGCCGATTCCCAACATCCCAATCTCCGAAACGGAGAAAGACTCCGCTTCCTCTCGCTTTCTCTCGCTTTCTCGCCGCGCTGACATCTTTCTTCAAACCGTCCACCAATCCCATCGCTACCGCAATGATAAAAACCTACACTTTTCTGTCGGCCATACTCGCCGACAAGCCTATCACCGTCAAGGACGGCACGGCTTCCGTCTCCACCGGCACGACCTCGACAACAATCAACGTCGAGGCTACAGACGAAGTGCCCGCGCCCTTCTATGTCGGTACGCTCGAAACCGAGGACGGCGACATCGATTGCTCCGGCAAGGCCGCCTAATCTCCGCCGCTATGGATAACAGGAACATCAGGGAGGGGGCTATATCGTTGGACGATATGTTGAAAGACATCGAAGTGCCTTCGATTGAAGCCCCCGACCTCGATGTTCCTTTTGTCGCCAAGCCAAAGGCCGAGACCGACCTTTTCGCTCCGAAGAAGCGCAAGGCGTGGAAGGAGGCGTCCGGCATCGAGGCTCGTTGCGACTTCGCCCCGAACAAGGTTAGGATTTCCTACCGTCATCCCACCTTCGGCATAATATCGCTTTGGAAAAGTCGATTTATGGCCGGACGCTCACCGACATAAAGGCCGACCCCGATATGGTGGAGAAGTTTGCCGAGGGTATGAATACCCTTATCCGGCAAATCCTTGGCCACTCGCTCGCCTCCGGCAACTGGTGCATCGTCACCTCGCCCAAACGTCGCCACAAGGTGCGCAACTTCGCTTCGCTCATTTCCGCACGGATCGCCTCGCTTCTCGGCATACCGTTCTACGAAGATATTGCCGAGTGTCACTCGAAGCATCGTGTCGGCGCGGTCTTTACCTTTGGCAAACAGCCTCCGTCCGAACACAACATAATTGTGTTCGATGATTTCGTTACCACCGGCGCCACTATGATCTCGATGAAAAACCTGCTCGAACCCCTCGGCAAAAACCTCGTGTTCTTCACCGGCATTAACAACAAATTATAGTCCTTAAGGGCAAATATTGATTATCTTAAAAATCCTGATTCATTGCACCTTGATTGTTTTGTCGGTAGTTATTTCTTTTCCTTTCTTTTGATTTTTGCTCCGCCTCTTCTTGCACTCTATTAAGTCTTGATTTATTTACATACCTAAATGTTATATAGGTGCTTAATTTAGGGTTATATTCATCTGGAAAATGGTAAGTGTCGGAAATCATCATGATGTTTGATGCATGTCCTGTATTAGTCCATTCTGCCAAAACACGTCTTCCTGAAATATCCGGTTGTTTGCTGTACCGTTCATAACCTAAATCGGTATATAACCTATGTATAAAGTATTGAAGACTACAATCTGTGTCTCCATAATCCGATATAGGTAGCCCGTATTTAGATTTTAGCATATTATAGAAATCATAAGCTTTCATACTTTCCTCCATAAAAATATCAATGCTTATAACTTCATCGTCGCTGGGATCAATTGCTGTAATAATAGATATATCTGCTTTGGGTTCATTAGGGAAATCAAATTTTATACCTCCTTCATAAGTGGGCACGTCTAATTCTGGATAAAACTTGAATGAGTTTTTAAGACTGTCTGGAAACACTTCACCTATAGTAATCCCCCCAAAAGATAAATCCTTTTGTTTGGTTTTATCTTTTGAACAGCTAAGCGATAATCCTAATAAAGATATTGTGAAAATCGCTAATATTATATGTTCTATTTTGATTTTTATCATTGCAGTATTTTGTGTTTTCGGCAAAGTTACTAATTTTTCGTCTTTTATCGGCTATGATTGGGTAAGTAATTTTGTGGTGTAGAGTCGAGTAGCAAGTGCAAAATTAAGGAATCATTTTGTAGAACTCAATTTTTGGATAAGAAACGCCAAACTTAATTCTAATAATAGAGCAGACTGAAGGCAATTCGGAATTAATATATACGGCATTGACGCGAGCACGTGAGCGAGTGTTTGTAATCAACTGCGGCAATACAAAGTATCACGACTTCTTCAGTAATTATCAAGGTTGATATATACCGGGATTAAGCACAAATGCCGGCGCATGAATTTGGGAAGGCGCCGATATGCCGGAGTGTGGAAAACAATAGTTTACCGAGTAATGTCTGTAAATCGAATCAGTCAACCTCAGAATTACTTGTAAAGAGAATGGAAAACCGTCCCCGGTGGTGTAAACCACATTAGTCAATCGCTCTCAAATCTGTCAACACTTTTCAGAGATAATCATAGAACCCCATCAAGTTTTCCATATTTGAAAATAGAAACTCGTTAGTTTTTCCATATTTGAAAATAGAATAGCACAAAATCTTCCATATTTGAAAATGCGGAAAGTTTTTGCTGTCTTTGCAGCAAATATAAGCCTATGGATTATAGACAGATATTAGCAGATCAGCGTTCCGAACTGGACAATCTCGAATTGTCAGCTCTGGTGCCGCGTATAGAAGAGGGCCAAATCAATCTTAAGAGTAAGCTCGCCCAAATTGTAACAGGCGTACGAAGAAGTGGTAAATCAATTCTATGTCAGAAGGTTCTACTCGAGAGTGGGGGTTAAATTTGGCTATGTAAATTTCGATGATGAAAATTTTTCCAATCTCAAGCCCGAACAGCTTAATGAGATACTTGAGACGTTATATCGCCTATACGGTCCTTTGGATTATTTATTCTTCGATGAGATACAAAATGCCAAGGAGGTATGGCCGCTGTTTGTAAATCGTCTCCTGCGGCAAGGGAAACATCTTGTTCTTACAGGAAACAATGCCAATTTACTCAGCAGTGAACTTGCGACCCATCTTACAGGCCGTCACCATCAGATTGAAAATTTTCCTTTCTCTTTTAAGGAATATTGTACTATGCTCGGCGTAGATACTGAAAGTCTCACCACTGTTGCTCGGGGACTTCGCCAAAAAGCCTTGGATGATTATCTCATCAAAGGAGGAATGCTGGAAATCGTTTATGAGCATGAATATGCTTCCTATATTAAGGGTTTGGTTGAGTCAATAATAACCAAAGATATCTGCAAACGCCATAAAATTCGCAATGTAGAGGCAATACGCAAGCTCGCCAACACGATTCTGGATATGGTTGGTCAAGAAGTCCAATCAAATGAATTCGCCGAAAAAGTTGGTATCACTCACCCGACAGCCTCCAACTATCTTAAGTATCTTACCGAATCATATCTTCTTCGCGAGGTGCCCATGTTTTCTTATAAGCCGGTTGG
>CAMEGQ010000154.1 GCA_945916235.1 uncultured Porphyromonadaceae bacterium | reverse complement strand
GAACATCACCCAATGACCTCCGTAGTGCATTGCGGCGACTATGATTCCGGCTCCGATGAAGGCTGCGCCGGCAGTCAGGAACCAACCACCGATGACGGAAATCACGCCCGTGATGCGGAACACCGCGCTCTCGCGCCCCCATGCTCGGTCGGCGAGGGAGGTACCCATCGCAACCATGAAGGTGACGAATGTAGTCGAAAGGGGTAGTTTGAGCGATGTGCCGAATGCTATCAGTGCACCTGCAAGCACAAGGTTTACCGAACCACGGATAAGGTCGAAAGAAGCGCCCTGATCCATTATTGTCTCATCGACATTGAAACGGCGATTGAACCACCGGCGTACTCGTGGCGGTGTTACGCTGCGCACCCAATTTAGAAATGAAAGCGTCCAACGCACAAGCCGGCGGCTGATACGCGACGAGCCGAACATCTCGTCGCCTCCCTGCTGACTGCCGAGGCCGATTTCAGTCTTGGTGACATTCTTAGCCTTCTTCGATGTGGCAAGAGATACGACCATTATCACCCCCGCGCCGATAAGGAAATAAACAGGAGTGTTTGCCGGACCGTTGAGCGAGTCCATAAGGAAACCGTGAGCATCACCTCCGCCGTTGGCTATATAATCCTGATAAGATGCAAGGCCGCTCAACGGCACACCGATGAAGTTCACGAGGTCATTTCCGGCAAAAGCCATCGCCAAGGAGAAAGTGCCCATCAGTACAATAACTTTCATTACATTCACCTTGCAGATATGAAGCAATTGCATCAGCACCGTAAAGAATCCGAAACAAGAGAGGATAATCAGTCCGGTATGAGTCTTGATCCAGCCCTTGACCTCCGGGGTCATGAAAGTAAGGTCTTTTGCGCCCTTGATGAGCAGGAAATATATTATTGCCGTGGCGCAGATTCCTCCGAAAATCCCGATTTTCCATTTGAGATTGTTCCGGTAGTTGAAGGAGAATATCATTCGGGATATAAATTGCACCACAGTGCCGAAGAAAAACGCTATCGCTACCGAAAGGAATATTCCGAGTATTACCGACAGGGCCTTTTCGGTGTTCAGCAGGTCGTTGAATCCGAGATCGATTCCACCGGCCATCTTTATCAAGGCAACCACGAATGTTGCCCCGAGAAGCTCGAACACCATTGAAACGGTGGTAGAGGTCGGCATACCCAGCGAATTGAAAATGTCGAGCAGAATAATGTCAGTGACCATCACCGCCATGAAGATACAGATGAGGTCATAAAAGGAGAAATGCTCCGGCCGGAATATGCCGTGCCGGGCAATATCCATCATGCCGTTGCTCATCGCAGCCCCTATAAAAACACCTATGGATGCCACAATCAGTACTCTCTTGAACGACGCGGCACGCGAACCTATCGCCGAGTTCAAGAAATTTACAGCATCGTTGCTGACTCCCACCGACAGGTCGAACACCGCCAGCAGGAACAGAAAAATCACTACACAGAGGAACAGTATTTCCATTGTTTTCTCAAATTACTTTATTTCACTGCAAAGTAACCGGGAAAACATTTCATGAATATTTCAAAATCTTTAAGCTATTATGAAACAATTGAGGCTGCATCAACGTGATACAGCCTCAGAAAATTGATAATTAGAAGATTTATTTGTCTCGTTTCACTGTATATAGGATATTGCCCTCCTTGTCAAGCATATTCAATCGGAGAGATTCTCGGTCGGCGTTAAGCACCGAAAAGCCGGGTGCGTCGCTTTTGAAAACAGTCCCTTCGATATCTCCGGGGACTCTTGTCTTTGAGCCGGAAGTGTTTACAACATAATCAATTTTTGAGCCGGGTTTCTTTATATACTGATAATTATGTATGTGTCCGCAGATATACATATCCACGTTATGACGGCGCAATATGGTGTCAACTCGTTTCTGCATATCGGTTCTTTCTGACTCAGACTTGTCGGTAGAAGCAAATATAGGGTGATGACCCACTACTACAATCCAGTCTTCAGAGGCATCAGACAAAACTGAATCGAGCCATTTGAGCTGAGCATCAGCATCCTGCTTTGTTGCATCAGGATAAGTGTCGGATTTCTTGCGATACTTGTCAATCAGCGGAGGAGTGTCAAGAAATACCACCAGCAACGATGTATCACCGTCCTTGAAGGCCTTGGTGTAATACTTCGCAGGCATATCCCAGCGACGCGACACTTTGGAATAGTCAATTACAGCCTGTGTGTTGCCGCGATACTCATGGTTGCCGCATATTGGATACCAATGCACCATCAGTTCAGGATGACAATAGATAAGTTCGTAGTTGGTCATCCACAATGGGTCGGACACGCTTTCCACACCCTCATAGTGATGTGTGTCGCCGAGGGCAAGCACCGCATCAGGGCCTATCTGTTCAGCAACATCTCCCATTGTGGCCGCTACCTTCTTTTGGTCATAATACCCGTTGCGTCCAAGATCGGATGCCACGATGAGGTTTATATCCCCTTTGGGAATTTCGTTTTGTGCCCATGCGGTCAGGGATGAAAACATGACCAAGGCAACGGCTACTGCCGTGATGAATAATTTTCGTATCATATTGTCATTATTTGTTTTGTGATTGTCAGAATGAAACTTTTATGCCGCCGTTGATCTTCACTCCATAATACTCCTGCTGCATGGTGAGGTCTTTGCTACCTTGATAGTAGCGTAGCGGCTGATTCAGTAGATTTGTGCAGTCGGCATAGATTGTGAATTTTGTCTTCTTTCCGAATGTATAACTTATGTTGAAATCCATGTATTTCACGCTATCATAGTAGCGGTCATAAAACTTGCTTGCACCCATCTCATCAATAAAGTCCGAAGCATAATTGAACGATAGTCTGGCGGAAAGTCCGAATTTCTCAAAGTAGAGCGACACGTTGGCTGTATGCTCCGGAGAACCGGGAAGGCTCAATCCTTTCTCATTCTCGCGGCCCTCAAAATTGAAATCCGTGACTCTGGAATGGGTATAGGTATATGTTCCGTAGAGTCCGACACATCTTAGAGCCGGAGCAATAAAGCTGAAGTCGCGCTGGTAAGAGAACTCCGCGCCGAAGATATTGGCGTTACCGCCGTTCTTAGGCTGCGTGAACTTGGTCCACACGAGCCCTTCATATTCATGATTGAATGAAACTTCATCGACTATAAAGCCTTCAATCCGTTTATATAAGAGGCCGGCTGATACAAGTCCGATGGATTTCCAATAATATTCCGCGTTGAGGTCTATATTGTGCGAGGTCGTGGCTTTAAGTCCCGGATTGCCGATTACGATTTCGTTGTCGCCACGCTTGATGTTCATGCCTGGCACCAATGCCGAATACTTAGGACGGGAAATCGACTGATTATATCCCGCACGTATCATGAAGTCCTTATTGACATCCCATTTGAATATCATGGAGGGGAGGAAGTTTATGTAGCTTGACGATTCAGGGTCGGTCTTTGATACTGTACCCGATTCGTCATCATAAATTCTGCCGGTATAACGCAATGCTGTGTTTTCGACCCTTAATCCACCGGTGAAGTTCAGATTATCTGTGATTCTGGAATCAAGTCGGATATAACCTGCTGTCACGTTCTCTCTGGCATTGTAGTTTCCAGCAAGTTCTTCGGCAACCTGCACCTTTTCAAACAAGGAGGCATCATCAAGGTTGAGGCTCCCCAGAAACTGTTTGCTTATAAATGAACCTGTCTGATAGCGGGATGACGGCATGAAACGGTCGGTGGATTCATTAACCGAATGTGCCAAAGCGTCTTTAT
>CAMEGQ010000153.1 GCA_945916235.1 uncultured Porphyromonadaceae bacterium | reverse complement strand
TCATTGTATTGGGCGTTTATCTCGGCGAGGATGTGGTTGTAGTCTCCCTTGGTGTCGAGTTTGGGCGAGACAACGCGGAACATGAAAGTGTCGGTACGCTCCGGCTTCCCGTTGGGCCGGTATCTGAACGACAGATTGAATATACCCGGCTCGTTGACAAACGACAGCGGCGCGGACAGTAGCCACTCGGTTTTCTCTTTGTTTATGGGCAGGGCGGTGAACAGCTCGGTTACTTCTTTGAGCTTGTGCAGCACCTGCGGTTCGGAGGCGATGTTTTTGAAGTGGATGCTGACGTTGTAAGTCGCTGTCTCATAGAATACGGGTGGCAGCCCTTTCCATTCATTGCCATTGAGGTCGCCGATTGGTGTGAGTGTATTGATGGGCGGTATTGCGAGCGACAACGTGCCTCGGAGCGTGGAGCGGTAGTCGCAATATGAAGTCGCATTCTCTCTTACGCGGCTGCGGAAACGATGCCAGCAATTGGGCATGTCGGCGGCAGTGCCGGCATTGACGGCGATGCAGCCGTCTTCGCTTACGAAAGAGAGAATGTCCATAGGCTATGCTGTTTATGGCCAGAAAGAGGCAAAATGTGACTGGTCGAGACGGGACTTCATCTCGGCTATTTTTTTTGAAGCATCGGGATATGCGGCGCAGAATGTGGCGAGGCGTTCCAGCGGTTTCTCCAATAGTTCTTCATCGCCTTCGATACGCGGCAACACTTTCATCATCAGGATTTGGTCGCAGGAAGTGGAGAGAATCGACTCCCAATCATTGTCTTTGTCTTCACACCACGATTGGTAGAAGTAGAGAAGTAATTCGTTTTGGACGCGGTAGGCAACTTTGAATGGGGTCCCGTCAAGTGCGGTGTTGAGGCCATTGAGGAATTTGGCGACTTCGCCTTTGAGCCGCTCGGTAAGGTCGGCATCGGCGGCGGCAAGCGCGTCAATAACATCGGAAGCCTTGACCTCTGTCGAAAGGTAAAGAGATGCCGGCACGGGATTCTCTCGATAAACGAGCTGGGATGCGTTGTTGTAGAAGTCCATAAACGGGTCGCCCTCCGGCAGGTTCATTTCGATGGTCATTGCGCGGTCTATCACTTTGCGTGAGAATTGGTGCGTGGTCTCGTCCATATTGACCGTGCCGATGACGATGACATTGGGCGGAATGCGCAGCCCCTTGTCTTTGAGGATTTCGAAGACTTCGGCCTCTTTGCCGTAACGGGGCGTTAGCTCGGAAGTCTCTTGGACATTGTTGTAGTGGGTGTTTTCTTCGCTTTGGGCGAACAGCTTTTCGGACAGATCCGAGTATTTTTTGAAGATGTCGGCCTTGACAAGCGGCTCGGAGACTATCCGGTCGCCGACTTTGGTACGACTTTCGAGCACGCTGAGAAACTCGGCGAAGTATTGCTCCACCGGTGCAAGGTTCATCTCATCGAGGCACACAAAGAACGGCGCTTCGGGGTAGAACATCGCCTTGACCAGGAAGCGGACAAAGGGCGTAAGCACGTAATGCGCGCCGCCAATCTTGCTCTCATAGCCGAGCAGTTCCGTGGAGTCGTGCCAGTTGGGCTTCACCTCAATCAGACAATAATTCCCCGGCGAGGTCTCATCGGCTCTCAGTCCATCCGTGTCAGGGCAGGAGTCAAATGCCATCTGCTTGACAATACGGCTTTTGCCCGTGCCGGAAATGCCGGCCAAAAGCAAAAACGGCTTCGTCCGCATAGCACGAAGATATGAACTATAAGAATCCCCTTCGTCCGAAGAAATGTTTGTTAGACTAATTTTAGGAGTCTTATATTTATTGGATATTATAGAAATCTCACTTGAAAGTTCAAGGAAATTTCTATAATGCCTAATAAAAGTCCATGGTTCATAGTATATGGTTTGGTCTCCTTTCCCCTTAGGCCAAGTATCATATGTTAAGATATTGAGAGATGGAATTTCACGAGATATCTGGTTTAAGAAAGCACTGAATGCCATTTTATCACCAATAGAAAAAATAGAGGTGAAATCGGGCATTATTTTCCTAATTGGAGAATAGATTTGCTTATCAACAAGCGTGAGATATTGCTCGATTTTTTCAGGAGAGCTTTTGCCTGTACTTAAACGAAGATAAGACGCAAAGTATTTAAGAAAAGCAGCCTTTCTGTCGCTTTCTTGAGAAGACACTTTACCAAAGGATCCAATCTCAGAGCGAAGTATATTAAGAGCATCGTTGTTATCTGCTAAGAATTTACAAATGTCAGCGACGAAGCTCTGCGAAGCATTGACCAAATTAGCTAAATATAGCACCGGAGAGACGAAGAAATCTGCTCTATCAATGGCTTTTCCGCCGCCCCACCAAGAATAGTCCGTAATAAATTTGATGAGCCACTGACGGTCTGCTTCATGGTAATTAACCTCATCAAAAAGAGAGACAGCGACATCTTCTTTACCAACTATATCCCGAAGAATGTTCTTAGCTTTTTCAATATTATTAAGATGGAGAACATCAAAAACCTTTTGTTTATAAGCTAAAATCATATGGTAATAGTCCGTCATATAAGCGGCAATATAGAACCACTGATTCGGGAATACAATATTAAGCCCCGGTGTCCTTTCAACAAGGACGCAAGTATAGTTTAAATATACTAATTGAGTCCCCTCAAAGTCAGGAACTAATTCTTTGAAGGCAATCGGTATTGTACGTTCACAGTCAAAAAGGTTTGAATTGAAACCCTGTTGAGTCTGTATCATTAAATCGTGTAAATTGACCAGTTCCATTTCGTTAGCTTAAAAGTTGTTTTACGATTTCAAGAGCAACACGCTTAACAACAGGAACTGCCACACTATTCCCAAACTGTTGATAAGCTTCTTTTTTTGATACAACTATTTTATATGGCATTTGCTCAGTTGGCTTGTTGGGCGTGTCATTTTCCCATCCTGCCCCCTGAATATTATAGCCTTGTAGCCTTCCAGCCTCAACAGGTGTTAGACGGCGAGGATTAAGGCCAAGATCCGATTGGTCTATAAGAATTTCGCTACCGTCTTTCCAATATCGAGCGGAAATTGTACTGCAATAGACACTATCATCTTTGAAAAGAGAATACCCAAATCCCTTCCCATTTTTACGATTTCTTTCTTTGCGAGCTTTATGTCCTGCCCACATTCGATCACTTATAGTGAATGTTGGATCAATGGTTCCTTTCGGCTCAAAAATATCGGATACCAATGTCGGCCTGGCGCATTCAGCGACTATACTTTTGTCAAAAATGGTATTCCTCTTAGAGTCAATGCCATATGGGAAATGGAAAGATTCTGCTTTCACTAAATTTTTATACCAAGCAACTATAAATAAACGCTCTCTGTTTTGAGGTACACCGAAATACTTAGCATTGAGAATTTCAATGCTAAAATTATATCCCAATTCTTCTAATGTAGCCAAAATAACCTTGAGCGTTTCTCCTTTTTCATGGGTTTTAAGCCCCTTTACATTTTCCAAGAGTAGTACTTTGGGAGGTATGTTTGCATCAATTTTGGCTTTAACCAATATTGTCCTAAATAAAATCGAAAAAAAGAAAATAGGAAGTAGTTACTAAGGCAAAAAATGGCTACCTTAGTAGTGAGCGACCAACTCTACTACTTCCTATGGCAAATATAACACTTTTCGCACAAACAATCGCCCAATTACCTCGGCAAGCAATCAGAAAAATCATCCGCAATGCCGGAACAGACAAGCACAGCAAGGGCTATGACACATGGAGCCAGTTTGTTAGCATGGTATTCAGCC
>CAMEGQ010000152.1 GCA_945916235.1 uncultured Porphyromonadaceae bacterium | reverse complement strand
TGTAGTTACTGTGGGACAGAGAACCCAAATAATGCAGTTATATGTGAGAACTGCGGCGCTCACGAGTTTAAGCATAAATGCAATAATTGTGGAACAGTATTTGCAGAGGGCGAATATTGTCCAAAATGTGGTGTAAAAGCCGGTCAAAGGCCAAGAGTATGTCCTAACTGTGGTCGTGAGTATTACTCTAATGCATGCCCAACTTGTGGCTATGTCAAAGGTGGGAATGGTTCAACCACCGAGAGGACAAGAAGCCCTGCAACAATGACTATAAGCCAGACCGAAAAGCCAGTGAAGAAAAGAAAAACATGGTTATGGGTGTTGGGTTGGCTTTTCATTTTCCCATTACCGCTTACCATCCTATTAGTAAGAAATAAGCGGATGAATAAGGTCGTAAAGATTATTATTCTCGTTATCGCGTGGCTATTCTATCTGCTCATTGCCTTCGCAGGGCAGGGATCAAATGAGACAAGCCCAGTTGATTCATCAACGAAACCTGTTGTGCAAAGCAGTGACACATCACCAGAGAACCAGGACAATCCGCCTGAACCGGTCGAGCAAGTGAATGCAGAAGCCGACAATCTCAAGCAGGTATTCTTGGCTCTTTCATCTGAAACGAGTCGCGATGATATCGATTCACTGGCAAAACAGTATGGAATGTACTCTTCAAATCGAAATACGGGAACTGGGACGTACGTTTATAGAATTGCGGCAACAAAAGATATTGCCAGTGTCAATACGAAAGCTAAGGGTAGTTTCGTAAGCATTTCTTTTAATGCACTTCAGAATAACGCTGTAACCGAAATCACCTACTTCGATGTAGACTCAATGATTGGTGGCTTTTGGTATCCAGAAGCAGGCTATTCAGTTGTTGATTACAATGTGCCTCAAATCGTCTTTTCTCGTTCAGAAGATGGAACCGAACGCCGGAGTTGCATGACCCCAGTTGATTCTGCGAATGATATTGTTACATATGTTTCCACAGGGCATCCCGATGGGAACCTTCTTGCTCAACTTTTTATGAGTGCGCATGATGGTATGACCGAGGAAGAAATTAAAGGCTTTATTAGCGATAATGGATTGGCATATACCTCAAGGGGGCCAGGTAACGAACAGACCATAGCATATAGTGAGGACATCGTACAGAAGTACGGCAATGATGGGTCTAAGATAACGTTTGACACGGACGCAAATGGCCTCACACGCATGATATATTACTACTACCCGTCTAATTACCGGCAGGGGTATTCAGCAGCTTTCTATTCCGGAAGTTATGCCACATCACACAGCCTGCAGCCAGGCTTCCAGCTTGTTCAGCCCGGAGCTGATCCTCTCCACTACGACGATGCTTCACAGCTTCTTCAAGCCCTTCATGGATCGGTATCTACTCAAGTAATTCAAGCACCCAGTTATAGCGAGGCGAGCACACCAGAGGAGATGATTACCTCGTTTGCTAACGAATTCAATGCCAATAGCACCACCGCACTTGAATTTGTTGAGGCATTTACACCTTCAGATCGCGAAAGTGGTCACTACAGGACCGAGTTTAGATTGGGCGCTTACTCCGAGGCAGTCGGTATGTCTTATCGCTACGGTGAAGCAACTGTTGATATCATCGCGAGGAAACCAACCTTCGGAAACGGCGTAATCAGGATCTATATGGATGGTGCTTCCTTAGAGCAGTGCGAGCAGATGATATGGACGGCATCCCCAATAATGGATAGAACAGCAGGGGCAGAGGATGTTCAAACAGCTGTAGACTATGTAGATGAGCACAAAGAGGCAAACGGGTATTACTATTCAAACCTTGGACTCGTATTATTAGGTAGTGACGTCAAAGGCTATAATCTTATGATCAAGATGGGTAACGATTGATTGCTAACATCTCTTGTTTTCATTAAACCAGATATACCTATATTTCAAACGATATAGCACTTCGCACACGATTATCTATTTTGCATACGTATTACCTATCTCGCACACACAATCAAGAACTCGCAAACTTTTTGGGGCGAAAGCCATCTGGGAACCTGCCCCAAGAAAGACAAAATCCCCGGCAGAAAAAATCTGTCGGGGATTGGTTTTGCCTGATAAAATTTGCGAGAAGCCGAAAGGCCCCTTGATGCAAGGCGTTTTGACTATAAGTGGGGTGCAAAGCAAAGGGACCCTGATCGTATCATAATCAGAGTCCCTTTATGGTCCGAGTAGAGGGACTTGAACCCCCGACCTGATGGTCCCAAACCACCCGCGCTACCAACTGCGCTATACCCGGATAAATTGATGCCTGAATATTATACAACATCCGGCGGCTTAACGCAAGTTATTTATATTATCTGGCACATAATCGTTCATTTCTTCCGTAAAACCGCAGAATGCGGCCCATTTTCCGCAAGAATGCAGGCAATGAGCAAAGCCTTGCCTGCATTCTTTTTTTATCCTTTATACTTCGCCGTTCAGATACTCGATGGCATAACAGCTGTACAAAGCCACAGAGACCTTCAGGCAGTCCTCGTCGATGTCAAAGCGGGAATTGTGATGGGCCAGCTCCGTATTGGGCTTTTCCGGATTGCCGGAGCCAACATAGGCGTAGGCACCGGGGGCGCGGAGAATATATTCCGCGAAATCATCTCCGCCCAGAGCGGGCTGACGCTGGCGGATGACCTTCTCCTCGCCGAAAAGGGAGACCGCGGTCTTCTGTGCCTCAGCCGTGGCTACCGGGTCGTTGATCAGGGGCGAGGTAAAGTCTTTCCACTCGATCTCCGCCGTGCCGCCGTAGACCTCTGCGACGCTCTTTGCCAGAGCCTCCAGCCGGGCTTTGGTCTGCTTCCGTATCTCCGGGGTAAAGACCCGGATGGTGCCCTCCAGCTCGGCCTCCTGGGCCACCACGTTATAGGCTGTACCGGCATTGATTTTGCCGATGCCGATAAGCACATTGTCCATGGGGCTGGTGCGGCGGGTGACCAGAGCCTGGGCCGCCACAACGATCTGGCTTGCGATATAGGCCGCGTCCACGCCCTGCTCCGGGGTTGACACATGAGCGCCCAAACCGTGCACATTGATTCTGAACCAGTCCACGCTGGCATTGTTGGGGCCGGGCATCAGCACCACAGAACCAACCGGCACATTGGAGGCCAGATGCAGACCGAAGGAGCGCTGCGCTTCGTCGATATTGCCCTCGTCGATGATGATCCGGGCGCCGTAGCCGATCTCCTCGCCGGGCTGCCAGGTGAAAATGACCTTGCCGGAGAATTTATCCCGGTTTGCACTGAGGATTCGGGCCGCGCCTACAAGGGAGGCGTTATGGGCGTCATGTCCGCAGGCGTGCATCTTTCCGGGGCAAAGGCTGGCGTAGGGAGCGCCGTTTTCCTCCTTCACCGGCAGAGCGTCGATATCCGCCCGCAGAACGATGCAGCGCTCTCCGCCTTCCGGCGCGGGCCTGGTGCCGGTCAGCTCCGCATATACGCCGGTCCCGGCCACCCTGCGATGGGCGATACCCAGAGCGTCCAGCTCCTGCTCGATACGCTTCTGGGTCTCAAACTCCTCCTTGGGCAGCTCCGGGTGCTGATGAAGAAAGCGGCGCAGATTCACCACATAGTCGTGGTCCGCCTGTACCTGCTCAACAATTTCTCTCTCCAGTTGGTTCATTAGACGGTTCCTTTCCTTTACAGCGGTCAAAAAAGGGGACAGATGTCCCCTTTTTTGAAATTTCAATGGTTCAGATCAGCTCAGTGCGCCGGCAGCGTCCTTAAGTGCATCCACGGAATCAAACTTGTTGGAGTACAGGGTCAGGGGCGCCATCAGGGTGTC
>CAMEGQ010000151.1 GCA_945916235.1 uncultured Porphyromonadaceae bacterium | reverse complement strand
CAGGTGCGCTGCAAATCGCGACCATCAAGAAGCAGCAACAGGCTTCCGAGGCACAAGGCTACGAGTCCGGCGGCTTTACCCCGGAGGGCAAATCCGATGAAGTGGCCGGTGTCGTTCACAAAGGGGAATGGGTCGCCTCGCAAAAGCTCGTCAACAATCCCCGGACGCGCCCCTTGCTCGAAGCCCTCGACTATGCGCAGAAAAATAATACCATCGGTTCTATCAGTATGGCTGATGTTTCTGAAAAAATAACTGCCCCCATAAAGATTGCCCGTGTTCAATCTTCATCGGGACCCGCAGTTACGTTCCCGGATTATTCAGGAGTAGAGGAGAACGGCTCCGCCGCAGTTATCGCCGAGCTGCGCTCGACTATCTCCGCTCTAAATACTCGGCTTAATGAACCTTTTGTGACCGTAAACACCGTGGCCGGCGATTACGGCATCCAAAAGGCTCAGGATGATTACGACCGCTTAATGAAAAACAAATCACCCAAATCCCGTAAATAATGCAAATCTACGTCAATAATCAACTGGCCGCACTCAAAAAGGGTACAAGTTTTGAGTACGTTTCCGAAAATAGAATGTTTTCGGGTAGTGATGGCTATACCTTAACCATCACTTTCCCTCTGCGAGGTTGCCCCGAAAATCTCGCTATCTTCGGCCATATCAACCGAGCCGATGTCGCGGCGCAGAAAGTTATCTTCGACTGCGAAATCCGCGACGGCAGCTTCTACAAGTTCGGCTCTATAACCATAACCGAGATTAGCGAGGTGGAGGTCAAGACTCAATTTTTGGAGGGTCGAAGCGAGCAGAACTTCGACAAGACTTTCGATAAAGTCTACATCAACGAGCTTGACCTCGGAGCGCCACCGACAACGGCCAAATCTGCAATTACGCCCTCAAACGCCTGGTTCCCCGACAATACCGGGTGCCAATGCGTGGCGCTCCCGTGGGTCAACGATTATTCGGGCAACATTCAGAATAAGGCGGAGAATATCGTCGACGATGCAGTGCAGAATAAATCTCATTTCGAGTGGAGCGAGGACACCACCGGCCTTTCTTGGCAACCATATCTCCTTTACATCACAAAGAAGATATGCGAGGCTGTCGGCTACTCTGCCGACTTCTCCAAATGGGAGGAAGTGGAGGAATACAAGTATTTGCTAATCTGCAATACTCTCCCTTATGCTTGGTACATGCCGGGCTTCGCCAACGCCTTGCCGCATTGGACGGTCGAAGAATATTTTGAGAAACTTGAACTGTTCCTCGGCGGAGAGTTCGACTTCGACCATCGGGGCAAGCGTATTACGTTTGCCTTCACTCAGGCGACTTTGGCCGCTAAAAGACCTGTCTGCCTTGAACGTGTGGTCGAGGAACACTCCACCGAGGTTAAGGTGGACGATGACCGCTGCGAGTATATGGAGGCGAAGAACCTTGTCTACAAAGATTGCGACCACGAAATGTGGAAATTCTACTCCTGCGATTGGTTTGTTAAGGGCTGGCAGAATAGAGTGATACGATATAACTCAATGACGGAGCTTCTTAACGCCAACAAACCATATAGCACTTGGGACGGTCAACACCACCGCGACAACCGCATCGACAAGCTGCTCTATGCCGCCGACTGCGACGCTTACTTCGTAATCCGTGCCGTCAGCCGTAAGCAGGTTATAGAGTGGCACGCAAGCCGTATCCGCGTTTACTATCAATATACCTGCCGTCTGCAACCCGTCAATCTCTTTGGCGGTCGTATCGTGGACGATAGCGAGGACGCCGAGCAGGTAGAGATTGAGTTTGTTCCGGCATGGATAGACGATACCGAGGAGAAATACGGTCGTGTGCTGTTCCTCTCTTTCTCCGGCTACGATGAAGACAACAATACGACGAGCGAGGACGATAGCGATCATCCCTTCATGCAGACGCACTCGGCATCATCGCTCGCCGCAGGGGAGAAAGAAAAGAAATCGGAGTATTACGATTGCATTTATATAGGTTGGTACGACGGCTCCAACTACTATCAGGGCACCCATCTGCCTTATCCGAATGTAGAGAATATCGTTATCGCCGATGATTGGAGTAATTTCAACTACGCCCATTTTTCCCTGCGCATCAACGACCGACAGGAACGGCGAGGCAAAATCATCCACAACATCGACCCGAAAATGAAAACCACCTTCAAATTCCTCTCCGATACCATCCCCGATGTCCGCTCCGTTTTCCACATCCGAGGCAAGCGCTATATCTGCGAAAAAATAACTGCGACCTTCACCGAAAAAAACGGTATGTCGCAGTTACTCAAAGGGGTATTTTACCCGATGCAGGAAACTTAGGCCACTTCTGACCTTGCTCCCTCCGGCGCGGCTGACTTCCTCGGTCTGCCGCGTTTCTTCTTTGCAGGTTCTTCCGATGCCGTGCCACCGTACAGCACATAGTCGAGGACTTTGCGGTTGGCTTCGTCCACCTCGGCCATATCTTCTTCAATGTAGATGTCGGTCACGGTATGGCTTCCGTGTCCGAGAGCGAGGGCTATTGTGTCCTTGCTGATTTTCAGCTTACGGGCTATTGTGGCCCATGAGTGACGCGCCCAATAGGTTGTCAGTTCGTCGAGTCCCAACTGTTCCTTTATCTCGTTCAACCCTTTGCAGAGGTTGTTGTAGAAGTGGCGGTAGTTGGCATAACTCTCGCAGAAGTTGACAAGCAACTCATTTCCTGCATAGCGCTCGATTATCTCTCGCGCCTCTTTTTCAACCTTTATTGAGTAAGGCCGATGAGTTTTGGCACGAATGTACTCAATGCGCCCCTGCGAGATTTTCGTGAGGCCGCAAAGGTCTACTACGTTGATACCTACGAGCATGAACGACAGCTTGAAGAAATCGAGGTACTTCTGCTGCCATTCCTCTGCGCACTTGTGGTTGAAGATGCGACGCAGGGTGTTGATGTCGAAGTTGCGCTTGCGTGTGGCTTCCGTCTTAATCTTGAAGCGACGGAAAGCATAGTAGGTGGTAACTTCGTTGTCGATGGCGTAATTTACCACGGCGCGGATATTGCGCAGGTGTATGGCTATGGAATTTGCCGTATTCGTCTCAGCGAGGAAGTCCTGAAAATCTTCAAGCCATGAGATTTTGATGTCCTCGAATTTTACCTTGCCGAGAGCTTCCTCACCGAGCCATGCCACCAGGCGTTTGCGTGTGGCGTCATATATGCCGTTGGTACGGCCTTTCTTGCGCTCAGTGAAGCGGTCGAACCACTTCAAGAACGTATTCGGGTCTTCTTTAGGCTTCTTCTCCTCCGACTCGTCTTCGGGTTGAAGTTGAGCCTTGATAGCCTTGCACAGCTCAGTCGCGGTCAGCTTGTTTATCTGACCGAGCGAAGACATCTCCAACAAAATGGAATTGACTGCTCCCATTTTGCTCTGTGCCACTCGGTTCAATAAATCTTTTTGAGGATGCGCTATAACTCGTGAGGTAGCCTTGTCCCATTGCGAGGGGAGCAGTTGGATGTCAAGGACTATGAAACTCGTTCCGCTACGATGGTTGATAGCGATTTTCAGCGACACCAATTTTTTCTTGTCGCCTCCCGACTTTCTTGTGTCGAGGTAGAATTTTGCTGTTGCCATAGGCTCAAAAAATTGTGGTCTTGCCTATGTTGTGGAGCAGTGGAGCAGTTTTTGGAGCAGTTTTATTTCCGCAAACTTCGGCGCTTTTCCGTAACTTTCGGCAATCTGACCGTTTTTTTTTGAGCGTTTAGCTCTAATTTTTAGAATAAAGGCACTGACTATACGTCTGATAATCAGTGCCTTATCTTGCGGAGCGAGGGGGATTCGAACCCCCGATACGCTTTTGGCGTATACACGCTTT
>CAMEGQ010000150.1 GCA_945916235.1 uncultured Porphyromonadaceae bacterium | reverse complement strand
CCTGAGCCATCAGCTCCGGGTCTTCCTCGTCGGCGTGGATAGCCTTGCAGAAGTTTATAAACTCGTCGTAGTCGTCGAAGGAGGAAAGGTCCACCCAAAGACCGCAGAGCGAGCCGTCGTTGTACTTGCCGTAAGTACCGACATAGACGGAGGGTTCACCGTCGCAGGGGCTTTTGTGTTCAGCGATTGCGTCTTCGAGTTCGGGAACTGTGAAGTCCAGTTCGTGGAGTCGGTTAACGACTCTCGGAGTGATGTTGAGTTCTCCAAATTGTAGTCTCATTGTAGTTGTAATTAAGGGGTTTAACATAGAGTTTTCTGTTTAATTTTTACGTTGCAAGAATTGGGAGAACTGAGAAAGTGAGATGAAGCAAAAATTTCCAGAGAATTTTAAGTCAAGTGAGAGCAGAACCTCAAGCTTGCTTGAAGGTTATGCCGAGCGCAGATTAAAATGGCCGTAAGGCAATTTTAAGGCTTGCCCGGTCAAAAATGAGGCTTGTACCATTTTTTATAAAATTGTCGCAGTAAATCCGTAGGCTCGTTTTGCGTTGAACGGTCAGTCCTACCTTTGCGACAGGAAAAATAACAGGGGGCTCGGCGGAAAAATCCCGGTATGGAAATGGAGATGAGATGAAAAGGCGGAGGTTTTAACTCACGCAGAGTGGCTCACCACCACCGACAGGGCGGTTCCCGGCTGAAGATGTGATTGCCAAAAGCCAATGCAGGTGCGCCCGGAGTGTCGGGGCTTACAAATATGGCAAGTGCAATGTCGGCGGAGTCGTAATGGGTAGACCTTTCCTCGACTACTGCGACACCACTATGCAAGGCGTTCCACCGAGAGGCAGACCACCACTGAAATAAGGCTCGGACTGCGAATGGTTCTTGCTCCGCAAGCGGCAAGCCGATTACCACGCATACCGCTGAACTGCGAGGGCAAAGTCAGAGGAAGCCGACCTCCGAAAGAAAAGATAAACGCAATGGCGAGCGACGACTATGAAGCAGACAACCGGACACCCGCAGGGCAACTGCGAAGTATGGGTCAGGTACACGGCATATCCGAAAGAGTGCCACGAATGGGCGGTCTCGCGCTTCGGCAACGGAGCCGGGCTGTTCAATGTGATTACCAATATCCGGGCGTAACGTGTTCCACCACGTCTGAACCCTCCCTCTTCTGCCGACAAACCCGCAATCCCATTTGCCTACCAAATATTTTTTGTAAATTTGCACTATGAAAAAGCCTCTATCTCCAACTGATATACGTTATTTTAAAGTTCGAGCATTAAAACTTGAACGTAATGCTCGTAAGCGAAACAAACGCAAATCGGACAAGAGAAAGAAGATTATACGCGAATATATTCGGAATAAGATTTTTAGAGAAATGGCTAAGGATATAACAAATTATAATCAAGCCATAAATGTATTTATGCCTAAAAATCTTAGATATTTAATATCACATGAGAAGAGTCCAGTATATGTAAAAGTAGCTACCTCCTCACGATATTCCAAAGTTGCGGTTTTCCGCATCCCACGAAATTTCTCCATTATAGACAATCCTAAGGATTCGTACTCCGCCATTAAGAATATAGTAGACTCCCTTATATGTCAAAAATGCAGTGAACTGTGGATTGATTATCAAGACTGCGAATGCTCAGACCTAATTACCCAAATCTTTCTTGATTCAATTCTTAAGGATTGGGATATTTTTATTGATCGATGTATTAGAGCAAATCTTGTTCGTTTTATAAAGGTTGGTTCTATTGGTGGAAGAAATTACATAAAACCTGCTATCCAGAAGATGTTGAATTCTGTTGGTTCCCCTACTATTTTGCTTAATCGGCGTATCGATTATCAGCAGATTATTCCGTTTAATTTAACATATTTTGATCACGATGAGCATAAGGATGTGGAGTTAGGCGCAATAAATGAGGTCGACACCACGCGTTTATTGGAATATGTAAATAAATGTCTCAATCGTATTGGACGAGAATTAACAGCTGAGGCTGCATCTGCATTAGGTACCGTTATAGGAGAAACAATTATTAATGCTTCCGAGCATTCGACGTTAAAGTCGCGTTACATGATTGGATATTTTGAGGATCTATCAACTGATGATACAGAGTCCAAACATGGTATTCTTAATTTAGTTATTCTTAATTATGGGCAGTCTATATATGAGAAGTTTAAATATCCAGAGGAATCGAATGAAATTAATTATGATTGCGTCCGACAAATGAAGGAATTGTCAGATTTATATATTAAAAAGGGATTCTTTATTCCATCTGAGTTTAAAGAATCCACATTGTGGACATTATATGCTCTCCAACAAGGTGTTACCATTATTCCTAATGCAAATCGAGGAAATGGAACGATTCAGTTTATTGATAAATTCTTTGCATTAGGGGAACATGATAAAGATAAGGAATCCAGAATGTATCTTCTATCAGGAAACACCGTAATTGAAATCGATGGCACATATAAATTAGAAACAATAGAAGATGGCTCAAACAATCGTATGGTTATGGCGTTTAATAAACAGGGAACTTTGAGAGAAAAACCGGACAAAAGATATGTCAAATACTCTACTCACTTTTTCCCTGGTACTGCGATATATGCCCGAATAGTTTTAAATTCCAGCGTTACTCAGAATGAAAAAAATTGAATTAAACAGTTATAGAACAAAAATAGGAAGGACTCGGTCTCGTGTATTTACTGGCCGAGATCGAGGTGCCGAAGTTAGGAATCTTTCCGGCATAGATACTCTTTTCTCAACCGCAGAGCCACTAACAATCATCATACCCGATGATATTTTTTCTATTACACCTTCTTTTTTAGAAGAGTTATTCAAGAATATTGTACTCAAGTATGGGAAAGAGACTACACTTCAAAATGTTACCTTTGAAGGTAAATATAAGATTCAGGCAGCTTTTGATGAGGCCCTCGATCGAATCCTTCAACAAAAAACAGGTCTGGAAGTATGATTAATCCTACACAAGAATCACCCTTGCGAGTTGTCGTAGAGGGCTTGTCTGATATAAATTCTCCTGGAGTTTCAGAATGGATTTTTAATATAGCAACGCTTATAATAGCCATTGCGGGTTTGATTATTTCAATAATAGTATTCAGTAAAGAACGAAAAGATTCAAATAATCAGAGTGAAGCATCAAGAAAATTAGAGCTTATGAAAACCCTAATTCTTGATCACAATATGCCACATTTCTATAGTATATTTGAACGACTCCTAAAAAGCGTAGAGAGATTAAAAGAACGGACATGCGATAAGGCAGAAGTTGAAGAAGATATACAAAGTATTTTGAGAAATTTGAATGAAACAGTCATACTCTCTTTTATTGCGATAGATCAATCTTTATACGAGAGCCTCATAATAGAATCTGATAATTGTCGCGATAACCTTGTTAATAGTTTAAGTGATGAGGGTTTGAACTTATATGTTGAAAGCAAATACAAACAGCACGTTCTTGATCATATAAATAATGCGAAGAAACATATTATTAGTAAGATCTACAATTATAGGGGCTGAAACTCATTTAGATTTAGATTTAGGTTTGGATTGAGTTAGTTTTGTCTATCTTGCAGAAACGGAGGGTGTAGGGGTTCTTCGTAAGCGAAGCGCCTGAAGGCGATGAGCCGAGAGTTGCACTTTCCACCTTGATAAAGTCCTCGTTGTCGCGCCAACAATAGAATATAAAGTCGCATAGCGTCTATATCGCTGTCGGCGTAAAATCGCCAGTTGCCTTGTTTAGTGTAACATACATATTCGTACATAGTCGAGAAGTTTTAGAGGTTGGACGTTCTTTGCTTTGCAAAGCGCTAAAGCGATAACAGGAGAGAAAGTGAAGGAGGGATTAACCCTCCTTCGCTGCCTCGAACTGGAGGC
>CAMEGQ010000149.1 GCA_945916235.1 uncultured Porphyromonadaceae bacterium | reverse complement strand
GGCAGATGCCTCTGCTGGTTAAGCCGTACTCAAAAATCATTTAGGACAATATTGACGGGAAACTTAAAAAATTACAATTTCATCACAATATTAATCGGCGACGTTTGTAATATCGTGGAATGATGCTTAACTTTGAATCAAGTTTCAGCTAAAACAAAATATACAATATAGCCCGCAGCGAGCCAAATCGCCCCGGACATGGAAAGCAGAACAGAAAGCAGAAAGAATAGAATTATGTCACAAAGTAATCATTATGCCGGCCTGACCGACGCTCAAGTGGTCGAGAGCCGTCAGAAATACGGAGTCAACATCCTCACTCCGCCTGAAAAAGAGCCGCTGTGGAAGCTGTTTCTTGGTAAATTTTCCGATCCGTTAATTATCATCCTGTTAGTAGCCGGAGCGCTTTCGGTAGGCATCTCCTGCTATGAGTATTGGGGCCTCGATGAAGGCGCAGGCGTATTCTTTGAGCCTATAGGGATATTCATAGCCATCCTTCTGGCCACCGGACTGTCGTTCTTCTTCGAGATGAAGGCCGACAAAGAGTTCGCGCTGCTCAATCAGGTAAACGACGACGAACCTGTGCAAGTGATCCGCAACGGCAATATCACCACCGTCGCCAGAAAAGACGTTGTAGTCGGCGATATCGTGGTGCTCAATACCGGCGAGGAAGTGCCAGCCGACGGTCAGCTCCTCGAAGCCGTCACGCTCAACATCGACGAATCCACCCTCACGGGTGAGCCCATCTGCCATAAGACCGTTGTCGAAGCTGAATTCGACCCCGACGCCACCTTCCCTTCCAACCATGCCATGCGCGGCACAAAAGTAATGGAGGGCCACGGGATAATGGAAGTAACGGCTGTGGGCGATCACACCGAGAACGGCAAAGTGTTTGTGGCCGCTCAGATCGACGACAGCGTCAAGACCCCGCTCAACGAACAGCTCGACGGGCTCGGCAAACTTATCTCCAAAATATCTTACGCCGTTGCAGCCCTGATCATCGTGGGCCGCGTGGTAATGTATTTTGCCAACGCCGATTTCGAATGGATGAGTTTTATAGCTTATTTCCTCCAGTCGATTATGATCGCCGTGACGCTGATAGTGGTATCCGTGCCTGAAGGCTTGCCAATGGCTGTGACAATGTCGCTGGCTTTCTCAATGCGCCGCATGCTCAAGACCAACAATCTTGTACGAAAGATGCATGCCTGCGAGACCATGGGCGCCACCACTGTAATCTGTACGGATAAGACTGGTACCCTGACTCAGAATCAGATGCAGGTCTATCGCGCCAATTTCTACGGCGAACCATCTGATCAGGTGATCTATGAAGGTATAGCCGTCAACTCGACAGCCCAGCTCGACCTTTCCAAAGAGAAAGCCGAAGTGCTGGGAAATCCCACGGAGGGCGCCCTGTTGCTTTGGCTGATGCAGCGCGGCGCCGACTATCGCAAACTTCGCGACAGTGTGACCCGCATCGAAGAGCTCCCCTTCTCCACCGAACGGAAATATATGGCAACCGTAGTGACGTCTTCCAACGGGAAGAAGATACTCTACGTGAAAGGAGCGCCGGAGATAATCTTCGGTCTGTGTAAGCACACCGCCGGAGTCACAAAGCCCGAAATCGACGCCCAACTGCTCGAATATCAGAATCAGGCCATGCGTACTCTCGGGTTCGCTTATCAGGAACTCGAAGACGACGATAAGACGATAGAAAACGGCCGTATCGCAGCCGAGAATCTCACCTTCTTAGGCATCATCGCTATCTCCGACCCTGTACGTGCCGATGTTCCGGCAGCTGTAGGCGAAGTGCTCAACGCCGGCATCAAGATTAAGATTGTCACAGGCGACACTCCGGGCACAGCCAAAGAAATCGGCCGTCAGATCGGCCTTTGGCATGACGAGCAAGACGGGGATATGAATATCATTACCGGCCCTGAGTTTGCCGAGCTCTCAGACGACGAACTGCTCAAGCGCGTCGGTCAGATCAAGATTATAGCCCGCGCCCGCCCGCTCGACAAGAAGCGGCTTGTGGAAGCGCTCCAGACCCTTAACGAGGTTGTGGCCGTAACAGGCGACGGCACCAACGATGCTCCGGCCCTGAAATCGGCACAAGTCGGCCTGTCGATGGGCGACGGCACCTCTGTGGCCAAGGAGGCTTCGGACATCACTATTGTCGACAATTCATTCTCCTCGATCGGACGCGCCGTGATGTGGGGCCGCTCGCTCTACCAGAATATCCAGCGCTTCATCCTCTTCCAGATGACTGTCAATGTGGTAGCCTGCCTCATAGTGCTTTGCGGAGCGTTCATGGGGATGCAGTCGCCGCTGACTGTCACTCAGATGCTTTGGGTCAACCTGATTATGGACACCTTCGCCGCGATGGCCCTGGCTTCGCTCCCGCCGAATGAGAAGGTGATGAAAGATGCTCCGCGCTCGCGCAAAGCGTTTATCATCAACCGTCCGATGTGGAAATCTATCGTAGGCGTAGGCGGCCTCTTCTTCGTTCTGCTTTTCGGAATCCTCTATTACTTTGAGCATACCGACCTTACGAGTCTTACTCAGGTAGGGCATTTGGCAATGACCGGCAACACCGGACTATCCGGCTATGAACTTTCGCTCTTCTTCACAATCTTCGTATTCCTGCAGTTCTGGAATATGTTCAATGCACGCGCTTTTGAAACCGGCCGCTCCGCCTTCCATTTCCATGGTTGCAGCGGTTTCACCCTTACTGCCCTTTTGATTTTAATAGGCCAGATCCTGATTGTGGAAATCGGCGGTCAGTTCTTCAGCGTCGAGCCGCTCAAACTGATCGACTGGGTTATCATCATCGCTTCCACTTCGCTCGTGCTCTGGATTGGTGAACTCTTCAGATTGATCCGCAAGTAAGACTCGGTTCCTCAATATCTGTTAAGGCCCGGTTGTAATTTATCCCGTTCTCGCCACAAACTAAGAGGGCAAATCATTGTTGTAAAATATAAATCAGCTATTTTACGACAATGAAAGATGGGATGATGAATCGATGTGAATCCGCAAACCGCTCATGGCGCCATTTGGCTCCAAAGGTTTTAGTATGTTTGGGAATTTCACTGTTATCCGGCTACACTGCAGCCTCTGCCACCGGCGATTCCCGGATGGTAGAATCGCAAAAGATCGCTCCGGCCGACCTGCCGGAGCGATGGTCATATCTACCTGAATACCAGATCGAAGCCCCTTCGGCCGACGACTGCTGGTGGACCACATTCGGTCAGGCGCCATTAGACTCGCTGATAAAAGCCGGCATGGCCAATAACTATAATGTGTCGGCGGCGTGGCATCGCTCTATGGCTGCCAAGGCTGCCGTCGGGCAAGCCCGGTCAAACTGGTACCCTTCGGTAGGCCTGTCGGCCGGATGGAATAAAGCCCGCACAAGCGGTTTGACCATGTCGCGCTCGGGAGCTCCCGTGACCACAAGTTATTTCGACGCCGGACTTTCAGCAAGCTGGGAGGTGGACATCTTCGGCAAGGTAGCCTCCGAGGTTAAAGGAAGAGACGCCGCGTTTAAAGCCACACGCGCCCAGTGGGCCGGAACGATGGTGAGCATGTCGGCCCAGATAGCGGCCACATATATGCAGCTTCGTATGTATCAGTGTCTGTTGGAGGTGGCTCATGCCCACCTTGCCAGTCAGCAAAAGATTGTCGCCATCGCCAAAGCCCGCTATGAGGCCACCATCTCGTCAAAACTCGATGTAGCCCAGGCCGAAGAGACCTATTATTCCACAGCGGCAACCCTCCCGCCTATCGAAAATTCAATCTACCGGTCCATCAACGCTCTGGCTCTGCTGACCGCCCTGCCGCGCGACTCTGTGAGCCGCCTTGTGGCTGCCGACAGCGTCGCTATGCCGCAACCGCTGCGCATTATGCAGTGGGGGATTCCGGCCGACATTCTTCGACGCCGCCCCGATATAGCGGAAGCCGAAATGCAGGTGGCGGAATATGCAGCCCAAAACCTTTCCGCCATACGCAAACTCGCCCTTCAGGTCGTAAAAG
>CAMEGQ010000148.1 GCA_945916235.1 uncultured Porphyromonadaceae bacterium | reverse complement strand
GCTCTCTTTTTGGTATCTGATGGATCGCCGGCGCAGAGGCCGTTGTGGCCGGGCGTGTGGCCAAGCCTTAGAGGCGATGAAGCCTGGGGCGCCTGCCGGCTTAGGGGATTCAGGCTTTGCGGGTCTTCACCAGGTAGGCCACGGGGGTGGCGATGAACATGGTGGAGAGTGTACCGGTGATTACACCGAACAGCATTGCGAAGATGAACGAGCGGATGGAGTCGCCACCGAGGACGAAGATGCAGACGAGCACGAGGAGGGTCGATACCGAAGTCATGATCGTACGGCCGAGGGTCGAGTTGAGCGACTTGTTGACCAGGGTGAAGAAGTCCATCTTGGGATAGAGGGCGATGTTCTCACGCACACGGTCGAAGACTACCACGGTATCGTTGATCTGATAACCGATGATGGTCAGGATGGCAGCGATGAACGTCTGATCGACCTCCATGGCGAAGGGGAACACACCCCAGAAGAGCGAATAGAAGCCGATGATGGAGAAGGCTGTGAAGGCTACGGCAGCAAGGGCGCCCAGAGAGAAGGCGACATTGCGGAAGCGCAGCAGGATGTAGAGGAACATAGCCAGCAGCGAGAGAGCCACGGCGACGTAGGCCTTGTTGCGCATGTCGTTGGCGACGGTCGGGCCGACGGTCTGCGACGAGAGGATGCCCTGAGTTTCATCATAGGTGGAGAACTGCTCCAGGGTCATGCCGTTGGGCAGGAGGCCTTCAGCCTTGAAGGTGTCGAACATCTTGCGGGTGATTTCTTCTTCGATAGCGGAAGCTTCCTCTGAGCTCTTGATCTTATAGTTGGTGGAGATACGCACCTGGTTGGAGTTTTCGATGGTGATCACCGAAACGGAGGCCACATTGCCGTCGGCGTTGAAGACGGGCTGGAGGGCCTGCTGGAGGGCGTCGGTCTTGACGGGTTTGTCAAATTTCACCACATAGTTGCGACCGCCGGAGAAGTCGATACCCTGGTTGAGGTTGCGGACGAAGAGCGAGATGACACAGACTGCGACAAAGGCTGCGATGACGAGGAAAGCAGCTTTGCGGGCGCCAAGGAAGTTGAAGTTGGCGCTGGTGAACATCCTGCGCGAGATAGAGGTAGAGAAGGTGAGATTCTGGAAGGCTTTGGTCTTGCCGCATACGATGAAGAAGATGCGGGTCAGATAAACGGCCGTGAAGAACGAGCAGATGATACCGATGATTAGGGTGGTGGCGAAGCCCTTGATGGGGCCTGTACCGAAGAAGAGGAGGATTACACCGGTGATAATAGAGGTGAGGTTGGAGTCGAAGATGGCCGAGAAGGCGTTGGAATAACCGTCGGCGATAGCGGTGCGGACGGCTTTGCCGGCGCGAAGCTCTTCTTTGGCGCGCTCGAAGATGAGCACGTTGGCGTCGACGGCCATACCCAGGGCGAGCACGATACCGGCGATACCGCTAAGGGTAAGCACTGCCTGGAAGGAGGCGAGGATACCGAAGGTGAAGAAGAGGTTGCAGACCAGACCGAAGTTGGCGATCAGACCGGGGATGAGGCCGTAGATGGCACACATGAAGATCATCAGGAGCACGAGGGCCACGATGAACGACCAGATACCGGATTCGATGGCCTGCTGACCGAGCGACGGACCGATAACCATATCGGAGATGATGTCGACTTTGGCGGTCATCTTACCCGACTTAAGCACGTTGGCAAGGTCCTGAGCCTCTTCGATGGTGAAGTCGCCGGTGATCTGCGAGCGACCGCCTTCGATGGCCTGACGGATGTTGGGGTATGAGTAGACGAGATCGTCGAGGACGATGGCTACGGGATGGCCGATGTTACGCTGGGTGATACGTGCCCAGTCGCGGGCGCCGTCGGAGTTCATGGTCATTGAGACCACGTTACCCTGCATCTGGTCGAAGTCGCTGGTAGCGCCGATGACGCAAGAACCATCGAGGGCGGGGCCGCCGTTGGTGGTGCGCAGGGCGATAAGCTGGTAGGAGTCGATCTGACGTTCCTGCTTGGTGACGGTATCGGTGAAGTTGATGGGGGTGGGTTTCACCGACCAGCGGAGCTTGAGGTTGGAGGGGAGATACTGCTTAGCCTCGGGGCTGTTGAGCAGGGCGTCGATGTTCTCGCGCTCTTTTGCAGTAGCGATAGCGAAGACCGGGGTAGCCTCATTGTTGATCATGAGGAAGTGCTCGCGCAGTCCGGTGCCGTTTTTGGCGCGGAGGGCGTTGTCGAGCTGAGCCACCTGGCCGGCGATTTCGTTAGCGCCGTAGCACTCGTAGAATTCGAGGTTGGCGGAGCGCTGGAGGAGCTCACGCACACGCTGATGCTCTTTTACGCCAGGGAGCTCGAGGAGGATCTGGCCGTCGTTGTCCTGGAGCACCTGGATGTTGGGCGAAACGACGCCGTAGGCGTCGATACGCGAGCGGAGCACATTGGTGGCGGAGTTGTTGACGCGGTCCTTGACTTCATTTTTAAGGATGGAGACCACTTGCTTGTCGCTCTGACCCTGGTTGACGATAGCGGAGAAGACCACAGAGTAGTCGGCGCCGGGGTTGAGCTTGCGATACTGGTCGACGAAGGTGCCGACGTAGTCGCTGGAGTGGTTGCCGGCGATGATGGAGTCGGTGTTGGCCAGAGCCTGGTCGAACAGCGGATCGGTGTCGGCATTTTTCATTGAGCGGAGCAGGTCGGGCATTGAGACCTGAAGGATGACGTTCATACCGCCTTTCAGGTCGAGGCCGAGGCCGACGCCCCATTTCTGCACTTCGTTGTAGTTGTAGCCCAACCAGACGGGTTCTTTGCTGATTGAGTCGATGTAGGCTTTGTAAGCCTTGTTGTACTGCTCGGAGTTCTTGCCTTGTCCGGCAGCCACGTTAAGGGCATACTGTTCGGCCTTGGCTTCCTGCTTGGAGGATACCAGGGTGAACGACAGGTAGAACAGGCACACCAGCACCAGGAAAATGGCGATGATTCCGGCGATGATGCTACCGAGGGTTCCTTTGCTTTGCATCTTGGTTAATTAAAAAATATTGATGGTTATTATTTATTTATTTTTCCGTTGCAAAAAGCGCTTTTGAAGGCGCCGGATGAGGGGGCAGCGGGCGATTCCGAGCCCCGATGCGGGCCTGTCGGCGCCCCTCCGGGCGGCCCATGAAGCCCATAGAACTGAAGGCTAACCCGCTAATAGTCAGCCTATCAGAGCGCGCCCACAGGCTCATGAGAGCGGTGGGAGCACACTTTTCAGCATGCAAATATACGATATAGTTAGCGAAAAAACAACAATTGAGGCAATTAAGAATCGGCAGATCAGTTCGCCGAGGGCTCACCGGAGGGCAGAGGGCAGAGGGCAGAGGGCAGAGGACAGAAGGCGGGGAGCGGGGGGCAGAGGGGAGAGGGCAGAGGACAGAAGGCAGAAGGCGGGGAGCGGGGGGCGAAGCGGGAAACGAGGGGACAGATAAAAGCCGCAGGCTTTTATCACAGTAAAGGATAGGATCGGCGATGAATCGCCGACAACTAAAAAGCAGGGAGGGAAAGAGGATGGGAAGAGGGAAGAGGGAAGAGGGAAGGGCGGGATTGTTAAAATTGGAATTAACTATTGTTAAAATAGAGGGCGGAGAGGGGCTGAGGATGAGGGGGATGGGAAATGTTAAACCCGGGAAGAAAAGGCAGGGGTATTGACTTCGGCCGACGGACGATAGTAACTTTGCAGAGCAAGCCGAAAAGACGAAAGCCGGAACGACAAGCGAGAGAGCTATACCAAAACGGAGCGAACGGGCTTTTGGGGAGCGATTGAGCGATTGAGAGGCTTTTTGATGGAGCTGAAGCGCTAACCGCTTCCAAAATTAAAGAATGGAAAGAAGGAAGCGGGAGCGGGGGAGCGGAAGCGAAAAGCGGGAGCGGAAGCGAAAAGCGAAGCGGAAGCGAGGGCGGAGCGGAAGCGAGGGCGGAGCGAGAGCGAAGCGGAAGCGAAAAGCGAAGCGAAAAGCGAAGCGGAAGCGAGGGCGGAGCGAGAGCGAAGCGGGAGCGAAAAGCGAAGCGGGAGCGGGGG
>CAMEGQ010000147.1 GCA_945916235.1 uncultured Porphyromonadaceae bacterium | reverse complement strand
TTGGAACACCGACGAGAAGCGATGAAGCGACTGCCACATGATAATGTCGAAGCGTTGGCGCAGACAGGCGATGAAAGCGTCGGTCGCTTTCGGGGGCAGATAGAAGTAATGCTCCGGCGACTTGTAGCGGAAGTTCGGTATCACGATAGCGAGCTTGCCTTCACCTCCCATATCGGGCACATATCCCTCCGGCGGTGTCTGCAAGAACTGTTCGAGCAGACCCGACTCAATCGAGCCACGGGTGAGATGGACGGGATTGTTGCCGCCCTGGTCGTGAACGAACCAGTCAGCGAGGTAGTCTTCGAGTCGTATGTAAAGGCAGATTTGGCTCATAACTCACTGATTTTATTGATACAAAGTTAACGATAAAATCTGAGATAAGCAAGCATAACACGTTGATTATCAATGCCGAAAGAGGACGAAAACTGCCGAATGGTGCCGAAGCGGAAAAATATTTTTGCCGGAATGAATATAGGGTCGAGGTATTACAAGAATTACAGGACTTACACTGTCATCGGCGGCATAGAATAAGCCGCTGAACGGCTATATCTTATCTCTTTTTTCTTTATACAAAGAATAAGATATAATGCCAGACCTTTTGTAAACCCTTGTAATTCAAAAATTCAAAATCGGAGAATTTGTAATTTTTTGTAGTGAGTTTGTAAAACCCCATTGGGAAAATAAACCATTGTAATGCAAAGGAGTAAATTAAGTATATGTTGTAACACCTTTTCGGGCTAAACATCTGACGGAGATTTTGAAAAAAATCCACCGAAAAGAGCCTAAAAAAGCCACGCAAAACTGCGTGGCTTATCGGTATGGAGAGAGATGGATAAAGTCGTATCAGAACAGCATAGGCTGCGGATTAAGACGCTCCTTGCGGAGCTTTTCAAGCGATTGTTCGAGCTTACGGCGTTGAGCCTTAGCTTCTTTTTCGCTTGTAATGGCGTGGTTCAGGTCGTTCAGGAGTGCAATTTCTGCATTGTTGGTCTCGATGGTTCTGGCCATCGAAGCTGTGAAATGCTCGTAGAGCACTTCGTAGCACTCTCGGCGGTAGCGTGTGACAGCTTCACGGGCTTCACCCGATACCTTGCCCGGATTGATTGTGGCAAGCCAGCCATAGATGAATTTCAACGGCAGGGCATACATTTCGTAGCTCTTGCCATCGGCGCCAGTTGACACGATAATCGTGCCAACTGAATTGAAAAATTCGTCCTTCTGGAGCTTGTCTCGCTGAGGTGCTGCCTCGATACCGAGCGCCACACAGATCGGTTTGATGGGGACGAAGATTTCCCCCTCGTGGTCAACGGCGAGAATTTCGGCACCGTTGATGGTTGAGATAACTTGATTTTCCATATAGAGATGATTAAAATGGTAGTTCGGGTTCTGATGCGGGAGTGGTGGTAGTGGGATTGCCGGCTTCCTTCTCGGCCTCGTCCAGGTCGGCGTTAAGCTCGTCCTCCGTGATACGCAGAGTTTCGAGATTGAGGTCGAGAGTAGCTTTCAGACTGTCGTAGTCGAAGCATAGCGCGTTCGACGGGGTAGTGCTGATTATCTTCTTTGTCTTGCCATCCTCGGTCTTAAATTCCTCGTCCAGTTCGCCGTTAGTGCGCAGGTTCTGAAAGCGCTGCTGCTTGAAGCCGAGGAACTGCGGGAGGGATTTGAGATAGGATTCGAGCGTGGCGATGTCGAGCGTGGAGCCGTATTTCTGACGGGCAAGGCGCATTTCGAGCAAGGCACGGACAGCCTTAAAATTGAGGAAGATAATCCGCTTGGGTTCGACAAAGCGGACTTCCTCTTTTTTGAGTGCCTTGAAAGAGGAAAGCAGTTTGATGACAAAGTGACATTTCTCCTTAGCTTTGCCCTGCGTGTGCATGGAGTCGAGATAGAGCCAAAAGTTGGCGGTGTCCGACGACTTCTTAATCTGGTCGTTCTGATAGCGTATGCCATCGACTACGACCTCGAAAAGGTCGGAGTAAGAGAACGGCAAATCGCCCAGATGCGGTTCAAGGACGCGGAAAGCGGCGAGAGCCACGACCCAGTTATTAAGGATACGGTCTTCAACCCTGTCCTTGTCAAGGCGGGCGAGAACATCGTTCAGGGTGAGGTCGAAAGCCTGAAAGAAACCCTTCTCGAAAATGCTCCGCAGATCGAGAAGCGGCAGAAGGAGATGGGTGTTGCCGTGCAGCACCATTTCCGAGAGAGCCTTGAAATTCTGCTTTTCCTCACGCGAGAACGACGTCTGCGAATACATCAGATGTATGCAGCGCGAGAAGATGGCCTCGTCTTCGGGCTTGTATTGTCCGGCCAGGATAACTCCCGACGTGACCGGGATAGTGACGGGAATCCCGTCCTCCATCTTGCTACGTGCCGTACCGCCCCATAAGCCTTTGAGGATATCGATGCGCTGCGGCATGAGGTCGTTGGTATACTCGTCGAGGATAAACACCGAATTTCGGGCATGGGACAGATTGTAGCCTATGACCGGGATAGAAGTGTTCGAGCACGAGCAAGGAGTGCTTGGCAGCGTGTAGAACATTGAGGAAAGAGCGCGGGCAAGTTCTGTCTTGCCGGAGCCTTTGCGACCGAAAAGGTTCAATACCGGGAAGTATTTGAACCTTGCGAAGATTATGTCTCGGAAGATGCATGCGAGAATCCACGCGAAGCTCACCATGCCGCCCTTGCCGTACACCTTTACGACCTGCTCAACGAAGTCGCGAAGCGTAACAGTGCCTTGCGGATTGCAGCGGTAAATACGCTCAAAACTGAAACCAAGCTCGTTGTCGCGGTTTATTTCCGAGAAGGCCGGAAGATAGAATTTCTTATGGCCCGCGTTTACCACGCCGAGGCTATCAATGGGTATGAAATGCCCCTTGTAATAAATGCCGTTGGAGAAGGCAAAGAACTCGTCATCCGGGTTCCAGCCTAAGATTTCGATATGCGATGCCGTTGGCGTGACTTCAAGCAAGTGTTCCTGAATGGCGGTGAAAGTCTTTGCGTCACCGCGCCACAGGTAATTGCCGCGGTCTATGAGTTTTCGGTTGAAGTCGCGTGTGGTGACAAGGTCGCCGGGCAAAAACTGCACCACATCCTCGTCGCCACGATTGTTACGCAAGCGGTAAATACGTGGCGAATGGGCGCTGCTCCTGATATGAAGCACAGGGGTGAACATGAAATTTGAACAGCGGTCAAGATTGCAGTCATCGTCAGGAGCATAATAGCAGCCGTCCTTGAGGATAAATCCGCAGCGGCGGAGAGATGCGACAATACGAGGGTCAACGTCATCAAACTCGATGCTCTCGTTCTTGTCCTCCTTGCCCTTGCGCTCGGCAGTTTTGAGGGCGTTGCGCCACATCATCTTGGTACCTACCATCTTGCAGAGCTTGTCAATGTGCATCTCCCGGAGGTTTCCGTCTGAGATATTCAGTAAAAGCGCTGCTACTTCGGCAATGACTTCCGCCTGAAGGTCCGATGTTGTGGCACCAGTGAGCCTTTTTTCGGTGTACCACAGTACAAATGGAACGGCCTCCAGAGAGTTGTAAATCTCTTTGGTAATTATGAAGCTGTCGGCGTCATACTTGACCTCGTTCTCGTCATCTTTCTTTGAGCGAGGTATCTCCTTGACCTTGACATCGAAGCCTAACTCCATAGCTGCTTTGCCGTTCTTCATAACGGCATTGACGCCGGCACCATACAGGTCGCCTTTTGGCGCATCCGAATCCGGAATAAATATAAGGGAAGTGCAGGTGCGGTGCAGCAAAAACAGATGGCTCTTTGTGAAGGAAGTTCCCATAGGCGCTACCGCATTGGTTACGCCTATGATCTGCAAGCGCATGACGTCGGGACCGCCCTCGACTACGACGAAGTGTTTGGCATCGTATGCAGCTTTGGCTGCGATATTGTAGCCAAACAGGACTTCGCTCTTGTTGAAAACAGGCGACTCTTTGAGGTTCATGTACTTGCGCCGTTTCAATGTGTCAGAGTTATCACCGATATATCGGGCCGAGAACGTGACAACCATATTGGAGCGGTTCTTGACCGGGAGCGTCACACGCTGTCGGAAGGT
>CAMEGQ010000146.1 GCA_945916235.1 uncultured Porphyromonadaceae bacterium | reverse complement strand
GGCGGTCGCCTAAAGCGCGAAGCGCTGCGCCGCCAGCGGGTGTGCCGGTGTATTGGCCTGAATCATCGGCTGAAGAGGTGAAAGCGAAGTGAATGATAGGGCTTTCAGTGGCGTAAAGCTCTGCGCTACAAAATGATAATGCGAAAGCCAGCGCTGCGGTCATAAGCCTTTTCATGTCGGGCAAGGTATAAAGAATATAAGGTTGGAGTAGAATAATCTGATGTCTGCTGATTGTTTATGAGTGCAAAAGTAACACTTAATCCGCAGAAATGCCAAATGTTATGAGCGTATTTTATTAGAAAATGGGTGCGAAAGTCACGAATTTTGCCTAAATTTGTCGGCGCAAGGGCTCCGACGCCCTGGCGAATAACTCGGAAATAAACCAACTAATACCGTATAAATTATTATCACGATGGATCTTACCGAAAGATTTCTCAAATATGTGAAGTTCGACACCCAGAGCGACGAGCTGACCAATATGACTCCGTCGACCCCGGGGCAGTATAAATTTGCCGAATATCTCCAAAAGGAGCTTGAAGAGCTTGGACTTCAGGAGATTACGCTCGATGAAAACGGCTATCTGATGGCGTCGCTGCCGGCCAACACTGACCGAGAGGTGCCTACAGTCGGGTTTATCGCTCATCTGGACACGTCGCCCGACATGAGCGGCCACAATGTGCGTCCGCGCATCGTCAGCCATTACGATGGCGGCGACATCGTTCTAAATGAAGCCGAGGGGATAGTGCTTTCTCCGTCGGAATTTCCTGAACTGATGAACTATGTGGGTGAGGATCTGATTGTTACCGACGGAACGACTCTGCTTGGGGCCGACGATAAGGCTGGTATCGCTGAAATCGTCACGGCAGTGGAATATCTGCTGAACCATCCCGAAATAGAGCATGGCAAGATCCGCATCGCCTTCAATCCGGATGAAGAGATAGGCCAGGGCGCCCACAAATTCGACGTGAAAGCCTTCGGAGCCGACTGGGCTTATACGATGGATGGCGGCGAGGTAGGCGAACTGGAGTATGAAAACTTCAACGCTGCGGTAGCCAATGTCACTTTCCGCGGACGCAACGTGCACCCCGGCTATGCAAAGCATAAGATGATCAACTCGATACGTATCGCCAACCAGTTTATCCTGATGCTTCCGCGCTGGGAGACCCCCGAACATACCGAAGGGTACGAAGGATTCTATCATCTGGTGAAGATTGAGGGAGATGTGGAAAAGACCACGCTCACCTACATCATCCGCGACCACGACCGCGACCGCTTCGAGCGCCGCAAGCGCGAGCTTGAGCATCTGACGCGCAAGACCAACAACGAATTCCCCGACTGTGCCTCAATCGAAATCAAGGACCAGTACTATAACATGCGCGAGAAGATTGAGCCGGTGATGAACATTATCGCTGTGGCCGAAGAGGCTATGCGTCTGGCCGGGGTGGAATCCAAGGTGCAGCCCATCCGTGGCGGTACAGACGGCGCGCAGCTCTCCTTCAAGGGACTGCCTTGTCCCAACATCTTTGCGGGCGGACTGAATTTCCATGGTCGCTATGAATTCGTTCCTATCCAGTCGATGGAGAAGGCCGAGAAGGTGATTGTGGAGATAGTAAAGATTGTAGCCCGCTGATAATGAGCCAAAAGCGGAAGACTCTGGTGGTCGTTACAGGCCCGACCGGTTCGGGCAAGACCGCGCTGGCCATAGCGCTGGCTCAACGGCTTGACACAGAGATAGTTTCCGCCGATTCGCGTCAGATTTTCAAAGACATACCCATAGGCACGGCCGCGCCAACCGCTCAGGAGCTGGCGCAGGCCGTGCATCATCTTGTGGGCATACATCCGCTCGACCAATATTACAGTGCAGCAGAATTTGAGCAGGATGCGCTCCGGATTATCGATGGGATTTTCCTGCGCAGCGATTACGCCATCCTCTGCGGCGGCTCGATGATGTATGTCGACGCTGTGAGGCGGGGAATTGACGAGCTGCCGACCATTTCTGACGAAGTGCGCCGCCGGGCTTACGCGCTGTGGGAAAGCGAAGGGAATGAGGGGGTTATGGCCCGTCTGCGCGAGCTGGATCCTACATACGCCGACGAAGTAGACCCTAACAACGGCAAGCGGCTTGTGCATGCGCTGGAGATATGCATGGAAGCCGGAGTGCCGTATTCGACACTGCGTACCGGCAGGGCGAAGCAGCGGCCATTCCGCATCGTCACTCTTGCCATCCGGTTGCCGCGCGAGCAACTTTTCGACCGCATCAACCGCAGGGTGGACGCCATGGTGACTGACGGCTTGGTGGAGGAGTCCCGGAGGGTATATCCGCTCCGTCATCTGAATTCACTCAATACGGTGGGATTCAAGGAGATGTTTCGCTATATCGACGGCGAATGGGACCTCGCGACAGCCACGGCGCGCATGGCGAAAAATACGCGCGTATACGCCAAAAAGCAGTTGACATGGCTACAGCGCGATGATTCGGTCGAGTGGCTCGACGGCAATTCCGCCACCCTCGTCGAGGATGCCGTCAAGGTTATTAAGGCGGAGGGGTAAACAATCAGGCAAGTTCGGGCGTATATATAACAGGTACCTGCCGGTTCAGGCGCGTTGCGTCATGTCGCCGCGCAGGTCATCATTTCAACTAATCTATTGGGAGTCATCAGATATGCTTACACCAAAGACTTTATTTCAGAAACTTTCCGATTATCTGTCGTTCAACGGATTCCTTGTGCCTCAGGAGGAGGCCGAGGCTTCGATACGCGAAGGGGTCACTTTCCGCGGCACCAACATGCTGATTCTTGTGTTCGCCATCCTGATAGCTTCGCTCGGACTGAACACCAACTCCACGGCCGTAATCATCGGCGCCATGTTGATTTCGCCTCTCATGGGCCCTATTATCGGTCTGGGACTTGGCATCGGCGTGGAGGATTTCGACCTAGTGAAGCGCTCGCTGCGCAACCTGCTGATGGCCGCGCTGTTCTCGGTGCTCGCATCGACCGTCTATTTCCTTATATCGCCTGTGAGCGAGGGGCATAGCGAGCTGCTTGCGCGCACATCGCCCACAATCTACGACGTTCTGATCGGTCTGTTCGGCGGTGGCGCGGGCATCGTGGCTATCGCCTCGAAAAGCAAGGGGAATGTGATTCCCGGCGTTGCCATCGCCACAGCTCTTATGCCCCCTCTTTGCACCGTGGGTTACGGCCTTGCCACTCTTCAGCTCTACTATTTCCTCGGTGCGCTCTACCTTTTCCTGATCAATTCGATATTTATCTGCATAGCTACCTACTTGGGCGTCAAGCTGATGCATTACCATCTGACACCCAGCTCCAATCCCCAGCGAGCCAAGAAGCTGCGCAAGATTGTCTATACAATATCGATACTGACGCTGCTGCCCAGCATCTATCTGACCTACAGCATGCTTCAGCAGGAACGCTTCCAGCAGACAGCTAACGACTTTGTAGCCAAGGAATTTGACTTCCCGGCTACGCATGTTGTGAGCCATTCAGCTACTGATTCCCATGGCAAGAAGACTATTAACGTGACTCTGTTGGGTCGGATTCTCCCCACTGACTCCCTGCAGCTTGCTCTGACGGCAAAACTGCCTTACTACGGTCTGCAAGGTACTTCACTGAACATCGTACAGGGAGATACCGGTATCGACGATTCGCGCAGTGTCTCCTCGATGAAGGAGATTTACGAAATAGCGCAGAATACCATCAACACCAAGCAGGCCGAGATCGACTCGCTCAAGTCGATAATCAAGGCTATGCGCGGCAACGACTCTATCGCTGCGGTGATGGCACCGGAACTTAAGGTGGTGTTCCCTCAGGTGTCGCAAATCGCCGTGTCAAAAGCATTCTTCGGCGAGGTGAACAATGGGGCGCTTGATACGGTCAATGTGGCTCTGGTCCACTATTCACAGCCTATGTCGCAGTCCTCTCGGGCTGAGCTGCAGCGCTACCTCGAGGCGCGTCTGAAGCTCAAGAAGGTTGAGCTGGTTAATGTCGGAGAGCAGTAATCCCAACCGACGAAGGGGCTCCTGTACCATAATGTGAATCATCGGGGTTCAGTACTGAGCCTTGCAGGCGCCCTTGCTGAGGTGCAAAGATTAATAAAATGCGTATGTATACAATATTGTCCTAAACGTTTCAGGCAAAAAATAAAAATAGGAAGTAGTTACTAAG
>CAMEGQ010000145.1 GCA_945916235.1 uncultured Porphyromonadaceae bacterium | reverse complement strand
TCTTCTGCAATCAAAAAAGAATCTTATTCTGCAAGGTGCTCCCGGCACCGGCAAAACCTACAACACGGCAGCGCTTGCCGTGGCATTGATTGACGGCGTAGTGCCCGAGCACCATAAAGATGTTATGGACCGCTACGATGAACTGCGTGAGGCCCGACGCATAGGTTTCACCACTTTTCACCAGTCAATGGACTATGAGGATTTCGTAGAGGGCATAAAGCCGATATATGACGGCGGAATTGTGCGTTATGAGGTGAATGACGGTGTCTTTAAGCGCATGTGCAAAGCTGCTCAGGTCGCCAGTGATATTGAGGAAACCGGGTCTGAGACAATCGAAGGACTCAATCTCATGAATGATAATCCCACCATCTGGAAGGTATCTCTCGGAGGAACCGGCGACAATCCTATTCGCAAGGACTGCTTTCAGAACGGACATATCCGTATCAGCTGGGAACAATACGGCGACATCGATTTCTCTGAGGATAATCCTAAAGTGACTGAGGGCAAAAATATCTTGCGCACCTTCTATGATTCTGACATAATGAAGAAAGGCGATATTATAGTCAGCTGCTATTCGCAGTCAGAAACAGACGCCATAGGCATCGTTACCGGCGATTACGAATATCGTGCAGATGGTGGTGAATATCCCCGTTACCGTGATGTCAAATGGTTTGCAACCGGCTTCAAACATAATATTGTTGACATCAATAATGGTAAAAGAATGACATTAGGAACGGTTTATCGTCTGAGCATCGACTTGAAGGATATTCTTGATGTTATCAGTAAGTATGCGCCAAAGGTGCCGGTAGCTGTTCCCAGTGCGCAGAAACCCTACGTCCTCATTATCGACGAGATAAACCGTGGCAACGTCTCCAAGATTTTCGGTGAACTGATTACGTTACTGGAAGCAGACAAGCGACTCGGTGAAGACCATGGCATCACACTACAGTTGCCGTACTCAAAAGATGAAAAGGGCTTCGGTGTGCCTAAGAATCTCTATATCATTGGCACGATGAACACTACCGACCGCTCTACCGGCACAATCGACTATGCTATCCGCCGTCGGTTTGCTTTCCTCACCATACCTGCTGAACGCGAGCTGGTGAAGTGGCCGACGGCTCAGGCTCTGTTCGACGATGTAAAAAAGTTCATTACCGACCATCGCTACGCCGACATGGACGTTGACGACCTCATGGTAGGCCACAGCTATTTCATGCTTAACAAGGAGAATGAAGCTGAAGAAAACGCCCAAGAGATGCGTATGAAGATGGAGTTCGAGATTATTCCTCTTATCAAAGAATATATCAAGGACGGAATCCTCACTATCCGACCCGACGAAGCCCGAAAATACTTCGACAGTTGGATGCAGCTCAAGCCTTACAACCCAGTAACGCCAGAAGAAGACGATGACGATAGTAACGAGTGAACATAGCCCGATTGACGCCAACCGCCTCGAAGGACTGGATGCTGATGCGCTCCGCCAACGTATCAACTACGATACGCGCAGGTTTGTAACGGAGCAGGTCAATCTTGTGCTATGCGAGTTCTCGACTACGGGAAAAAAGGATGTATTCACGACATATTACCGCATCGGCGCTGAGTGGCTCGATGAAAAGCAGACAAAGGCATTGGTCGTAACTCCTAAGGTCCCCAATATCAACTTCCTAGAGATGTTTATGACCTGTCTGCGGACGTCAGAACCGGACGATGATTTCTCGACGATCTATGACATAGACTTCGATGCCAGGCCAATCAAGTCGAAAGCACTCAACTCAATTCTGTCACCGCTGCTTGTCGTACAATTCCTCAATTGTGTGGAGCGTATCGCCTCGCGTATTCTCCGCAAGGGGTATGTAGCCAGGCATGAAAACCTATGCAAGGTCAAAGGCCGTATCGACGTTATTGGCAACGAGCGACGCAATCTGCTGACCGGCCATCGAGAGAGTGTGCTGTGCAAATACAATGAGTATTCTGTTGACACTCCCGAGAACCGTTACATAAAACGTGGCCTGCTGGTTGCCCGCGATATGATTTCGCTTATGGCGCAACACAAGGCATACGCGACCCTCGCGGCAAAGTGCGGTTCATGCCTGAGCGCCTTCGCCGATGTGTCACCTGATTTCCAGGGCAAAGCTCCGCAAATCAAGCACAACAAATTGTTTCGCGACTATACGGAAGCTCTGCGACTTGCATTAATGCTCCAGCGCCGACAAGACATTTCCTTAAGCAAGTCAGAAGGTGATATGTCGGACTATGTGCCGGTGTTCCGCATCGACATGGCGCTCCTGTTTGAGCACTATACACTCGCACTTCTTCGCGAGCGTTATGGCAAAGGCATCATGTATCAGGTCTGCGGCTACCGCAACCGATTTGTGGCTGACTTCCTGCTGAATACACCATCAATGAAGGCCGTACTTGACACCAAGTACATTACTGATTACGATGCAAGCGAAGAAGTCAAAGCAGAGAATATCAAACAGCTTTCCGGCTATGCCCGCGACAAGTCTCTTCTTAAAGCCCTCGGCATCGACTGCACCGATGAAGACTCCGTTCCCGTAGTGCCGTGCGTGATACTTTATCCCGTTCTCGCAGAGCGTAACGACAAACCCTTCCGCTTCACGATGTCGCAGAAGAAGCCGCTCAAGCGCACACTTAAATTCTATAAATGTCCCATTCCTGTTCCTTTGATTAAATCCGGAACCAACAAATAGCTAAATCATTATGATTACGATACATCATAATTTCGACCCCGAACAGTTCGAGTGGCTGTGGGCTAAATACGTCAACGGTGGCAATGTATCTCAGCATTGCTTCCCTTGCCTAAAAGGTAAACAGAGCAAAAAATTCAGCAAAGCTTATAACCCCGATATGGGAAATCATCCTGTTATCGATATGGACGAAACGCCCGATAGCGATTATGATGCTGTGTATTTTTGCGGTGTCTCCAAAAAAGGTTATATCCACAACGTTCATCTTGTAGTACGACCCAGTGAAGGCAATATCGAACATTGGAAATTCGATGGCTGGGATGTTGAAATTCAAAACGGCACAGTTGATATGATCCCCTGCGCCGGTGAATTGAAACCCGAATACTTCAATGCTCCTTATGACGAGCATTATTATACCTGTCGAAATTTCCTATGGATGGTGGGCGCATACTATCCGGAAGCGTTGGACTTTGACAAGCTGACAATCCGTTGTGTCAAAGATTCTGATGGAAGATATGACACCGACCAACGCATACCTATTTCGCTTGATGAATGGCGCACGATTCTGCGCGATATTGCGGAAAATGATATAAATTCCTGGATTTTACTCCGCGAATTTCATAAAGCGAAAGACTATACCGCTTATGTGCGCGATGTCGCCGCCAATCTAAAATTGAAGCGCACCGATATTATCAACCGTATAGACGCCCTCGGACTTCTTATAGCCGGTAGCAACGGCAAATTCCGCATCGTGCGCCGCCTCAATCCAAGGTCTGAATGTTGGTGGCCGGTATTCTTCAATATGCAGTTTGAAGAAGCGAGCAAGGAGACCATATACACGCTCCGCCATGATCTTGTCATCGTCATGGACGAAATGACAAAAACATCCAAGGGCGGCGCTTCATCAAACCGCGAGAGTAAAGGGACTGTCGGGTATCCCACATTCTACTTCTTCGAGATGGGACTGAACGTCGGTGATGTCCTCACATTTGTCCCGGACCCCTCAATCATAGCAACCGTTGCAACCAACCGTAAGGTTATATGCAACGGAAAGGAGACCTATCTCACTCCGCTGACGACTGAACTTCGCGGCAAGAATGGTCGTATGGGCAAATACTGGACGTTCAATGGCAAAACCATTGACGAGCTTTACTACGAGACCTATTTCCCCAACGGCAAAACCTTTGAAGAATATCAGGCTGAAGTCGAAGAAAAGCGCAAACAACAAGATGGCAATATCTAAGGTCACAAATAAGTATCAGGACAAATGAATCCCAAGAAGGATAATGAACTCGTTGAACTTGCCGCAAAAATTTGCGTCGAGAGTCATGCCGAGCAGACTGACAAGGTCGGCCAACCATATATATTGCATCCTATGCGAGTAGCGCTTAAATGTGATACTTCGGAGCAGAAGATTGTGGCGTTTCTTCACGACGTGATAGAGGACTGCGGTGTCACCGCCGAGGATGTGCTTGCTGAAGGTTTCTCGCAAGAAATCGTTGACGCCATTCTATCCGTGACCAAACGCGAAGGCGAGAGCTATGAGGATTTTGTTCGTCGAGCTAAAC
>CAMEGQ010000144.1 GCA_945916235.1 uncultured Porphyromonadaceae bacterium | reverse complement strand
ACAAAGGTACGACTTTTTATCCACCCGACCAAAATTTTTACAATCTATTTTTTATCGGAAATGCATGGATAAATCGTGTGTGCCGCGAAAATATCTTTATGTTTTCCTCTGATTATACCCCATATCTCGCCGATTTTCACTACATTTGCAGATATAACCAGATCTACGGCATCGACCACGTTCAGCAAGTATGCAACAAAATTAACCGCTTATGAAATATTTTAAAACTGCTTTTGCATGTATTTTACTTTGTTGGGCTATGCCCATCGCTTTAGTGGCGCTGATGAATGGTTCTTTGGAGCGTGATTATATGAATCCAGATGAACTCATACATGGCCTTAATTTAGGAGAGTATCTTGCATTGGCAATATCGAGTTCTATTATTGCATTTCCACTATTCTTATGGGCTATTTCAAGAGCTGAAAAATCAAAAGCTGAGAAAGAACATAGAGAGAAGTTACAGGAAGAACTAAATAAAAAACTTTTAGAGAAGCTGTCCGAAAAAGAAAATCTCGAAAAGTCACAGGAAAAACTCATAAAACAGCTTTTAGAGAATCAATCCAAGAAACAGGATGTATAAACGTTTTTCTTTGCTCATACTTGTTCCATAGTTTTGTAATACTACAACCCACAAGATTATGGAGCACTAGATATTGAGTACCTACCTAACGTCCTCGCCTCGGCAGTTTTCACCGAGTCAAAACCCGCGTTTGATGGTGTCTTTTTCTTATTGAGCTGATACTTTTTTGTAATGTCTTTTACACGGTTCGCTCCTTACCGTACTTTCGCAGTACGTTAAAGTTCAAACCTCATGCAGACAATCTCCATTAACTTTGTCGTGCCGCAGGGCTGGCACGAATTATCAGACAAGCAACTACGTTATGCTTATAGTCTTATAGCCTCGGACTTCGCCACCGATGAAGTCAAGACCCTATGCCTGCTCCAATGGAGCGGCACTAAGGTTATCGGTCAACAAGAGTCAGGCTCATATCTTCTGAAGAAAGGCAAAATTCTTTTCGAGGTTACGCCGCTCACACTCGCCGAGCTGCTGCCGCATCTCGACTGGCTCGGTGCGCTGCCGACCGTCCCGGTGCGTATCTCGAAAATAAACCGCGCCCATGCTCTCCCGGCGGACTTCTCCGAAGTGCCTTTTGAAACTTACATCATCGTCGATAACATTTATCAAGGTTATCAGCAAACTCAGTCGGACGATCTGCTCGATGAACTCGCAAACGTCCTATACGGCAAGCCCATCAAACTCACACCTTACGAGCGCATCAACATCTTCTACCGGGTCGCCTCGCTCAAAGACTTTTTCGCTCGCCGTTACCCCGACTTTCTTCAACCTGTATCTGCCGCCACCGGCGGCAATCTCCTCGGCTCGTCCGCTCCCTCGGCCGAGGAAGCCATGAACGCACAAATCCGTCCGCTCACCAAAGGGGACATCACCAAAGAGAAAGAAATCCTCGCCCTCGATACATGGCGAGCTTTGACCGAGCTAAACGCCCAGGCCAAAGAATACAAGGAGATTAAGAGTGTTAAGGGTGGATGAGTATTGAGTTGATGAGTTATCTGCGCGCTAGTACTGATTTCCAAAAGGCTCTAAGTGTTTTGCCACATTCCAAAGTCTTATCCATCATGAAATTATATGCTTCATCATTGATGAAACATAAATTCTTCGCGATATGCAGTTGGGTTTCAACTTCACACAATGAGCCGTTGGCTATTCCAAGGAAGTGTGAAAAATCGCCATTAGAATTCCGTCCGAATCCCTCTGCGATATTTGACGGTACAGATACAACGGCTCGACGTAATTGATTTGTCAGACCGAACATTTCGTTCTGAGGAAAATTCTCAGTAAGTCAATAAACCAACGTTACCAACTCCATGCTTAATTGCCAAGCCTTAATTTCATTATACGACTGTATCATAACACAAAGTTAATAATTTTCTTCAAAATGCCCTCAATCAAACACTCATCAACTCATAACGAAAGATTCAGATAAGAAGCGCAACGGCAAAATCTCTTATTGTCAAAGGACAATATTGAAAGACCAAACAGTAGTTTCCGTCTCAAGACTTATCATTGGAAATGTCCTTCAACGAAACCATTGAGGATGATATTTATCACCCGAGAGACATGATGTGCATTCAACGTCGGTCGAAGTGTGGTCTCATCCATATACGTTCGCTTATTCACCTCAATCATAATGGATTTGTAGGTTATCGGCCTGACCGGAGTGATTGAATTGGAGAATGGATAATTGACGGCGACCCGATATCCATGCTTTCTGATTATGTGCGTTATGTTGTTTATCATTTTGTCGTCGGGCTCGCTTTCGTCATCGTTAAATCCGATGCAGAAATCGACATCAGGGGCCAATCTCCCGGGAAAGGAATGGCAGTCAACAATGATGGTATCATCCGCGATTAGCGATTTAAAACTATCGAGATACTGATGGTAGATTTCCATTCGTCGGGATACTTCTTCATCCGGAAGTTGCCGTCTTGCTTCGCCGAAGCGACTATAGATAATCCCCTGTCCTATTGTCTCCATAGGGTCGTTGACCAGCCTTTCGACATCAACAAAAAATCGAGAGAAAGGGAATAGGGATGAGTGAATACACTCCGTCTTCTGTCGTGGATTAAAGAGCTTTTCGGTGTGCCAGTCGGTCCATTCACGCATATAGCGCGTGATTTCTTCGGGATTGCTCCATTCCTCGGCATTGAATCTGCATGCCGAGGAATGGGGAATATTCAGAATCACATTATTAAAGTTCATAATCTGCCGTTTTTGATGATTTGATCGAGTACTTCAACCGAAAAGAGGCCGGTGTCATCTCCAAACACCTCAGAAAGTCCCGTTCGAGAATAATCTCGTACAGCATAGTCGGCGTTTTCTCTATCTTTTCTGATTGGTCGGAGTGTCTGCTGATATTCCTTATTGGTGATTTCGCCGGCGCGGAGCTGCTTGCGCAGCTCGAGTCTGCGCTCAAGAGAATACTCATAGCGCAATTTTGCAACGGTCCTGAGGTTTTGCCATTTCTCGTAAAAGGCCGAGGCTTCTTCGCGCTTGGATTCGAACAACATCCTTCGTAGACGATCTTGGTATTTCACCGTCTGCTCTTGGGCTGAACGAAGTCGAGCCTTAAGAAAATCCACCTCCTTGCGAAATTTCATATACTCGAGTCGAAGATGCGTTTTGAACAATTGGGCATCGTCCGTTTCTTTTTTCAAGAGAGCTACGACCTCTTCAAGTGAATAGGCTATGAAACGGCTCTTCGCTTTATCATAGCGAGCATTGACATCCGTGAAAGTCCCCCACACGGAAGAGAATCGACCATTGAGTTTAGCTTGATGGTCATTCCCCTTGCGGTCTACCGAAGCGCATACGTTGCATCCGCTAAGTGGCGAGCCGCTGATATACCAGATGGGACGACCATTATGGTCGATGGAATTTTCCTTGTAATAGAGCCACCATTCGATGTAGACTCCGAGGGTCGGACGATGGAAACCGCTCGTACCGGTATAGGCAAGACCATTCTGAACAGGAACCGGAGCCAGAAAGAGACGGCTATCGCTTAGGATCTTGTCTGCATTGGCAAGAAAGAGTGGAACATTCTTATAGAACAGTTTGTGCCCTCGCTGTCGTTCAGCCTCATTATTTTTAGGCGTTCTTGCCGGTTTACGGCCGATGGATAGATATTGACCGGTGGTATCGAAGGCAAAGGCGTTTGATACGGGAGTCAACGGGTTGGCGGAGAGATAGCCATCCAGCTTTGAGCCGTCGAGCAGCTCAAAGAAATTAGTTTTATTATCCATATTAATTTAATATAGTGATTGAAAAAAATTGTCGATGATTTGTGCAGCCTTCTGCCTTTTCGTTGTTGCCGAGATCATTCTCCCCGGAAGACAGAGGCGAATAGCAGGATATATCAACGCCATTTGACGACGTTGGCATAGGCATATACAGCAATTGGCCGCTTGCGCTTTGGCAAGTGGCCTTAAGAATAGAGGAGAGTTGGAATGTCGTAGGTGATTTTCTCATAACTTTTGTTTTTAAGTGAGTAACTTCGCATCATTTTCCCACCGTGGGCTGTTACGAGGAGCCTCGGTTGGAGCAGGTCAAGCCTGTCTCTGGATGCTTACAATTTCCAATACGTAAATGTTCTCGTTTTGGTAATGCAAACTTAGCGAGAATAGTTTTCTCTACCAATTTTTACCGAGTCTTTAACTTGAATTTAACTCAATCGCCGATTAGACATTGCGAATATGGAAATAGTTTTATACCTT
>CAMEGQ010000143.1 GCA_945916235.1 uncultured Porphyromonadaceae bacterium | reverse complement strand
GTTCTTCGTAGTTTTTACACGGCTTCTTGCGTGCGGTTATTCGTTTCTGCAACTTGTTACAGTACATTGTTGCATTTGATAAGCACTCATAGTGTCTGCACTGCGAACAGTGCGGTGTCAGAACTTGTGGTATGTTGTCATAATCGTCTTGTGTCGCGGTTCTGACTTCAACCCAACCGATACCGACATACTGATGAACCGTACCGTCTTTGATTACGCAATAATCAGCGTCAACAACAGACTGCGGCGGTTTGACGCTCATCTTTAACATTGATATTTCTGAAAGTCTGATAATCATTTTGCCGCGATATTATAGTTGTCATTGATTACGATGTACGGCATACCGCCACGGATTATCTCCATAAGGTATGAAGATAATCTGCTCTTTGGTGTTGGCGGTTATTCCGTGTCGGCGCAGCCGGTAGAGCAGGTTTGCTCTACGCTTTAGCGCGGGTGTCATACTCCTGTATGTCCGAAGCCGCCCGTGCCTCTTTTAGTCTCGGTCAGTTCTTCAGTAATCTCGAAGCCCTCGACATCGGCGACATGGTAGAATGACATTTGAGCAATCCGAGTACCGGCTTTAATCAGGAATTGTTTGAATGGTTCATGGTTGAGGATGATAACCCCACATTCGCCCCGATAGTCAGGGTCTATCTTGCCCACAAGCACATCGGCGTTGAAACGTTCTGCCACGTTGATACGACTGTAAAGTGGGCCGTCATTGTTCGGCTCTGCTGGTGCCCATACACTCGGCTTTTTCTCGGCATCAGGCTTGAGAAGCGCAAAGCCCTCAATTCCGTTAGATGAGAAGCCGGAGCGAGGCTCTATCTTTGCCTCAATTCCTTTGGGCAGCTCCATTGCGAAGCCGAGGGGAATGACTTGCCGCGTCTTTTCGATGCAGATGTCTTTGGCAACGGTCAGATCGAAACCGATTGCACCGTCAGTTTTTCTGACAGGAAGCACTGCGTCGTTGCGCAGTTTCTTAATTTTAATATTCATGTTAATTTGGAAATCGATAGGACATTTTTTGGAAATCGATAGGACAAAATCTGGAAATCAATAGGACAAAAAATGTCCTATCGATTTCTAAAAATTGTTGGTTTTAGGAGAAGGCCGGCTGACGGAGCCGCCGGCCCTGTGATGATGATTTCAGCCGATGAGGAAAGAAGCCCACAATTCGCAGAACTGATGACCGGCATAAATGGCAAGCTCTTCCGATTTGAAGGCAAGCCGAGAGCCGGAGTTCTTGCGCGAGTTCGTGGAAAAGTAGCTCGCGCGCGCAACGACGAGACCGCAATCCGCATACGCACTATTACCCGAGCGACCGACAACACGGCGCCGCTTTTCTTCGCCCATTCGGGCGAGTTCATCTTTGGTGTAGATGACGAACCGCGGATACCAACGGTATTCTTCATTGGCAAAGGTCGGCTCCCAGCCCTCGTTTAATGCGGCCGCGATGATGCGGAGTTGGAGGAAAGCGAGAACATCTCTATCATTCTTGTTTTCTTCAGATATGTTTTTTGCATATCCGTTGTAAGCACGAACAAACGGATGAGTTTCGCCAAGTTCGTGGCAAGCATCATCAAAGGTTTTTACTCGCTCCGTAACAGGGCGATTACTTTCTGCCCTTTTCTGAGACTGAATGAATACGGCGGGATAGAGAGCGCGGAGCATCTTCTTTCCGTTTTCATCGGCAGCTTCATAAGCGGCCTTGATGTTTTCTAAGCTGGGTTGTTCCATTTTGATTATTTATTTTTTTACAAAGACTTTATCGCCAAATATTTTTCTCGCTTTTTCCATAGACTTACGGCATGTTGTTGCGGCAAGTTCATCATCGTTCTTCTTGGAGCGCATGAGCTTGTTGACCGCACTCATTTTCTCCTGCTTGGCCGTGAGGGTAGCAATCTTCTCCTCAAGTCGCTCTATCGCGTCATCATCGCCAATGTAGATGTTGTCATTGTTCTCAACAGCCTCGGCTTTTCGCGCGTAGTAGGCCGCTTTCTCGGACTCATGCACGCTTCTCATCATGGCGCCGTTGGAACGCTCCAGGGCGCGGCGATGGACTTTCTCGGAATGGTGACCGACGAGGATAGGCTGACCGAGGGGAATGTTTGCCACGGCATCATTGCTGGCATTGAAAGCTGCCGTGGCTCTTTTCTCAGCGTTCTCAGCGTACTGGCGATAACGCTTCGCCCTGGCTTCCTGTCTTTCCTTCCTGGTCATCGCTCTTGGAATTTTAAGATTACAATTGTTTTTTCGTACACCTCGGTCTTGTTGATTGCGCAGAGAGTGCGACGGCCTCGGCCTTTCTCAATGGCGTACCGAACTTCCAAATCCTGCGGAAGTTTCTGTAACTCCTTGATAAGTTCTTTTACGTTCATAATCAGTGGTTTTATTGGTTTGACTTATGCAGCAAGATAGGCGTTCACTTTCTTGGTGAGTTCGGCAATTTCGGCTTTATATTTGGGAGCTTTACTGCTGACCCACATGGGACCGAAACATGTGCTGTAGTTATAAGTGGCAATCCAAAGATCACGGAGAGTATCACGGATTTCACCGCCAATCTCGTTGGTCACTTCGACGAAGTGGCGCATTGAAGCGTGGGCGCGATCAATAGCACCATTTGTATATGCAAAGTCATCCATCATGTAGTGAAAATCGTGATTATTCAGGATTTTAAGGGCGTTGTTTATAAGCTCAAAAGTTGTCATTTTTTTGTGGGCTATTTGTTTGACTTATATTGCTTTACATCTGTAAAGATAATACATGACGTAATTTTTTGCAATCAGAATGGTCACCATTTTTACCTCCTTAACATTTGTCAAATATTGTCAAGACCCGGGATTCTGTAGGCCCATTGCCAATCCCATCTCAATTTATTGTTGTCAATCCGAATAAGCGGTAAAAAATCTGGGTTTTACGCTTATTTAGCATCTTCGGTCAGTTTAGCCTTTATGCGCTCGGCTTGACACTTGGCATCAATGAGCGGTCTCCCGCTGATGGGAATTGATATATACGCTTTCATGATTAATTATGGTTGCCTGCAAATAAAAAAAGCCCGACTGACTTTGTAGGTCAATCGGGCCGGGGTGTCGGATTATGTAGATGAATGACGAAAAAAGGAACTACAAATTATCCGAAAAAATTTGAATCTCGTATGCGATGGTATCGAGAGCGGCTTTCAGCTTCTTGCGCTCCTCTATGGTAAATCCCTCTCGCTTACCGTTCACTATGTCATTATTGAGTTTATGACACAGCCAGGACCGGGAACGCCCAAAGAAACGCTCTGCAATGTAGGACACTTTCAGCACTTTTGAAATGTCCTCTCTTTTGAGGTCTACCACTACTTTATCCGGGGCAACCTCTCCATTTTTCAAACGTGCCAGGACATCATCGGCTAACCGCTGACCCTCCTCGGATTGAGCACGCTCCATAATCTCTTTAACAAATTCTTCGTCTGCCATAGTTTATTTTTTTTTAGGGGAACCGCTCCCCCCTTTCGGGGGAGGGTTCTTTGTTTCGGGGAGTCTCTTAGACTAATGTCAACTCTTTAACTACTGCTCTGATGTAGTCTCGGAGGATTCGCTTGTCGCTCTTGTCAGTCATTGTTCTGAACTTTATCAAGAGGGCGACTACCTCGATGATTCTTGATTTGAATTTTTCGTCATTCATTTTGAATCGGTTTTGGTTAAACAATCGGGTTAATTATCTCTTTGTCTTATTGACACTACAAAGCTAATCAACTTTTGTTGAATAACCAAATTTTTGAGCACTTTTTTCAAAAAAATCACTATTCCTCCGGAATAAACTTCACGCTCTCGCTCCATCCGTCGGGCGGTCATAGTTAATCCTCCTCTCTGAAAATATCATCAAGGCAGTTGTCGAAGTCACGGATATAGCCGTTCTGGTCAATATCCATTATCACGTAATCACCGTAGCCGTTCTCCTTGGGGTAAAGGAATTGAGGCACATAACCGCAGTATTCTTTAACCACATTGCCGTCTGCGTCAATAATGCGAATCACATTCTCGTCACAGGATTTGTAGTGTATGCTTGCAGTCTCACCTTGCGGCCAATTCATTATCAGACCAAGGTCAAGGTCAATTATTGGGCACCATGCGAGTTCTTTTCTCTTGTGGTAGAAGTGTTCCACGGATTCTACGCACGGCATTTTGGGGTTTTCGGCATCGTCCTCAACCCCGTTTACTTCGCTATCCTCCCAGTATCGGGCGAATATCTGACACTCTGCAAGAGCAAGATCAACTTCTTTCTCTATTTTGATTTTCTTTTTCATAT
>CAMEGQ010000142.1 GCA_945916235.1 uncultured Porphyromonadaceae bacterium | reverse complement strand
GACACGGCTCTGAGCGCCGAGGACGCTGCCGCATGGCAGCAGGTAATGGCCGACGCTGCCGCCAAAAACATCATTTTTGCAACTACTAACTAAAACACTATTGAGATATGATTAAGACCGTAAAACAGGGCGGCATGACCCACATCGTCGCCACCGAGGGCATCCTCCACCGCAAAGGCTCAGCCGACTATCCCGCCATCCGCCGCCGCCCGCTTTTAGACGGCGACAGCATCGACAACTACGAAGAGCTGACCGCCGACCAAATCCCCGCCTACACCGAATCAGAGTATGAGGATTTGGTAGGCCGCAAAATCGCCGAGCGGTACAGCATCAACGCCCAGATAGCCCTGCTGCGCCAAGCCGCCACCAAGCCCGCCGAGTTCGCCGCCTTCGATGCCTTCGCCGAGGCCTGCAAGGCCGAAGCGAGGAAAGAGCTGGCGGAGCGAGGGGGAAGATCCGACCACAGAATGATTTGCTAACCGACTAAACCGACCAAGAGATGATTACCAACCCCGAAATCGTAGCGCGATTATCTACCACGCTACACGTATCACTCCTGATTTATGGCGCAATATGCGTTATCAACATCGCCGATATGGTAGATGCCATCGTAACCTCACGGACTCTCGGACGTACAATCGAGAGCGCTAAACTGCGTCATGCGCTATTTAAGCTGAGCAAATATTGGCTGTGTATGATTTTCCCACTGATGTTTGATGCTGTATGTGTCCTGCTTGGCATATACTCCGTGCCTTTCTTTCTCGGTGCCATGGCGCTAATAATCATACTAATCGAAGGATGGAGCATGGTAGAGCACGCCAAATGCCGCCGAGACCGTACGGCCAAAATCCCGGAGGTGCTTCGCGACCTCGCCTCGTATGTCGGCGAAGAGGAACTGCACCGCATCGTAACAGATATGCTCCATCGCGCCGTAGAAGCCAAAACAAGCGCAACATTCGACGTGACCACTGAAGCTGGAATCATGGCCGAAGGGAAAGCGTAATCAATACCAAATTTTAACAGACAAATCCATGAAAGCAAGCGAAAAGATTAAAACGCTGATGAAGCAATGGGAGGGGCTGAAACTACGCGCCTACCGATGCCCCTCTGGGATACTTACTATCGGCTACGGCCACACCGGGCAAGATGTTAAGCCTGGCATGTCCATCACGCGTGAACACGCAGAATCGCTCTTTGCTGGCGACATAGCCAAGTTTGAGACCCAGCTCAACAACATTGTCAGCAACGCACGGCTGAAACTAAGACAGGGTCAGTATGACGCATTGCTGAGCTTTGCATATAATGTTGGCATAACCGCACTTATCAAATCAACGCTTTGGCGCAAACTGGCCGCAGGGGCGGATGACGTCGAAGTTGCTACCGAGTTCGGCAAATGGGTCTATGGCAACGGCAAAAAGTTGCCCGGTCTGATCAAACGCCGTGCTGAAGAGGCTCGCATCTACGCCTCTCGATAAGTTCTACATGTGAATACGAATGCCCCGGATTATAGTTCTTTAATAGATTAAACCAACAAGAAATAATGAAATCCAAAGCGACTTTAATAGCCATTCTTGCCGTTGGCATCTTATTTTGTCTGGCAACAGGCTGTCGTACAAACAAGATCACCACAGATACACCTACAACCACTTTGATAAATCTGGACAGCGTTACTCAGGAATTGGTATTTATCGAGCGGATAGATACTCAGATAGTTTACGTAGACATTCCGGCGCAGTCAGCACTTAAAGTGATACGTGATAGCACAAGCCACCTTGAAACCGATTACGCCGAATCTGATGCGTGGCTAAATGATGATGGGACGCTTGGGCATAGTTTAAAGAATAAGCCACAGAAAATGCCAATAGAAACTTACGTTTCCAACAAAGAAATGCAGATTACAAATGCCAGAATAGTATATCGGGATAAGCCTGTGCCGATGCCTGTAAAGATCGAACGGAACTTTTCCAAATGGGAGAAATTAAGGCTGGATATTTTTTGGCCCCTTATTGGCATATTGCTTGCCAGCATCGGCTGGATATTCCGCACACCTTTGATTAATATCATTAGGCGATGTGCTTGATTCTATATTTGAATTATGGTTATGGATGAGAATAGCCCCGTTGTGAAACGAGGCTATTTTTGCACTATTATGTGAGTTGTTTGTAACAAGTATTGGAGCACCCTTGATGATGTTCAAGATGATGTGCGGGTGCTTTGGGCTGTCAAAAGACAGCCCTTTTTATTTTGCCAGTGAAAGGTCCATACTTTCAAGAGCCTGCGTCAATTTTTCAACTGAGAGCTGCCCCACTCCATTAATTTTGCATAATTGCTTAGCCTGGCATTTAGTTAAGTCTCCGATAGTTCTAATACCTGCTTTTTCAAGAAGTATAAGGATTCGAAGAGGCAAGTTTAGCTCAACAAGATGAAATTTGAGCAGACGCTCCATGTGAAGTCGTTCTTCTTCGTATTTGTCAAGGTTGTTTGGAGTTTGTTGAAGTGAAATGATCATAAAAAGGAGTTGAGAGATTAAAAAAAGGCGGTGGGAACCACCCCACCGCCACAAGTCAAACCAATAAAACCCCGAGAATGACTCTTGGGCTTTATAGCAATGGCAAAGATATAACTTTATTTTAAATTATCCAAGACCTTTCGCACGGCATTTGTCGCCATAGCTGGAGTAACATGAATGTAGGAATAGAGCGAGGTAACGCCTTTATCAATACGATGTCCGAGGATAAAATCAATAACACTGGTGGAAATGCCGAGGTCAAAAGCATGTTGACTGAAAGACTTCCTGGCTGAGTAGTAGATTAGATGCTTTATACCAGCAGCCTTTGAAATTATCGGGAAATTGTGTCTGAAGAAATCCTGGAAACGACAACTGCGCTGGCGCTCATTAGCTTCAATATGACCATCCGCCCCTTTGTACTTATTGATTATCTTCTGCGCTTCTTCCGGGATTTCGAACTCTACGAACTTATTCATCTTTGGGCGAAGTTCAGTCTTTGTACGTTTGTAGCATATGACCTTATCCTGTTCATTAAAATTTATTTTCAGCAAATCAACAATATTGATACCGCCAAGATAGTATGAGAGCATAAACAAATCCCGGCATCTGCTGACATTCCGTTTTTGTATTTTTAGGTCTCTTATTTTCTTTATTTCTTCCACCGATAGCCACGATTGTCGGACCCCCATCTCAGGTATCTGATAACCAAAGTAAGGGTCAATACGGTATTGCACATACCCACAATGCCTAGCATAGTTCAGGAGAGATCGCAAGAACACCATATAATTTCTGATGGTTGGATGGGCTATTCCGCGCTTGCGCAAGTTCTGGTCAAGGCCCAGAATTGTAGCGTGATTGATATGTTCGATAAGCGTTTGCTCTCCGAGATAATTTTTGATATTGTTCCAAAGCATCTTGTATAATTTGGCCGTGCTCGGTTTAATGCATGCCTTATCCATATATTCATTGTAGATGGAGGCGAGTGTAGGATGCTTGAAATTGCCACCATTTTTAATCAAGAAAACCAACTCCGGGCAAGTCAGGCCATCTATATAGTCAAGCTCGTCGATGAGATCCTGATACTTTTGAAGCAAGCCTCGAAGTTTGGTGTTGAGCATGGCGGCGTCTGGTCGTTTCACGATTGCACCTCGTTTAAACTCTTTTTCAGAGTCGACAATGATATTAGTTACAATGTAGCGAGTAGCGCCATTATGGGCTACTGAGATTCTGATTTTATGCCGGCCGTCTTTGAGGGCTTTTGTCGGCACGATTACTGCGTTTAATGATGCCATTTTTTTGGACAATTTTAAGGAAATGTTTTGAGGGGAAAAGGAGGATTGTTGGACGTTTAGCAATTATCGGAAGTGACATTTCCAAAGGAAAGTTACTAACGAAATATCTTGTAGCTCAACTGTTTCAGCACTTTAAAATCATATATTTTTGATAGGTAATGATTTTTTTCGGAAAATCCTTATAGTTGCCTGATTTTTATAATACTTCATATGGTATGGATTATGGCTCCGACAACAAAAAGGAAATGTTGTGATTTGCGCCTATAAAAAGCATACGCTAAAAATAGCTTCGAGTATAGGTTCTATTGTCACTGCCGACTTGGTTGGCCATAGAGTGGACAAGACCTTTTGCAAGCTGTTTTGAGGAATCCATTTATTTTGAATTAAGTTGGTTTTCAAGTTTCTTTATACGCTCTGTAAGGAGAGCGATAGTTTCATTTTTAGCGTTGATAGCATCTTGGAGAGTTGTGATGGTATCAACGAGCTTATTTATGCGGTCGAGTTCTGCGGCGTTCGGCTGGTCGGAAATGTACATATCGCCCGAACCTCTCAGAAGCCATTCAGCAGAGATTTCCGGG
>CAMEGQ010000141.1 GCA_945916235.1 uncultured Porphyromonadaceae bacterium | reverse complement strand
ATCTCTAAACCGTTGAAATTTCCTATCAATGTATCTCTATATTGAGCCAAGTTGTCTGATTCCGTTGATTCATGTTTGCTTCCACAACCGAAAGCACTAAGCATTAAAAGACTGATTACGAATATTGGTAAGCGTTTCATCTATCCGATAAGTTTTAGGAATAAAGAAGTATGTATGATTGTGTTTTGTTAAGACGGTACATTTTTCAGATTCTCCCTATAAAAGTAAAATCTTTCAGAAAAAGTACCATTAGCCAGTAACTTGTATATATAGGATTTCTCGAATTGTTGAAGCCACATAAAGATTGGCAAACAGAAGAATTATCAATGCTATAAGTTTTTCCCTTCTTGAAAATTTAAGTTGGCGTAATATAAAGAACAATCCTATCATTAGCCCAATCATAAAGATAATTCCTACTATCGTAGCTTCCGATTCAGTCATAGTCGGTGGCTCATCACAAGCACAAGAATAGTAATTGTGTTTGTGTGTTGAGGGGTGTAGTATTAAACCAACCAAGCCCCCTAAAATTAGATAGCCAAAAGCCGTTGCTATCATTGAGCCAAATGTTAGCCCAACAGTAATTGCGGTTTTTATAAGAATATTGTTCTGTTTAGTCATCGTGGCATAATAGAAAGATAAACATAACGATTCCGCCTATAATTCCTGCGATAGTATTCAACATAGCAGCTCCCACAATTACCGTAAACATTCCAATAAGTAAAGCTGTAAGTATTTTGGGCGTATTAGTTTTTTGCGACATAACTTTTTATTGTTCAAATTTGTAATTCGGGACATCTGAACACAAGATATAATAGACATAATTCTTTATTGCACTTACTTGTTTGTTTAGCGGCAATGAAGAAATTGTATTAGCAGTAGGAAAGAGATTTTTGCCTATGGAGTAGATGGAAATAGAGATTTAGTTTTGACTTTCTTTGTCATAATAAACGGGGCCAATTATGCTTGCCGCAAAATTAGCTCCGTCATGTCGCAAATCCTGATACAGGAGGCGATTTATTGATTATTCAGGGAATACTTCGTCTGTAATTTCATCAGTAATACTGCAAGCTCTTTCAGCGCTGAAGGTAGTTTGTTGCCAAGCAGCATAGCTCCGACTACAATTCCGATTCCGGCTTTTATCAATCCATGACGAGGCGGACCGATGAAGGACGCGATTCCACCGAGTACGCCCATTAACATGGCGTATTTCATAAGTCGAAGATAGACTGAGATCAATCGCTCTCTCATAGTTCTTGACCCGACATGATGGCAGTGAATTTGATTAAATCGTAGGGTAATGTGTCGTCGAAATTCACTGACCAAATGACATTGATTGATTCCGGGAGACTTGAAATCATCTCTGAAAGATGTTTCATATCAGTCATAGTTATAGTCGGTTGTCTGTCTCTGTTAAAATATAGATGAGCAGAAAGAGACTCGATATGTTGTGTCGAGACTTTCTCCAATTTCTTCTTCATGTTATTGACGGCTTCTTCAACGTTTTTCCTTCAGCCGTCAGGGTTTTGAAGGACCCGGAATCATGAAGTATGGTGCACAAATCGTTAAAGTCAAAACATATATAGCCTTGTGTGACCACAGGCTGAAGCAATGTCTTTATTATCTCGGGAAAGTCTTCATGCCTTGAATCCATCATAACACTATCGAAGCAAGCGATATTGGGGTCATAAACCAGACCTATGGTAAGTACGCCGGCATCATGATAAGTCTTGGCTATTGCATTAGCGACTTCTTCATTATCCCGTGCAACGATAATGACCATTTTGTCATCATCCATAGGAATGCAATCGCTGGGAGTCTCTGCAAGAATACAGCCAACACATTCATAACCGAATGATTTCACTTTATCAATTATGTCGGTCGCACCCTTACCGGTTCCGATTACTTTGAAACTTACCGGGAACGGATGCTGATATTTTTCAAGGATTTCCGAATCAGTCATCGTCTTCATCATCGTTTGGTTTGCTTGATATGATTATAAACTGGAGAGCAATGTCGGCTTTTGCCTCATTGTCAACACCTTTGATAAATGTAACAGGCAAGTTCAGCTCAAATGAACGAACAATGTTTTTGAGTTGCCGTTCCTCTTCATCAGTCAAGGGAGATGTCTCCGATGTGTAAGCTACTACCAGCAATTCTTCTCCGTCTTCGCATATATCGCGAAACGTAGGGAAATAATTTGTCAGGAGGTCTTCAAGATAGTTGGTACGATTAGCCAGGTCTGCGACATGTGAGTCGCGCCATGTCTCATTGATGCTTCCGGCTTTCACTATCCTGCTTTCAAGCTGCGGGTCATAGAAAGCGCATTTCTCGTGAATCGTATCGATCAGATGTTGACGCTTGTCCAAACGCTTGAGCTCGGCGATACGCTTTTTGAGGCGATAATACCTCTTGCGTTTGGCCCGGTTCTGATGCATCTTCCCGTGATGAATCTGTTTCCAGACTTTATCGGTAAATGCGATTCCAAAAGGCATTTCCTCCTTACACTTCAATTTTCGTTTTTCACGTTTATCCCTGATATAAGGCTGATACAATCTGCGTTCAAGGTATTCAGCTCTTTCTCCAAATGATGTGAAAAGTTCTTCACGAGGCGACCATTCTGCATGTCTATTGAATCCATAGAATGTCATGCCCCAAAGAATTGCTCCGGCGAGTTCGGCATCGGTGAAGGGATTATCATCTGGCTTTACGATGGTCTTGCCCACAGTGTTTTTCCAATAGTCTCCCTCAACATTGTTGGCAAGGAGAGGAAGATTGTGGGGCTCATACCATGCTTCGCGAGGTGAGGTAATGTCAAACGTAACCTCTCCACCGTTACCTTCAAATTCCGTCAGACAGATAATATCAAACGCTTCTTTATAAGCGACAACACCTTCTATCGACCGGCAATTGCGATGTGTATTCCGCAATGCCTTGAGGACATTATCGAATCCTACTGAAAGGAATAACTCTTTTACGGTCATATTAACTTCTTTTCTGCAAAATTAGGTTGCGATTGTATCAGAATTGGTGACAGGCTTTCAAATACTCAGGACCTTCTTCAATACAGATTGAAGACATCTTTTCTGTCATCAGCGGTAATCCCGCGATAGCAATCGTTCCGAATCCAGAATAAAGGTATGTCTTTTACTCGATATTCTTCGGGAATATTTTCCTGAAGATCAACATTAACACTAAAGGCCATATCTTCCAATGACTTGTGACTCATTGCTGATTTGATTGTTTCAACCAAAGGCTTGTCGATGTCATTCAATCCAAGCGATTCTACTTCTTTCAGTCTGTCGTTGTTCTGCTGGACGGCCAGATTTGAAGATGCAATCAACTGCATCCGGGCATTCATTGCGCGTTTTGTCGTCTGTTCTCCTTCAAATCCGTAGGGCATTGAGAAGAACGAGCATACAAGTTTACCTCTCAATATCGCATCCAGTGCAATCAATGGAGCATATTTGCTTCCGGTCACACTGCCGAGAGTGGCGCAGACAATGACAGAGTCCGATGCTTTTTCGACTATGTCATCGACTAAATCTGTATCACCGGATTTTACGCTCTTGCGTGGTTTTTCGAGAAGGAACGACTCCGCCGCATTGATCGAGTTCTTTTCCAAGTCTTTCTCATTGGTATCACAGACTATCAGTCGGGCATCCGGAAATAATCCGGCGGCGATTATGTCGGTGGCAAGATTATATCCGCCATTTCCAACTGCAATTATTGTTTCTTTCATTGTTTGGAGGGGTTAAAGTATTTTCAATGCGATGGCGGCACATGCCTCTGCATACTCACGGGTTCGAGACGGGTTAAGTTATTTTTTATTTTTTCAGCAGTCTCAATTAAGGGCCTTCTCTCTTTCACTATCTGATCCCACATCTGAACAAATAACGGAACAAAAAATCTATGGAAATTCCAAGAGCGTGAGGGATGTGGTAGTTGTATCGTGGGAATTCCATCAATAGTTCCAACTATTAATAGGCCTTTTTCAAGTCTGTCTTTCACTATTGGAATTGCAATAACCTTTATATTTACATCGCCATGATATTTCATGATCTTATCAAATGAATCAAAGCCGAGCAATATGATTCGCTTTGGTTTGAGTATTTGAAACAATTTGAGTGTGTAAGGAATGGATGCAGTGTAGAGTTCCTTTGTCAGGCCATTTGAATCCGGCGTCGCGAATGGAGTAAGGTTAGTCCACACTGTTTTGGTGTCGTTGTCAAATCCATCCCTGTGACGCACCTTATCGTTGCAAATAAAATAATGCGCATCACCAAAATATTTGGCCCATTTTTTTGAAACATAAGCATTATCATCCTCTGAAATGAATCTGCTTGTCCAATCATAACTCCCATTAAGAAATGTTTCAGCAGATAATTACCTACCCGAGCTGACGCTGCCCGGGTTTATACCACACACAAGTA
>CAMEGQ010000140.1 GCA_945916235.1 uncultured Porphyromonadaceae bacterium | reverse complement strand
ACCGTGAACACCGTTACAGGTGAACACGGCATACAACACGCTCAGGACGAGTACGACAAACTTATGCGTAACAAATCACCTAAATCTCAAAAGTAATGGAAATAAGAATTGACGGCAAGGTTGCCGCTCTCAAAAAGGGTACTTCTTTCGAGTATGTCGCTGAAAACCGCCTCTTTTCAGGTAGCGACGGTTATACGCTATCAATCACTTTTCCACTCCGCGACTGTCCGCAGAACCTCGCTATCTTCGGGCAGATACACCGACAGGACGTGATAGCAGGTAAGGTTATTTTCGATTGCGAGATACGCGACACGAGCTTCTACAAGTTCGGCTCAATAACCGTTACCGAAATCAACGACGCCGAGGTAAAGACGCAATTCCTCGAAGGCCGCTCGGAGCAGAACTTCGATGTTACTTTCGATGATATTTTCATCAACGAACTTGACCTCGGCTCGCCCACGGAAACTAACGACTCTACGCCTGTCAATGCCTGGGACCCGCACATCAACAAAATGAAGTGCGTTGCCCTGCCGTGGGTCAATGATTACTCCGGCAATATACAAAATCTTGCAGACTATCACCCTGAAGAACGCAACAGCGACGGCACTCTCAAAGCTAACGCTTACTATTCGTGGAATAGTGATTGCCGGGGTCGCTCTTGGCAGCCGTATCTGCTTTACATCGTCAGGAAGATATGCGAGGCGGTCGGCTATGGTTGTAACCTGTCGAAGTGGGAAGCAGTGGAGGAATACAAGTACCTCCTAATCTGCAATACTCTCCCTAACGCATGGAACACCAACAACTTCGCTCGTGCGCTTCCTCATTGGAGTGTCGCAGAGTTTTTCGAGAAGTTGGAATTGTTTTTAGGGGGTGAGTTCACAATCAATCACCGGGCAAAAACTATCGACTTCGCTTTTACCGACGCTACTCTTGCCGCACTGCCACCGGTCGAACTTACAAAGGTTGTGTCCGAACACTCCGTAGAGGTGTCGGTCGAGGACGATAAGTGCGAGTATTCCGAAGCGAAGAACCTTGTCTACAAGGAGTGCGACAATGAAATGTGGAAGTTCTACTCTTGCGACTGGTTTATAAAGGCATGGAAAGGCGGCGCAGTACGCTACAACTCTATGCGCGAACTGCTCGACGCCAACCGATGGCTCGCAACTTGGAACGGATCGACCCAACGAGGCTCAAACCGCGACAAGCTGCTTTATGCCGCTGACGTGGACGCTTACTTCATCGTGCGCTCACTCTCCAAAGAACTTGTAGAGCGTCGTAGCGGTTGGATGCCTAATGTTTATGCCTATAAAATGGAACTGCGCCCGGTCAACCTCTTTGGCGGTCGTATCGTCAACGACTCCGAGGACGCGGACGAGGTGGAGATTGAGTTTGTACCTGCGTGGATTGACGAGACCGAGGACAAATATGGTCGATTACTCTTTCTCTCTTTCTCCGGCTATGACGAGAACGACAGCACCTCTACGAGTTGGAGCAGAGACCCTGACGCTCGCAAGGCTGAGATTGACGCTACTCTTTATCAACCTTTCGCCTTTCAATCACTCGCGGCAGGGGAACGCACGAAGAAAGCGGAGTATTACGACCGTATTTATGTGGCTTGGTGGGATGGTGCAGGTGTGCCATACAACGGACAACTCCCGCACCCTTACGCCGAGGACATCGAAATCTTGCCCGACTGGAGCAACTTTATGAACGTCCACTTTTCTATGCGTATCAAGAACCGCTCCCTCACAGGCAGCTCTGCTTCGCACTCTATCAATCAGAAATTGAAGAAGACGTTTAAGTTCCTCTCCCACACAATCCCCAATCCTCGCTCAGTGTTCTTCATCAAGGGCAAGAAGTATCTATGTGAAAAACTAACTGCGACCTTCACGGAGAACGGAATGTCGCAGTTAATTAAAGGTATCTTCTGGCCCATTGTGGACGACTGATTTTTGTACTGACTTCTCCAAAATTATTTTCATAATTTGTTAGGTTCATTTTTGGTAGTGTCACCAAAAATTTGTAATTTTGAACTCAGAAACGAGAGCGCTCGTTTTGGCTTTCAGCCGTCTTTGAAACGTCTGCAAACAAGCCCACTTTGGTGACACTTTGGTGACACCGACAAATAGTAGAGTTTAATCTTTTGATTAGCAAACATATAGGAAGCAGGTTCATTGCCCTGTCTTTCCGCCAAAAAGCAGCCTCTCGGGCTGCTTTTTTTTGTGGAAAGCCGGGATGAGAACTCTGGAAGGGTTCGTGACCGCCTTAGGCGCTTTCGGAGCTCAGCGGAGAAAGTTATTGCCTTGGCGCTTGGTTCGACCAAGAATCCCTGTCTTTTCGCCAACAATCCAAGCAATACCGCTGTAGGTCAAATACTTACGGCGGTAATTATTTTATATACATACAAAAACACATACAAATTCCGTGGGAATCCACGACCCATACAAAAGCATCAGTATCATAAGAAATCACGGCGAATCAGACAAAAAACTTAATTAACTGGAAAATATGAATGTAATATAGGCGTAGTTTGAACTATTATTGCTATATTTGCAGCTTAATAGATGTAAGTACGACTATGGAAGAGAATATCTATATGTTGCCTGACGGTGAAATCCGCCGTCGGCTGGGACAAAAAATAAGACATTTGCGACTCCGACAGAACTTCACTCAGACGTCGCTGGCAGAACAGGCGCAAGTCTCTCTGACGACATTAAAGAGAATCGAGAAAGGCGATATAAGCTATTTTGATTCTCTAATGCGCGTGCTTCGTGTCCTGGGCGAATTGGATGTGTTCTCTCCACTCATTAAGGAAGAAGAGATGAGTCCCAACGAATATTTTGAGTTTGTCGAAGCAAGCAAGAAGAAGCAGCGCAAACGCGCAAGCAGAAGCGACAAAATCACCCCACAGCCTAATACGGAGAAATCAGAATGGTAGATATAGCGAGAGCAAACTTATATGGTCAACCCGTCGGGACATTCCGATGGGACAACAACCGCCAGTTGGCACATTTCGAGTATGCCGACAGTTTCATCGGTAAAGGACTTGAACCTTCGCCGATTCTAATGCCTGTGCGTCAGGGAAGGATATATTCATTCTCCGACATAGGTCGTGATACGTTCAAGGGGCTTCCCGGTATGCTTGCCGATTCATTGCCCGACACCTATGGCCGAGCGCTGTTTGATCGTTGGCTCGCGCTCACCGGGCGTAGTAGCGGAAACGCAGTGGAGACATTGTGTTTCCTCGGCAAACGCTGCATGGGAGCACTGGAGTATGAACCGGCCATGGATGCTCCATATAGTCCGGATGTCAAGATAGAACTTGACTCCCTTGTTGAAGTGGCAAGTGAGGCACTGTCTGAAAAGGAAGAGTTTGGAGCCAATCTTGAAGAGGACAAGAAGGCGGCAATAGCCGAAATAGTACGTCTCGGCACATCTGCCGGAGGACAGAGGGCTAAAGCCATCATAGCTTACAATCCGCAGACAGGTGAGGTTCGTTCAGGACAGATAGAAGCCCCGGAAGGTTTTGACTATTACCTGATAAAACTTGACGGTGTCACCACCGAAGCCGGATTCAGGGAAACGCAGAATTTCGGTCGTCTGGAATACTCCTTCTATCGGCTTGTCAAGGAATGCGGCATAGAAATGTCGGATTGCAGCCTGATAGAAGAGAATGGACGCGCCCATTTTCTCACCAAGCGTTTTGACCGTAAGAATGGTGAGAAGATCCACATGCAGACACTTTGCGGCATAGCGCATTATGACTACCGCAATCCACGCTCTTACTCTTACGAGCAGGCGTTCAACGTAATGAGGGCATTGAGACTGCCATACTCACAGGCGCAGGAAATGTATCGTCGTATGGTATTCAATGTGGTGATCCGCAATCAGGATGACCATACCAAGAACATTTCTTTCCTTATGGACAGACAGGGCAAATGGCGTCTTTCGCCTGCATACGACATGGGATTTGCATATAATCCCAAGGGAGGATGGACGGCACAGCACCAGATGTCAATCAACGGGAAGTTTGACGGTATCACCCGCCAAGACCTCCTGGAATTTGCCAGGCGCAACAATATAAAGGAGGCTGCTGAAATAATCGACCATATTGCCGAAGAGTCTTCACGTTGGCCACGCTTGGCAAAAGAATGTGAAGTTCCCCAGCCCATGATAGATGCCATTGTGCCGAATCTGCAACTCTCCATATAATACACCCTTTTTCGCAAAGACTTCAATAACCAGGAAAATATATCCTGACAAAGACAGGGCATTTCCTATCCCTGCGATTCCGAGCCTTTGCTACATAAAGAATGTGGTGAAGAATCCGAGAATAGTCATTGGCGAACCGGCTCTAAATAAAAGTAATTTGGCTTTCGGATATGGAAAGGCAGGGTTCTTATAGCCGGAATGTCTCGGCCGTTCCAGATATACCAGATTTCTCGGGGAGCCATCGGGGCGTTAGAGCAGGCCGAGGGCGTGGGCGGCGC
>CAMEGQ010000139.1 GCA_945916235.1 uncultured Porphyromonadaceae bacterium | reverse complement strand
TCAGCGGAGTTTCGCGAAAGTCACCTCCCTGTAAAGCTTGTTAGCGAACTGCCTTTATAGCGTCGGCTGTGCCGTCGGCACGTACCTGACGTTCGATGTAGAATCCGCTCGCGGGAGCGTCGTTGAGCTTGCGGCCGTAAACGTCGTAATATTCGCGAGCCACGATATCGGCAGTGCCGATGGTAACATCTTCAATGCCGGAGTTGCCGATTGCGGCAGCATAGTCCTGAGGATAGGCATAACCGCCCCAGTTATCGCCGATGAAGGCGGCATTGCTGCAGCCGGCGGGCATGTTTACGATATCCTCTTCTTCGGGATGGATTTCGGCGAAGGTATATTCGGGCGAGGTCTTGGTGCCGGTATAGGGCATGGTGACAACGGTTTCCTCGAAGCCCACGGGTTTTACAACGCCATCCCACCACTCTGCGCCGGGATTGCTGCCGTCGTGACCGTAGATAAAGAGGCAGCCGGAGAAGCCGAAGCGGAAGCCTGCTTCCTGTACCTTGTATTCGGTGTAGTCGTCGTTAGGACCCATGTTGTCGTCCTTCATGCGGCTGTACAGGAACTGGAAGATGTTGAAGGTCATGCCCCAGATGTTGTCCTTGATTTTGAATAGACGTCCGTCGAAGTTGGGACCCGTTGAACCGGTAGGATAATCGGTCTGGTCCACCCAGCAGTCGAAGGCAATGCCGCGGCCAATGCTGGCACGGCCGGTTTTGGCAACCTCTTCGGTGAACACTTTGCCGTTGGCGTCGGTAACGCCGGTGATGTCGATGGCGAAAACAAATGTTTCGTCGATTTCGAAATCATTGGCATCGGCCCAGCGGTCGTTTACCATATCGTATTTGAAGATGATGTTGCCGTCGGCATCCTTGGGATTTGCCAACTGGCTCTGAGCGGAGGCTGCTATGGTGGCTGCGGCCGCAAGAATGAGTAAAGTCTTTCTCATTTCATGTTTGGTTTAAAATTTAAGATTGTAATACTGCGCACGGTCGGGAAAGTGGCCTTATCCCGCGGAGGCGAAGCAAAATTAGACGAAAAAGCACCCTTGTAAATACTTTTTAGCGCAAATCAACGTTATTTTGGTGAAAATATATTATATTCAATTGAACATCAGCGTTGACAAGACTTCGCAAAAATTGAAAATCAAAGGGTGGTTAATCGACCGGTCCGGTTTGACGGGCTTGCCCGCGCTGCCTACAGACCTTTGATTTGGAGATATGCCCCAAAGCCTTATACCGCAGAAACACAGAGCTTCATGAATTGTCGCCTTATTGATTTGTTTTGATATGCGCTAAATTGTATGGCTTGAGTTGCCGGCAGGTATAAATTTGCACAAAAATCCCAAAAGAATTACATTTATCCAATCAGCATGAAACAGATCAATTATCCTATCACCATGAAAAGGATCCTGCCGATAGCAGTCCTGGCTGTTGCGGCAGCATTGCCGGCTGCGGCGCAACACGATACGTCGTACGCGGCCGAGGATGCCCGGCAGCGCGGCTACTACGACCGGCCTTACCTGCGCTACGAGGCCGAGGAAGGTGCCTGCGACGGCCAGCTCAAGTTCCTCAACAAGCCCGGACGCTACCGCTGCTCGCTGATCCAGACCGAGGCCTCGAATTGCCGTGCGGCAAGCCTGGTCAAAACCGGCGACTATGTGGAGTGGACGGCCGATGCCGATGCCAACGCCATGACTCTGCGTTTCTCGCTGCCCGACGGCGACGGAGGGCAAGGCCGGCAAACCACTCTTGCTCTCTATGTGGACGACACCAAGATGTGCGACATCAATCTGGACTCCTACTGGGCATGGCAGTGGATGTACAGCGGATGGATCTACCCCGACAACACGCCCGCGACAGACGGCAAGTTCGCGCGTATGTATTTCGATGAAGTCAATGTCCTGCTTCCCGGCGTGATTCACCGCGACAGCCATTTCCGCCTGGTGCGCGAGGCCAATATCGACTTCGATATAACAATAGACTTCGTCGAACTCGAAATGGCGCCCGAACCCGTCAGGTTCGAGGATATCGCCGATGCCAACAAGGTAAAATTCACCGGCCGCGCTTCCGATATCAACCGCTTCGTGCAGCGCAACGGCGGCAAGACCATATACTTCGAGCCGGGTGTGTACGATATTCCCGACCGTATGTACATACCCCATGACGGCACCAAGATAGTGGGCGCGGGCATGTGGTACACCACATTCAACTTCTCGCAGAACTCCGATTCGCCAGCCTATTGGAAGCGCGGCATATACAGCAACGCCAGCAATCTGGTGGTGGAAGGTATATCGCTCACGACAGTCAATAACAAGCGATACTACAAGAACATAGACTCGCAGCAGGTGGGCAAAGGCTTCATGGGTTCGTTCGGACGCAACAGCGTGATACGCGGCTGCCGGGTAGACCACTTTGAATGTGGCGGCTGGATTGCCGACTACGACGGCGTCACCCCCGACGGCCTGCAGGTGAGCTATTGCCGCTTCCGCAACAACTATGCCGACGGCTTCAACCTCTCGTCCGGCTCCACAAACTGCACCGTTACCCACTGCTCGTTCCGCAACAATGGCGATGACGACCAGGCAACATGGTCGTCGAACATCAACGTTGCCTGCAACGGCAACATGTTTGCCTACAACACCGCCGAAAACAACTGGCGCGCTTCGTCGCTCGGCTTTTTCGGCGGCAACGGCCATAAAGCCCATCATATTGTAATTGCCGATGCCATGGACTGCGGCGCACGCGTGAACTGCGACTTCCCCGGCAGCGGTTTCGGCGACACCGAATGCTCGTTCAAGGACATTACCCTTCTGCGTAGCGGCGGCGTGGACCGCAGCGCCGAGATCGGCGGCTTCTGGGGTGGCGCTTGCCCCGCAGTGCAGATCAAGGGACAGGGTGCCTACGGCCTCCGTAATATCCGCGTTGAAAACATCGACGTGATAGCGCCCAAATGGCAAGGCGTGGCTATCCAGGGCGGCTCTATCGAAGGCCTTGAGCTCCACAATATCCACGTTGACGGCGACGGCAACGACCAGCTCGGTATCTCCATCCTCCGCAACACAACCGGCTACGGCCATTACAGCAGCCTGGTGGCCGAAAACTGCAAGGGCGTAGTGAACTTCAGCCGCGTAGCCCCCAACTTCAACTTTGTGGAGGATGCCTCGTTCTCGGGCGTCGACCGCATTAAGATGGACGCAGCCAACACCACAATGTACCCCGGCAAAGGGGCCGTGGGTATGGGCGGACTCGTTCCCGGCACGGCAGTGACGGTATTCACTCTCACAGGCATGGTGGCCGGAAACGGCGCTGCCGACGAAAACGGCAACGCGGTGGTGGAAAATCTGGCACCGGGAATGTACATCCTGGCCGGAGCGGGTACAAGCCGGAAAATACTCATATACTGATAATGATCAAACGACTTCTGATAACGCTGATACTGCTGTCGGCATTGTGCCCGGCAGGCGCCGTCACACCCGAGGCTGCCGATTCGATGATCGGTGCTCTTAACCATGTGCTGGATCGCCGCGATACATATTATATATATCGCACCTACAGCATCGACAGCCTCGGGCTCGCCCTCAAACGCCTGGATACCTCCGACCACCGCCGACGCGCCGCCTTGCTCCATCAGATATATATGCAGTACAGCTCTTATCAGAGTGACTCCGCAAGAGCCTTTGCCGACCGCGAACTCGAAGCCGCCATCCTTACAGGCGACAAGGAGCTGGTGACCATTGCCCAGAGCGACCGCCTTTTCAGCTTTATCAGCGGTGGTCTGTTCTCCGACGGCATAGACGTCGTGCGACAGACATCGCTCGAGGGCGTGTCGCCTGCTACCCGCGCCTTGTTCTACTTCCGCTGCATAAGGTTGTATTCCGACATGAGCAACTATGCCGACGGCACCTTCAGAGACCGTAACGCCTCGCTTTCGCGAGCGTACAGCGACTCGGTCATGACCTTGCTGCCACGCCAGTCCTACATGGCTACCTATGCCAGCATATTCATGACCATGTCCACTATGACTCTCGACCAGAAAATCAGCACTTTTCATGACCTCCTCAACCGCAACGACGTCGATAAGGGCGAGAAGGCAATGATAAGCTCCGTGCTGGGCGACCTGTACATCGAGGCAAACGACTCTCTGTCGGCAATCTACTACAAGGCCAATTCGGCTAAGCTCGATGTAGAGTCGGCAAAACGCGAGACTACGGCAATAGCCTCTCTTGCGCGGTATATGAGCGAAAGAGGAAATATCGAGCTTGCCTGCCGCTACATCCAGCTGGCGCTCGAAGACGCACAGTTCTTCAACTCCAAGCACCGACAGTCGGAAATAAACGCCCTCAACACCGTCATAGCCTCCAAGCGCTACGACTCGCTGAACTCGAGCAAACGCAACCTCGAGTATCTGGTAGCCGGCCTCACGGTGCTGGTCATTCTGCTCATTTTCCTGCTGGCGGTAATTGTCAAGCTCAACAAGAGCCTCAAGGCATCGCAGGCTCTGGTACGCGACCGCAACACCGTGATTCAAGACACC
>CAMEGQ010000138.1 GCA_945916235.1 uncultured Porphyromonadaceae bacterium | reverse complement strand
CGGAGGGGAGAGGGCAGAAGGCAGAGGAGAGAAGATAGAGGGCAGAAGGTAGAAGACAGAGGGAAGATGGCAGAAGGCGGAGGGGAGAGGGTGGATATAGATGAGGGGTTGATTATAGGTTCAGGTAGGTTTTGAGGGCGTCGACGTATTGAGCGAAGGACTGGCGACCGTGGTCGGTGATTTGGCAGACGGTTCTGGGTTTGCGGCCTTGGAACCCTTTGCTGACTGAAATATAACCTGCTGAATTTAGTTTTTCAAGCTGTACGCTGAGGTTGCCGGCTGTGGATTCTGTCTTTTCTTTGAGATAGACAAAGTCTGCTTCGTCAACATTCATCAGTATTGACATGACCGCCAACCGCAGCTGAGAATGCAACAGCGGATCAAGTTCTTTCATTTCTCTTTTCTTGCTTTAGCGTTGAGAATATGTCCGGGGATAATCATCATGCAGATGAATGCTGCAATGAACATAGGCATTACCCAGTTTATGTAAAGAACGACTTTTCCGGCAATGGCAGCAAGCATTATCACTCCTGCGAGAATCCCGATGCTTCCTCCGATTATCAACGATTTCTCTTTTACGACAATTCCTTGAACAGTTTCGGCAAATCCAACACCTAACAGGGCAAATACGAACATTGCGCTCCAGCTATCTTTCCCACCGGCCAAAAGGAATGTAAGGCATGTGAATGTCATAACAATGGCCATATACCCGATTATGCTCCATATACCATCGCTTATGGTGTCGACATAGGTCTTGGTGCCCTGCTCGATGCGCTGCTTTCTGGCCATAATCGGAGTGGCGATTCCACCGATAATCCAGATGAGAAACCATAGCCAGTTCCACAAACCATTGTGTGTGACACCCACGAGCGCCCACACAAGGGCTGATACAATTACCGTGAGGTAGCCCCAGAGAAGCATGATGTTGCCGTTGCCGAGTTTGCGGCGTACGTTTGAGCGGGCTATCATCTCGGTGATGATTTCGAGGCTCTGAGCCTCGGTGATTTTCTTTTCTTCCATGATTTGATATTTAATCAGGTTTATAATATAAACTAAATTTGTCAGAAAAAAGGGTGATGAGCTCATTTCACCCTTGATTTCGTCGCAAATGTAATCTACTTTATTTTATAAACCAACTTGCAAGCATGTAATTAACTTTGTTTAACTTTTGCGGGTGTTATTGGAGATACTGAGCTGAATGGACCGGGTTTAGGGGAGAGGGCCTTCGAGGGCGGTAGAGAAGGGGATGGAGGCAGAGGAGAGAGCTGTGGCGATTTTTTCGCGTGTATCAGGATGAATGGCGGGGGAGAGAATGATGTCGGGAAGTGGCGGAAGTGTATCTGACTCCACGGATTTTCGTTCAGAGGGCGTATCAGCCGCTCCGGGATGGAGTCTGGAGAAAGAATCACCGGTGGCTTTGGATTGGCGCCCGGAGATGGAGAAACTGTGGCGGAGGAAGGCCGCGAGAGATGGTGCCTGCCGGGCTTTGAAGCCGCGGGTAATGAGTAGAATCGGGCGTGCGGAAGGTGTGGCGGATTGGGCTGCGCCGGTCAGGGCGATGGTATCGGCAGAGGTGAGCCGACCCGAGTGGAGGATGACCTTGCGCGACAGGATGCGCCAGGAGTGGGGCGAGAGGTCGATATGGTTGCCGATCCGGAGGCAGGACGCGGGCCGAAGAGAGTCGATGTGGTTGATGTCCATGAATGTGCGCAGACGCGACTGCATGCGCGAGCTAAGCGAGGCGGCAAATTTTGGATTCCCGTCGGAAACGAGCCATGCATGGTCGCCGTGGCGTACCAAAAGTGTGGTGGCGTAGATGTCATGGAGCGCATAAACCTCAGTCTGAGGAGGTAAATCTTTAGCCTCGACTGATTGGCCGAGCCCCTTCGGAATGGTAGCCAGAGCCGCAGAGGCTATCAGTAGAGTGAAAGCGGGGAAGACCAGCGCTTTGGAGCGTTGGCGGTATGCCACCCAAAATACGATAAGCGCGGCATAGTAGGGAAGGAGCGCCCACCAGTGGAAATATACGCCGTCGAGGTGAGTCCACGGCTGAGAGGCTACCCAGCGGTTGAACCCCACGAGCAGTTGGCAGAGCTGATTTTCTGCCTCTGCCAGCCATATGGGCGCGAGGTTGGCCCAGGCGAGCAGGAGCAAGAGCAGTCCTAAGGCGATGAAAACCGGCAGGCCGATGGCAAACAGGAGGTTGGAGAGCAGAAACGCCACGGGCAACTGATGGAAATAGCAGGCTGCCAACGGCGCTGTGCCTATCACGGCGGCCAGGCTGACTCCCAGCCATTCAAACAGGTAGCGGAAGCGGTTGAGATGGTGGTCGTTCATCCATTGAATCGGGATGAAGGCGAACATAAGGATTGCGGCGACGGCAAGAAACGACAGCTGGAAGCCCGGCGAGAACAGAGTGTGGGGCGCTGCAATCAGGATTGCGATGGCAGCCAGCGCCAAGGCGTTGAGCGCAGCGTTGCGCCGCCCGAGCAGATGGCCCAGAGCGGCGGCAGTAATCATGATGCCCGTGCGCGTGATGGACGGCAGACAGCCCGCAAATATGATGTAGCCCCACACGGCGGCAAGCAGTACCGACTGGTAGAGCCACTGCTTGCGCAGCAGACGGAGCGGAAAGAGGATGGCGGCCAGAATCATTACCAGAATGCCCACATGCAACCCGCTGAGAGCCAGCACATGCGAAGTACCGGAGGCGGCAAACTCCCGGCGTATGTCCTGACCGATGAGGTCGGTTGATCCGGTAAGCACTGTGGTCAGAATCGTGGTTGCCTCGTCGGAAAGTCCTGTGCGATAGCGGATAAAGTTGGAAAATCTGTCGCGCTGATGCGCCATGAATCCGCTCAGGCCGCTATTGCGCTGAACGATAGTGAGTTCTCCGTCTGAAATATGAGCTTCTGCATTTACATTCCAGCGTCGGGCCAGATCTTCGGCGCGATATTCTCCCGGAGCCTTAAATCCCTCGTCAACAGGTCGGAGCGCACACTGAAACCGCACCTTATCGCCCACCTCAACGGCTTCTCCGTCGGTGTGGTAATGCAGAAGGATGCGCGATAAGCCCCTGCCCGTGTTAGCCTCGACTATGAGCCTCTGATTGAACGGAGAAAAGCGTGAATCGATTACTCTCCCATCGTATTGCTGCGCAACAGACTGATTACCAAACGATACAGGGGCACTTCTGCTGATGGCGCATGCGCAGATGCCGATGATGAAAAACAGGGCTAAGCCCTGGGTGCGCCTCAGGCGTCCGCAGAGCATAGCCCATATAGCGGCGATTGCCGCCAAAGCGGCGGCAATCAATTCATAGTCAGGAAGAAACGTTGCGAATATGATGCCGCACATCAAGGCGCCCAGCAAGGGCACGAGCGGCAACGATGGCAATATTTTCCGGCTGGTTTTCAATGGATTATGCTACCGTTTCCATCACGACAAAGAAGCTCGTGACGCCGATGAAGATCCAAAGCAGTATGGCCAAAAGCAACGGCTTGACACCAACCTTTTTAACCATCGAGAGTGACAATCCGGCTCCGATGAAGAAGAGGGTGACAACCAGAGCCTTCTTGGCGATGTAGAGGATAGTGGCGCTAACGGCCTCAGGTACACCGCAATAGGTATTGACCAGCATGGCCGCTACGAACAGGAAGATGAACCAGGGGATAGTGATTTTTGCCTCTTTCGATCTGAAAATAAGCATGGTAACCAAAGCCAGCGGGATGATCCAGAGGGCTCGGGTGCACTTGATCAGGGTCGCTACCTCGCAAGCCTGCGGGCCGTAGGCGTCGCCTGCGCCGACTACCGAACTTGTGTCGTGGATGGCTATGGCGGCCCAGGTGCCGAACTGCGTCTGAGACATGTCAAAATAGTGGCCGATGGGCGGGAAGATGAACAGTGCGATAGCGTTGAGGATGAAGATCACCCCCAGCGAAACAGCCATCTCATGGTCGTCGGCATCGAGCACCGGACCTACAGCTGCAATGGCGCTGCCGCCGCAAATAGCTGTACCTGAGGAGATCAGATAGGACGTTTTGCGGTTGATATGGAACCAGTAGCCCAGCAGTACGCCGAAACACATCACTCCGATTACCGAGACGATGGTGAACATCATCCCCTCGCTGCCGCTTTGAAGCGCGGCGGTGACGTTCATGCCGAACCCGAGGCCCACCACAGAGCCTTGCAGCAGATACTTAGATGCTTTCTTATTGAACTTCGGGAAAGGCATCGGCAAAATGAAGGCAAACACCAGTCCGGCAAACAAGGCCAGAGCGGGGGTGACCACCTCCGAACATCCGAAAGCTTTCAGGGGGAGAGCGATGAGGATGATTGCCACGATATAGACCCATCGGGCCGTGAGATCTTTAGTCATGTAGAAGATATGAAAAAGTGATTGACGGTATGGTGGATTTTAATCTATTGAAGCGCTGTCAGCGCCACCGGGGTGCTGTCAGCGCTTTCAGTTAAAAGGGTTATTTGCGCGACGTCCAGATTTCCCACGATTCAAAGGCCTGGAGCAGAAGCATTTCCAGCCCGTTTTTCACGGTGGCGCCATGCTCCTCAGCCCGCTTCATGAAAAGAGTCGTGTCGGGGTTGTAGAGCACG
>CAMEGQ010000137.1 GCA_945916235.1 uncultured Porphyromonadaceae bacterium | reverse complement strand
TCGCTGAATTCTTCAAATTTATTGCCTAATTTTGCACTTGCAGGTAGAATCTGCGGAAAATGCTGATGAAAATCGATGAGAATCGGAGTATCAGACAAAATTAGAGCTTAAGCAGGGCGAGTCTCCACTAAAAATATCTAAATTAATGGGTAAAACAGCAAAATCTGCATAGAGACAGACAGCTATAGTTGGCCATGGCTGGGAAATTTCTTAACTTTGCATTTAGCCCAAATCTGAAGAGGGCTATTATTCATATGGATTTCAAACTTACATCGCAATACAAGCCCACCGGCGACCAGCCTCAGGCCATCGAGCAGCTGGTCAACGGCATTAACGACGGACTTCCGGCGCAGACCCTTCTCGGCGTCACCGGATCAGGCAAGACATTCACCATGGCCAATGTCATCCAGCAGGTGAAGCGCCCGACGCTGATTCTCAGTCATAACAAGACTCTGGCCGCCCAGCTCTACAGCGAATTCAAGCAGTTTTTCCCCGAGAATTCGGTGCAATATTTTGTATCATACTACGACTACTACCAGCCGGAGGCCTATATCCCGTCGGTCGACAAATATATCGAGAAAGATCTGATGATCAACGATGAGATAGAGCGTCTGCGACTGGCCACCACCTCTGCCCTGCTCTCCGGGCGCAGAGATGTGGTAGTGGTATCGTCGGTGTCGTGTCTTTTCGGCATGGGTAATCCTGAAGATTTCAACGCCAGTGTGATCGACATACACCGCGGCCAGAAAATAGCGCGCAACGCCTTCCTGCGCCGACTCACTGAATCGCTCTATTCACGCAATGAAATCGAACTTGCCAGCGGCACCTTCCGCGTCAAGGGTGACACTGTCGATATCCGTCTGGCATACGAGGACATCATCCTGAGGGTGGTGTTCTGGGGTGACGAGATCGAATCAATCTCTACGCTCCACCCTATCGACAATGTGGCGCTTGGCACTCACGACCAGTTCAAGATCTATCCCGCCAACCTGTTTGTCACATCAAAGGAACGCCAGGCCTCCGCTCTGGCTCAGATGGAGCTTGACCTGGGCGAACAGGTGGAAGCATTCCGACGCGAGGCTCGCGAAGTGGAGGCCCGGAGGCTCTATGAGCGCACTACATACGACATAGAGATGATACGCGAAGTGGGACATTGTCCGGGTATCGAGAATTACAGCCGCTATTTCGACGGCCGTGACCGCGGTATGCGCCCGTTCTGCCTGCTTGACTATTTCCCCGACGACTATCTGACTATTATAGACGAAAGCCATGTGACTGTGCCGCAGATTCGAGCAATGTTTGGAGGCGACTTGTCGCGCAAGGTTAACCTCGTAGATTATGGCTTCCGACTGACCAGTGCGCTTGACAATCGTCCGTTGCGCTTCGAGGAGTTCGAAAAGCTTTCGGGCCAGACCATATACGTGAGCGCCACCCCCGCCGACTATGAGCTTGAGAAGAGCGAAGGCGTGGTGGTGGAGCAGGTGATCCGTCCCACGGGACTGCTCGACCCGATTATCAAAGTGCAGCCCAGCGAGCATCAGATCGACCACCTGCTCGAACAGGTGGAAATGCGTCACGAGAGAGGCGAGCGTGTGCTGGTCACCACTCTGACCAAGCGCATGGCTGAGGAACTCAACGACTACATGCAGAAGCTCAACATCAAATCGGCCTATATCCATTCGGATGTTGACACTCTCGACCGCATCAAGATTCTCGACGATCTTCGCGCCGGGGTCTACGATGTGCTGATCGGAGTCAACCTGCTTCGCGAGGGACTCGACTTGCCAGAGGTGTCGCTCGTGGCAATCCTCGACGCAGACAAGGAGGGATTCCTTCGTTCGCACCGTTCGCTCACCCAGACAGTGGGCCGCGCTGCGCGAAACCTCAACGGCATGGTCATCATGTATGCCGACAAGATTACCGACTCGATGCGTCTGACCATCGAGGAGACTGAGCGACGCCGCAAAATGCAGCTTGCTTACAACGAAGCCAACGGAATCACTCCCCAAGCCATTGTCAAAGCACGCAACAAGATTGTCGGCCTCGACAAAGAGGTGGTTGAGGACATCAAGGCCCCGCGCCTCAGCAAGGGAGCGACGAAACAGCAACCGGCAGCCGCTTCGCCATATTACGACGAATTCAGCACGCGCGTCGACATAGCGGCCGAACCGGTAATCGCATATATGAACGCCTCCGAACTCCAGCGCGCAATCACGCGCCTGCGCGCCGACATGCTCAAGGCTGCCAAAGATATGGAATTCATGGAAGCCGCCCGCCTGCGCGACGAGATACTGCAAATGGAAGATAAAATCCGCTCTATCAACGAAAAGGAGACAAACTCTAAATAAATGATTGCAGAAATGGACATGTACGATACCAGGCGGTGGCTCCCAACTTCTGTCAAGGAGATGGAACGTCTGGGCTGGGACTCGGTGGATGTGGTGATCTTTTCGGGCGACGCCTATGTTGACCACCCATCGTTCGGCGCAGCGGTCATCGGCCGCATCCTGCACGAAGTTGGCGGATATCGGGTGGCGATAGTGCCGCAGCCCAACTGGCGCGACGATCTGCGCGATTTCCGCAAGTTTGGCCGACCGCGTCTGTTTTTCGGCATCTCTGCCGGAGCGATGGACTCGATGGTGAACCATTACACGGCCGCCCGCCGACGTCGCAGCGATGATGCTTATACCCCCGACGGCCGCGCCGGTATGCGTCCCGACTACCCTACGATCGTCTATTCCGAGATTCTGCGCAAACTATATCCCGATGTACCGATCATTGCCGGTGGAATAGAGGCCTCGCTGCGACGTAATTCTCATTACGACTATTGGCAGGACCGTCTGCGTCCGCCTCTGCTGGCCGATGCACCGGTCGATATGATCGTATACGGCATGGGAGAAAAGCCGATACTGGAAGTGGCCCGGCGCCTTGACGACGGGGAGAAAATCGTAGAAATCCGCGATGTGCCTCAGACTGTGGTATGGGAGACGATGGAATCTTTCCGGGATGTCACTCTGAACGGAGAGCGCCACGAGGTGCTGAGCAGCTTCGAGCAATGCTTGAAGAACAAGAAGCTTCAGGCACTGAATTTCAAAACTATAGAACAGGAATCAAACAGTTTCCATGGGGCTACAATCTGGCAGGGTTGCGGGAAGCGGATGGTGCGCGTCAACCCCATGTATCCGCCCATGACCACTGAAGAGATCGACCGTTCCTACGCCCTCCGCTATACACGTCTGCCCCATCCTCGCTACAAAGGGAAACGGATTCCGGCCTTCGACATGATACAGTTCTCTGTGTGCATGCACCGTGGATGCTTCGGCGGATGCGCCTTCTGCACCATATCGGCTCATCAGGGCAAATTTATCGCCTCGCGAAGCAAGGAATCAATCCTGAACGAGGTGAAGCAAGTGACGCAAATGCCCGGATTCAAAGGTTACATCTCCGACCTCGGAGGCCCGTCGGCCAATATGTACGCCATAGGGGGCCGCAACCGCGACATCTGTGCCAAATGTCTCAGACCCAGCTGCCTGCATCCAAAGCCATGTCCGAACCTTAACAACGACCACCGTCCGCTGCTCGAGGTATATCATGCCGTCGATGCTCTGCCTGAGGTGAAGAAATCATTCATCGGCAGCGGCGTACGCTACGACCTGTCGATGCACCACAACGGTGACCCGAAAATCGACGAAGCCAACCGCCGCTACAATGAGGAGCTGATACGCGATCATGTGAGCGGCAGACTTAAAGTGGCGCCTGAACATACCGAGGACAATGTGCTGAATATCATGCGTAAGCCTTCGTTTGAACTGTTCGGCGAATTCAAGCGCATCTTCGACAGAGTCAACACCCGTGAGGGGCTGCGGCAGCAACTCATCCCCTATTTCATCTCGTCGCACCCCGGCTGTTCGGAAGCCGACATGGCTTCGCTGGCCATCAAGACCCGCGACCTGGATTTTCATCTCGAACAGGTGCAGGACTTCACGCCCACACCCATGACGTTGGCTACGGAAATCTACTATACCGGCATCCACCCATACACCGGCGAAAAGGTATTCACCGCCACACGTCCGGAGGAAAAACTTGCCCAGCGGCAATATTTCTTCTGGTACGACCGCACCTACCGTCAGGGGATTATCGACTCGCTCCATAAAATCCACCGTTCCGACCTTATCCGCAAGCTTTTCCCGGGTTATAATCCTAATTTTCAAAATTATAGCAGCAATAAAGACGGAAAACCCAAAAGCTACAACCCGAATTTCAATCCCGCTTACCGCCCAGGGCGAAGCGACGACAAAAGCCGGGGGAAAAGTCATGGCGCCCCGTCGGCCAAAACGAAGCGAACCAAAGGTGGCAAATGATTGTTAAAGTAGTGAGATTTAAGAAAATCGGTAAGAGATTATGTGAAAATTGAAAATTTTAGTTAAATTTGCAGTCAGAAACTGAATTTATAACAAAACATTCAATCACAAGGCGACCCGCAGATTATCGGCCGCATCCGAAATCGATCTACAAACAATTAATTCATTTTGAAACTATGAACACTGAAACAATCGGAACCTGGGCTGGCCAGGTATGGAACGCACTCAATGAGGCTGACGTATTGAGCCTCAAA
>CAMEGQ010000136.1 GCA_945916235.1 uncultured Porphyromonadaceae bacterium | reverse complement strand
GGTCAATTTCTTTTATTTCTTTCCCGTCCATAAATTCGCTGATCATTTCCTCAGCGTTATGGCCCTCCCCGAGATACTTCTGATACATTTGAATTATCTCGCTCTTTGACAGGCTTGAACAATACGAGGCGTATTTGATGGCCTGCCATGTAACGTCGCGGCCCGAGTCATCGAGCTTGTTTTCGATGATGACGAGGCAGCCCTGCTTGTCAAGGGCGAGCAAATCGAGACGTTCCTTTGTGTCGGCGAAGCCGTCAAACTCTTTTTGGATGATGAGAAGTTCTTCACCGAGAGATGAAGGCTCAGCGGCAATCCACTCCTGAAGGTGTTTGCGCTCTTCAAGGTTCAGCTCCTTAAAGGTGCAGATGCGCGCCTTTTGGAGAATATTATTGTTTTGGTCGAGAATATACATAATGTTAGAGTTAGCAGTTAAAACGGAGGAAGAGGCTCCCATATTATAAATTTTCGGTTTTCTTTCTTTTTCCGATTTATGGTATTCGTATTCATCCTCGCATTTAGGAAAAGAACGTAATCAATTATCATCTAAATCGATATCGTAGGGTTGATCTTTCTGTATTATTTCAAGGCTGTAGGCTTTCCATTTTCCCTCAGGTGTCATAACCGAAAGAACACGGACGGTGTCGTCTTCATCCGCCCCAGCCTTGTCTAACAATTCGGCTGGAATATAGGTGTCACCTACAAATCCGAATGTCTTTCCTTGCTTATTTCTATTAGTTCTTAACTCTCCCTCTTCAGATTGCAAAAGAGTGGAGGTCGTTCCATCCTCTGCCGGAGAAATTTGGAGGAAGACAATATGCTTCTTTTCCTGCTTGTCTTTCCGAATGCAATAGATGATATTGAGCAAATCACCGACATTAGGACGCAGCGATGTGTCGCTATAACGAACCACTTCGCTAACAAGTCCTTTCCCCATGACTATATGGAAGAGAGATTTTGAGGGATTTACACCGTCGACTGCGACCACCCGCGTATTAAACAGAGGCAATGCTTCTTCTTTGGGACAAGGTTGTGGCGCAGCAATCATAATTGTTTTCTTGCCGTCGCGAAGGCTGGTATACTGTCGAAATTTTATGAAATCACCTTTATGGAACTTGCCGCTCTTATTCTTAAAAAATGTTTCAGAAGAAGACGATGTGATGACGGTGTAGGCGTTTTTATCCGCATTCTCGTAAGATATATAACCTATTTCCGCCGGGAGTATGCTCCAGGCAGGGGCATCCACGGGTTTTATAGTCAACGGCACATATTTTATCGTTTCTGTCTGACGATACGGAAAAGTCTGCGTCACGGTGTATTCGATTTTCTTGATTGCCCTGACAGAGACAACAGATCCTGGATGAAGTCCTTTAAGATTAAAGCGTTTTTGAGGTACAACAAATGATGTGTCCTTATCGCTGAAAACCAGCATCGTTTTACCCTCGATATTAAATTTGTCAGTCATGACAAACTGCTTGGATTCATATTCTTCGAAAGCATAATCCATTGCGGCATCGACCAACTCATGCGGACTCAATGGGACTTCAGTCGCCGAGGATACGATGGCATCGGCATCACGCCATTCGTCAGAGACATTTTTGCCTTGACGTGTTCTGTGTGCCGAATAGGCATCAAGAAGTTTACGTGCCTCTGACTTCATCCCTATCGAAGCCAAAGCCTTGGCTGTCTTAATCCGCAATGGACCTATTATATCCTCTGTCTTTTCAAGCTCAAGCGCACGCAAGTAAAACCCTGCCTGAAGTTTGGCATCGTCGATGCATTCGCCGGCTTCTTGCCAGATATAATATTTCTCGCTCTGACTTAAAAGAAGCTTACGATATATAGGCAGAGCTTTCTCCTTTTTATTAGACCAGACAAGAACTTTGGCCCATTCTCGGAGGATGTTCTCGTCAGCTTTACTCTTGTTTTCAATGATGCCATAAGACTCATCAAGAAACATCATAAGAGTACTTCGGCTTCGAACGCCACTATCGGCTTTTGCAAATCCATAGCACTTACGCACAAACTGAATTACCGGAGCCGGGTAGTCATTGCCGTCAGTTCCCTTCTGTGCCGAGAAATCCTCATCCTTGATGGTATAAGGCATAATGGTTTCGGCGACAACCAGCAAGTTATCTCGCGAATTATCATCGGCGCTACGGGTGATGAGACCAAGAATCTCAGTGTGCCAATGAGTGCCGGCATAGGGCATATATTCGGCGAAATAATCTTTGGCCAGCAGCCAAAAGGCATTGAGGTCGCTGTTTTTCTTATAGTCTTGGAGTTGCCAGAATATTGCCTTACTCTGCATGTCGGCTATCTCAGCTTTGTTTACCCTCGTATTTTGAGATAGTTCATCTATGAGGCGGTCTGGGTAAAAAGTCAGAGTGCTACAAACACGAGAGAGCAATGACGGGATGTCATTCCCATCCTTATAGCCTTCGCGTTTGTCCTCGGCTCTGAAATTTTGTAGCCCCCATAATTTCATGAAACTCGGAAAAACGAAGTCTTGATTTTCCCGGGCGAAATTGGATGCAAAATTCAATATCATTGAGTGTAGCATCGAAGGCCGAGGATTCTTTAATTTTATGTAGTCTCGTAAGAGTCCACGTACTTCCAATGACGTAAGTTCCGTCAGACGCTCTCGCATATAACGATATACAATCCAGCCGAAGTCTTCGTGGAGTTCCGCATCAATTCGTTCCCCTTGTGTGCCGCACAGAGCCAAGGCTTTAGTGTAGGCTTCACGAGGATTTGATTTGGACTGCTCCGACAAGATTTTCAATTCGTCGAAATAAGGAATCAGCATTCGCTGCAGTCTTTTCAGATTCTCTTTGCCCAGTCCATTACTATCCGCCATAGTAGAAGTTAGTTCCTGCATTATGTCTATGCAGCGCTTTGCTTCGGCTTTGGCCTGAGAATTGGACTTCAGCAAATGGAGTTTTGCCATATCATACAATACCCAGAATAATGCGGCATCTGCCCATTCGCCAGGTTCTTGCTCGCGTTCGCGGATGGCAAGTTCATAAGCTTCTTTCAGCTTTCCTTGATGGCGCAATTCGGTCACTTCTCTGCTCATATTCCTGTAAGTTCTTTAAGTCGGTTTATAAACCGTGTAAGTAATTCATCGTTACCGCCCATAGACGATGAAGCCATAGCCCTTGTGACGAACCCTTTTCCATTGAAGTAAAACTGCAACGAAGCAAACGGTGCATCTGTTTTCATTCCATAAAGCACATAATATTGTGCAGGATATTCTTTGATGCCCGTTATGCTTACTCCGATTTCATCAGCGGCACTTCTAACAATGTTGTACAAATCCCTCAGGCCATCCGATGAAGGCGCATAACTGACGTCATAACTATTCTCCCGCATATCGCGCAAACAGCTTAATATTACATCGTCTCCTTCTGCCGGATGCAGAGCTGAGATGAAAATGAAAATTCCGGCACCATTATACTGCAGGTCATATTCACGAATTTCACCGGAAGACAACCGTACAGTATATCTGTCGCGGTATGGCTTTTCCGTTACAGAGATGAGTTCAGCACCGGCCTCAAGTAATGCTGCCGCCGCACTGTTGCACTTTGCTTTCCGGGCTGCGGAAGCTCCGGGAAGTAAAGAGCAATATATATCAGCGTAGCAAATCACATCGGCTTGGGGCTTGGATATCTGACGTATGGCTGATATATCAAGTTTAGCCAGTGGTGCAAGATGCGGCATATTGACTCCGTACAAGCATCGTGAGGCTCTGGTCGTAGCTGTGTAATTCCACCGCAATGAATCGTTGTCAAGTCCGGTGCGTCGGGAATAGTCCACATAAACTGTGTCCCATTCTCCACCCTGACTTTTATGGCAGGTGATTGCATACCCGTACTTTGCGTGGATAGCATTGTAATATGGGTCGCTGTAAAGGGCTTGTTTGAATTCGTCTGTACCAGCTTTGAGGTGTGGATGCCTGATGACAAAGTCAAGATAGAGAGCGACTGCTTCAGAGTGGCTCAATGATGGATTGCCGCTGAGGAGAAAAGAACTGAGCAGCTTGGCTTGACCGGCCTCCCCGCGGTCGGTTTCAAAGAAGACGTCGATAAACTGTAGGTCTATATGAACTCGTTCACGTTTGCCTTCGCGGTTTACCCATACGGGCACTTGGTGTGTTTCAGGTTCACACGGTGTATCTACCAGACGGATAAAATCTCCATTTAGCAATTCCGGGCATGTTGAACTACCCAGATTGTTATGAACTACCTGCATTATATCACCGTCACGCGGCGAATCACCCACGAAATAATGGCTGCGAATGGCACGGTTGTATTCGAGTGTCTGAGCGTTGGTATAGCATATCACAACACTTTTCCCTAAGCGGGGAGTCGGATTGTCCATGACAAATCGCTCAACAATTTCTGATACAGACAGCTCTTCCACTTCAGAGGGTTTGAGGTCAAATGTCAGGCGATTTCGAACCGGCGCATCAATGAGTTTACGCACTTTCATTGCGTTGGCAAGGATTGCGCTTCCTTCTTTCTGGCGAACAACCTCATCAAGCATAAAGCTTCGGACTCCAATGCCAAGCGATTGGAAATATTCCTCCGAAAGAGCTTGAGAGATATTATCGCCTATCGGCGGTAGCTGAGCAGGGTCACCTACAAAAACTATTTTAGTTTATTACTGTCCGCTAAACTTTAGGAGGCAATATAAAGAAAGGACCGATTCCAT
>CAMEGQ010000135.1 GCA_945916235.1 uncultured Porphyromonadaceae bacterium | reverse complement strand
CCTTGGTGAAGGCGTCCAGATCCTTGTCGAGAATGGCGTGCCAGCAGCGGTCGGCAGCGTCGGCCAACGCCTGCACTTTCTTTTCGGTGATGTCCTTCCCATCCACCACGGAGCAGCCCGGGCGGCGCGGGAACATCGGCACAAGGCAGATGTGGCTTTCCAGCCATGACAGCACGCTTTCATCGTGGACCGACTCGATGCGCGAGGGCCAGTAGTGACCGTCGTAGTAGTGGCGGGTCAGTCCTGACATGCAGATGCCGATGGCATCCTGGGCGCCAGATACGTGGCCTTTGTTTTCCGGGTCGTTTTCAAAGCAGAACAGCAGGCGCGCGAGCATCTCCTCGTTGTAGTTGGGGAGTTCGTATGGCCAGATTTTGCGGGCGGCATTGCGTGTCGAGGTCGACATGCCGCCGCGCTCCATGAATTCTACTGTGGGTTCGATAGAGGTGGTGATGGCCCATCCGGCACCTTTCTCCGACACGTATGGCTGGTCGATCCATGTGCCTGCCAGGTCGATGCGGTAGGGGAGATGCGATTTCACTCCCGTGCGCAGCGAGGTGGTGGAGCGGGCTTCAAGTCCTGAGTCGGGAATCCGCTCAAGCTCAACGTATTGGATGCCGCGCTCGGCGCATAGCTGACGCTTGTCGTCGCTTCCTCCGTCGGAATTGACCACAAAGATGTCGGGCTTAACCATCTCCAGCGTAGGGAGAAAATCAAGCATTCCGCTGCCGGAGTTGATGTAAGCGTCTGTGACGTAGCGGATTGCCTTGACCATATAGAGACGCTCGCGTTCGGAGTATACTGTCTTGCGATGCTTCAGGTCGGCTATTGTGGCATCGGAGCCGATGCCAACATAGAGGTCGCCGTAGGACGACGCTTGCTTGAAGAAGGCCACATGGCCGCTGTGGAGCATGTCGTAGCAGCCGCTTACAAATACTTTCTTACGCTTTTGCGTGTCCATTTCTCTTTGTGTTTTTTCGCTTTGAAAGGAAGCGAAAGGCGGCAGAAGCCGCCCCGCGCCTGTATGAAAGGATGTTATTTTACGATACCTTTTTCAAGGAATTCGGCCAGATTGGTGCGCACGCTGTCGCCGGCGCGCTCCACTGCCACCTTGGCCATGTCGGCCTCGGTCATGATTTTTACCAGATCCTCAAACGAGGTTCGGCCGGGATTCCAGCCCAGTTTGGCTTTGGCTTTGGTGGGGTCGCCCCAGAGGTTGACCACATCTGTCGGGCGGTAGAAATCGGGCGAGACCTCAACGACAGCTTTGCCTGTGGCTACGTCGATGCCCTTTTCGTCCATGCCTTCGCCTTCCCAGCGCAGCTCTATGCCTACATTCTTGAATGCTAAGGTGGCAAATTCGCGCACGGAATGCTGCACTCCGGTAGCGATTACGAAGTCCTCTGGCTTCTCCTGCTGGAGGATGAGCCACATGCATTCCACATAGTCGCGGGCGTAACCCCAGTCGCGCAGCGACGAGAGGTTGCCGAGATAGATCTTCTCCTGCTTGCCCTGAGCGATGCGGGCTGCGCCAAGGGTGATCTTACGCGTTACGAATGTCTCGCCGCGGCGTTCGCTCTCATGGTTGAAGAGGATGCCCGAGCAGCAGTACATATTATATGCTTCGCGATATTCCTTTACGATCCAATAGCCGTAGAGCTTGGCCACAGCATAGGGCGAATAAGGATGGAAGGGGGTGTTTTCGTTCTGAGGCACTTCCTCCACTTTGCCGTAAAGCTCTGAGGTAGAAGCCTGATAAATGCGTGTGGTGTCGGTCAGACCGCAAAGGCGCACTGCCTCGAGCACGCGCAGCACACCTGTGGCATCGATGTCGGCGGTGAACTCGGGAGAGTCGAAGCTGACTTGCACATGGCTCTGGGCGGCCAGATTGTAGATTTCGTCGGGACGAACTTTCTGCACCACCTGGAGGATGCTCATGGAGTCGCCCAGGTCGGCATAGTGGAGGTGGAAGCGCGGATGGCCTTCGAGATGGGCAATGCGCTCGCGGAAGTCGACCGAAGAGCGGCGGATGGTGCCATGGACGTCATATCCCTTCTCGAGAAGGAATTCTGCGAGGAATGATCCGTCCTGACCCGTGATACCGGTGATGAGGGCTGAACGCTGGTCGTACGGTTTTGTGCTCATGATGAGTGGAAACTTTGATATTTATTGCTTGATTAATTTATTTTTTTGGCATCGGTTTAGCCCTTGAAGGCTGAGGTGAGGATATGGAAAGCTGCATCGAGGCCTTCGGCATCCTTGCCGCCTGCCTGGGCAAATCCGGGCTGGCCGCCGCCGCCGCCCTTGATGGCTTTGGCAGCTTCGCGCACCATCTGAGATGCATTTTTGCCGGCCTCTACCAGATCGTTGGTGAACATTACCGTCAGCAGAGGTTTGCCGTCGAGATCCTGAGTGGCGCCGATGAAGGCCGTGGCCTCGGGCGAGAGCGCACGCACTGCGAAAGCTACCCCTTTGACATTGTCGGGGATACGTACCCCCGTCATGGTCACAAGCTTAATTCCGTTGACTGTCTCAGCGTTGTCGATCATCTTCTGCGACAGAGTGTTGATGCGTTCCTTCATGTATTCGTCGGCCTGCTGACGCAGTTCGGCGTTTTCCTCGATTGCTTTGCGCAGGGCGGTGAGTACGTCGGGAGCGTTGTGGAGCAGATTGCCGATTTCGCGGAGTGTGTCGGTCATCTCATCCACAGCATTTTCCACGGCTTCACCGGTGATGGCTTCGATGCGTCGGATGCCGGCGGCGATGCTGCTTTCGGAGATAATCTTAATCATGCCGATGTTGCCTGTGTTGGCCACGTGTGTACCTCCGCACAGCTCTATGGAACTTCCGTAGCGGATCACACGCACCTCGTCGCCGTATTTCTCGCCGAACAGGGCCATGGCGCCCATGGCGCGAGCCTGCTCGATAGGCACGTTGCGGTGCTCGTCGAGCGCGATGGCGCGGCGCACTTTCTCATTGGCCAGATGCTCCACGCGTCGGAGCTGCTCGGGCGTAACTTTCTGGAAGTGAGAGAAGTCGAAACGCAGAATGTCGGGCGATACGTACGAGCCTTTCTGCTCTACATGTGTGCCGAGCACTTCGCGCAGGGCTTCATGGAGCAGGTGGGTGGCCGTATGGTTGCATGCGGTCTTCTGACGGTGTTCTACGTTGATGGCAGCTTCGAATTCGCAGGTGAGGTCAGCCGGGAGTTTGTGGGTGAGATGCACGGCAATGCCGTTTTCACGCTTTGTGTCGAAAATCTCCACCGTCTCGCCTGAAGCGGAGGTGAGAGTGCCGGTATCGCCTACCTGACCGCCCATTTCGGCGTAGAAGGGGGTGCGGTCGAGAATAAGCTGATAGTATTCCTTGTTCTTCTGCTTTACAAGACGATAGCGGAGGATGCGGCAGGGGCACTTCGTGAGGTCGTAGCCTACGAATTCTTCTTCGCCCTCTGCCAGGGTCACCCAGTCGGTGGCCTCTACGGCGGCAGCGTTGCGTGCGCGGGCTTTCTGGGCAGCCATGTCATCGTCAAATTCTTTCTGGTTCAGCGTCATGCCGTTCTCTTTGAGAATCAGCTGGGTGAGGTCGAGCGGGAAACCGTAGGTGTCGTAAAGCACGAAGGCTTCGTGGCCCGAGATTTCATTGGCGCCCTTTTCTTTGGCGGCCTTGATGTCGGCTTCGAGCATCTTGATGCCGTTTTCGAGGGTGCGCAGGAAGGAGTCTTCCTCTTCTTTGGTCACCTTTATAATCAGGTCGCGCTGCTGGGCGATTTCGGGATAGGCCTGGCCCATCGATTCGATGAGGGTATCGACCAGTTTGTAGAGGAAGGCCTCTTTCTGGCCGAGGAATGTGTATGCGTAGCGCACGGCGCGACGCAGAATTCGGCGGATTACATAGCCCGCTTTGGCATTGCTCGGAAGCTGAGAATCAGCAATGGAGAAGGCGATAGTGCGGATATGGTCGGCGATAACGCGCATGGCCACATCGGTCATATTGTCTTTGCCGTAGGTCTTTCCCGAAAGCTCGGCAATTTTGGAAATCATCGGGGTGAATACGTCAGTATCGTAATTCGATGTCTTCCCCTGAAGGGCCATACACAGGCGCTCGAAGCCCATGCCGGTGTCGATTACCTTGGCGGGCAGCGGCTCGAGGCTCTGGTCGGCTTTGCGGTTGAACTGCATGAACACGAGGTTCCAGATCTCTATCACCTGAGGATGGTCTTTGTTGACAAGTTCTGCTCCGGGGATGGCGGCACGTTCTTCGTCGCTGCGCAGGTCGATATGTATCTCGGAGCAGGGTCCGCAGGGCCCTGTGTCTCCCATTTCCCAGAAGTTGTCGTGCTTATTGCCGTTGATGATGTGGGAGGCGGGCAGATGTTTTTCCCAGTAGCCTGCGGCTTCGTTATCGCGCTCAAGTCCTTCGGCCGGAGAGCCTTCGAACACTGTGGTATAGAGATGCTCGGGGTTGAGGCCCAGCACATCTACAAGGAATTCCCAGGCCCAGTCGATGGCTTCTTTCTTAAAATAGTCGCCAAACGACCAGTTGCCAAGCATCTCGAACATGGTGTGGTGGTAGGTGTCGAGGCCGACCTCCTCCAGGTCGTTGTGCTTGCCGCTGACGCGCAGACATTTCTGTGAGTCGGTGACGCGGGTCCATTTGGGCGCCTTATTGCCGAGGATGATATCCTTGAACTGGTTCATTCCGGCGTTTGTAAACATCAGTGTGGGGTCGTCTTTGATGACCATCGGGGCCGACGGAACTATCTGGTGGCCCTTCGAGTGGAAAAACTGCTTGAAAGATTCGCGAATCTCATTGGCAGTTGCAGGCTTGTTGCTCATTATAGTTATGTGATTTATTGGCTATTACCGTGCGGCTTGGCAGACCTGGGGTGGCTATCCGCCGAGAGGTTGCCGGCCGTATGCGCTTTTAAAAAATATGTATATACTTTAAGAGTGCAAAATTACGATTTTTTTGGGTCAAGCCGAAATCCCGGTGCATATATTTTGGGAAAAGTGTTAAATTTGCGGC
>CAMEGQ010000134.1 GCA_945916235.1 uncultured Porphyromonadaceae bacterium | reverse complement strand
AAGAAAACCCGTGAGCAAATCAATTCCCTCAACCGCGACCTTGACAGCGCCAATCAGCGTCTGGCCGGTGTGATTGAGTGCCCGAAATGCCACCATAAATTCTTGCTGGATTCTGAGACGCCGGTTGCAGACTTGCGTAAAGAGGTTCAGGCCATTGAGCGCAAGTTGTATCGTGTGAAACGGACTGAAGAGGAGAACTCGAAGAAATCTCAAGACGCTTACTCAACTGTGTCCACAAATCGTAAAGAGTTGCGGGCAATGGATAATGAGAGCGAACAGCTTTCTAAGGATGTCAGCAATGCGCTCAGATGTCTCAATAATCTCAAGGGCACAGTCTCTACTCTTAATAAAGACTTGACAACTGAGAACAACCGAGTGGCCGCTTTAGAGCAGCGTATCAACAATCTCCGTCAGACCTTGTTCGATGATGCCTTTGCCAAACTTGATGCGGCAACCAAAAAGGCTGAGAGCGAGCAGGAATCACTGGAGACTGATATTGCAGCTTGGGAAGGTAGCATAGAGACATATCAGGAGGCCATTGAAACCTTGAAGGATACCTCAATCGACGATGCCATCAAAGAACTGGAATCGAAGAAAGAGGAGTACACCAAGGCTCTCAATGCAGCCATATCTAAGAAAGAATCTGTAGAGAGCGAACTGGCTGAACTGACAGCACAGGAAGCTCGCTTCTCAGACTTCAAGACTCATCTTGCAAACAGCAAAATCGAAGCTCTTAGCCAGATTACAAATGAGTTCCTTGAAGCCATTGGAAGCGACCTGAGAATTGCTCTCAGCGGATATACATTGTTACGAACCGGCAAAATTCGTGATAAAATCTCAATTTCTGTCCTTAGAGACGGAATTGATTGCGGTTCGTTTGCCAAGATGAGTCAGGGAGAGCAGTGCCGCGCCAATCTCGCCAGCATCCTTGCCCTGCATAAACTGACCAATGTAAACTGTCAGGACGGTAAAGGTCTCGACCTTCTTATCCTCGACGAGATTCTGGACGCCACCGATGAAGCTGGTCTTGCCAGCATGTTCGATGCGCTGAACGCCCTCCAGATTACTGCGATGGTTGTGTCACATGGATTGATCCATGAGTCATATCCCCATCGAATGACAGTAACTAAGCAAAACGGAGTATCAACCCTTAGCGATGATGAACCATGACACAGTAAAATTGCAACGTGAGGAAGTTCTCAGTCTTGATATTGCCACCCATTGCGGATTCCATTCCACTCATAGTAGTGGCACGATGGACTTCACCGAGTCAATGAGGCGCAACAATAACAAGCAGCACAAAGCCTTCCGCGATTGGCTTATAGCCTATATAACTGAGAACGGGATAAGACAAATCGTGGCTGAGGATGTTTCAGCCGGGTCATCGAAAGGTGGCTTCAAATCCTCGGTCAAATTGGCTGAATTTCGCGGAATCCTCTATGAGGTATGCGATGAACTGGACTTACCCGAACCAGCCCTCGTTAACCCCAGTACAGTAAAAAAATGGGCTACTGGTGACGGTAAGGCAGACAAACAGAAGATGATAGATTATTGTATTCGACGCTGGGGCATAGAGCCCTGCGATGACAACGAAGCCGATGCCACTCACATCTTCATGTATTATATCAGAAAGAACGACATACAATAAATTTTTACGATTATGAGTACGACGAGACGTCTCAAACGCGCACAGCAGCGCAAAGTAGAAGCTCATTTCTCGGTCTTCAGTAATCTACTCATGGGATTCTATGAGTTCCTGGAGAGTATTCCCAAACCGAGTAACGAGGAAGTAAGAGCCCGATTTATTAACGATGAAAACCGCTGGAAGGCGTATTGTTCCAAGAAGCAACTGAGTAAAGAAGCATCTCTATTGTTCAACAAAGAGGTGTCTCAGTCGTGGGAGAATCGATACAAGCAGAAGCCGGAAAGCGAATCGACAACGAAGTAAATCCGGAAACCGCCGCCCGCAGAAATGCGCTATTCAGAAAATATATTGAGCCCTATAAGAATCTGATATATTGGCTGTGCATCCAGTACAGCGATTGTTCAGAAAATGTCGAAGAGAACTACACGTTAGCTCTCACCAATCTGTTCAGAGGAATAGAGACCTACGTTCCTTCCAAACCCATCAAGCCGTGGATTCATTTCGTCACCAAGAGGTTTGTCTGGAATATCAACAAAAGCAGATACCTCGAACAACAGGTACAAGATGCCAGTCGGGACGTGTTCGCATGTTGCGATGAAATTTGTGCCGATGACGAGCCCAAATGGAACGTCATGGGAATGGACAACTGGAAGGAGATGTATAGCGATGAAATACTCGCTGTCCTCGATGAGATGAAGCCTATCTACCGAGACGCGCTTCTCCTTCAGCAGGCCGGGTATTCCCTGATAGAGATTACCGACATTGAATACGAAAAGGGTACTTTAAGTTCTCGTAATATTGATACCGTAAAAAGTAGGTTGTTCCTGGCACGTCAGTACATGAAGGAAAGAATCACCCGCGATGGAAAAAGAAAAACTGACTAAACAAATAGCAACCGTCTTCACGGAAATCATAAAAAAACTGGTCAACCCCACCTTCTCATTCCCGAAAGGTGGGGCCGCGACCAGAACATTATCAACATTCGTTGCCCGCATCGAAAAAGAGTTCGGTGCAGTGACCTGTGAACGATTGGTTGACGCTTGCATAACTGGCGCCTATACTTTCAGGGAGCGTGACAACTGGACTATCAAACAAGTGTTCGGTCCGTCTACAATCCAGAGAGTCAAGGAGCAGAAACGCGGCCAGCTTTTCTACCAGAACCAGTGGCTCGAAACAGGTGGGCTTAGTCGAGGTGGATTGCTTGACCTGATTAAAGACCGGTCTGAGCATCCCCTCGCTAAGTACATCTATATGAGATCGGAGGAAGCTACCAAGCAGAGACAACTAAATCGAAAAACAGGTTTTCTTATCTGTCAGGTTTCGACTTTAGGCTGGAGCCCATTATCGGAATCTTGTCAGCAGTGCGAATTTCAAAAAGACTGCATGACTGAGACAGAGCGGAAAAACCCTGAATTATACAGATTGCGCATCGAATATGGCAACGCAGCAAAATAATTTTTTAACAGATGAGTTCCTGATGGACCTCTACTACACATGCCTGAACAATGACTATATTCTGGCATTGGTAGTTGAGCATATCGAGTTGAAGCAGCTCCCCGACAGAGACTTCCAGGCTATTCACAAAGCCATCAAGGAATACTATAAAAAGAATAAAAAGGCGCCATCCTTCAGCGTCTTGAAGCAATCCCTTACCAGACAGCGCGGTGCAATGGAGCTGCTGGATGATATTGCTGACACGGCTCATTCTTTATGGACTGATGATGCGCTTGCCCAGTTGGACGGGTACATTCGTCAAGTAAAGTTTCAGCAGGCATATAAAGAAGCCGGTGAGCTTTACAATAAGTCGGGGTTCATGGAGTCTGAAAAACGAATGGCTGAATACCATGAATGGTCCGAAGGGTTCAGCTTGGTATCAGCTGAGTTCGTGGATGTCGTTGGCTCATTCAGCACTCGTTTCAAAGCCAACAGACAGAAGCATAACAGCGCATCAAAGAAAGTGCCTATCACACGATTCTATATTGACGAGCTGGATTCCCGTAATAATGGCCGTAATCTCAGAGGTCAGTTGACTTGCTTTCTGGCGCCTTCAGGTGTTGGCAAGAGTCACATTGCCCGGTGGATAGGCAAGAACGCCTGTCAGATTGATGGCCTCAATGTCCTTCACATTCAGCTTGAAGGCTCTGAAGATGAGGTGGTTGACGCATACGCCGCATCCCTTGTGTCCTGCAATTCATTTAAGTATGAGACCGGTACGCTGAGAGATAGTGAAGTTGAGCAGATGGAGAAAATGCTCAAAGAGATTTCTGGCAATCTCCATATCAAGTCATATCCAAAGTTCGGCGCTCATGTATCGACCATTGATGTCAACACTGCCATTCAGGACTATAAGAAGCGTTTCGGTTTCAGCCCTGATGTGGTGATTATTGACTCTATGGACCTTCTGACAGATTCATCAGGCCAGCACTATACTGAAAAGGGTGAGCGCCTGAAACGTATCAAGGTAGCCAATGACTTAAAAGACCTGGCTTCCGATGAAAACGTATGGATGGTTGTAACTTACCAGTCTACCATCGAGAATCAGGAATGGCTGAATGATGAGAAGAATGTCCTGACCGCCTATAATACTTCAGAGGCCAAGGGTCTTTGCCGTCCTCTCACTCATCTTATCACGCTCAACCAGTCAAGCCGTGAGGAGAAGGAGAATACCATGAGACTTCACGTAGCAAAGAGCCGATTCTTCAAGAAGGGAGAGCCCTTCAAAATTGCCACCGATTATGAACACGAGCGCTTCTACGACAGTGAGCGTACTATGCGTATCAATAGAGTTGCAGTCTGATATGGAATGGAGAGATATACCCGGTTTTGAAGGCTATTATCAGGTATCTGACGATGGCGATGTACGCAGTGTAAAACGTACTATCTATAATTCTAAAGGCTATTTCGCAACTCGTGAGTCTCACGTATTATGCCCTAATCAGAACAAGTGTGGCTACTTAAAAGTAATACTATGTGTTGAAAATAAACACTATACGCGCATGGTGCATCAACTCGTAGCTATGGCATTTTTAGGACATACCCTCAATGGGCATAAGCTGACCATCAATCACAAGGACGGCAATAAACACAATAATTGTATAGCCAATTTAGAAATCGTTTCAATGACAACAAATCGCCGTCACGCAATTATGTTAGGTCTTTGGAATCAGCGAGGCACACAATCTGTGAGAGCAAAGCTGACATCTGATGATCTGGCTGAAATTCGTGCTCGTTACGCTAAAGGTGGTGTGACTCATAAGGAATTAGCCGAAATGTTTAATGTTAGCAAAAAAACTATTGGCAAAGTGATTCGCCGTCAAAGATGCGATTAGTTATGTATATTTCAAGAGAAAATCGGGAATACATCATTCGCGAACTCACTCAGGAGCTTCATGGTCGAATGGATGGCAGTCGAAAGAATCTTCTTATTCCAGTTT
>CAMEGQ010000133.1 GCA_945916235.1 uncultured Porphyromonadaceae bacterium | reverse complement strand
TATAAGCCGTATCGTTTTTCGCTACAAGAGCGAACTCTGGAATGAGTGCGAAGCCACGAGGTCCATTGGCATTACAGCAGTTGATAGGCAGTCCGCACTGTTGTTCTCCGTGTTGCCGACGACCCTCAAGCGGACTGTATTTTGATATCTCCTTGCCGTCGGCACGCAATGAAGCCATGAGCGCATTATACATTGTGTGCTCAAAAGCATCGGCGTATTTTGAGTCGTGAGTACGTTGCCATAATTTATGAAGCAATTGCATCCAGGTGAATGTCACGCAGGTCTCCATCGTATGGTATGCCGGTGTTGTCTGTCGCGCCTTACCGTCATACCAACATTCAAAGGCGGCACCGGATCCAGCCGCATTGATTTCAGTCTCAAGAATTTTATCGGCGGCAGCAATCGCAGCCTTAAGAAATCGAGGATTATCAGTAACACGGCCATATTCTATAAGCCCAACATAACACGACATCATTTCGTATGCCTTGTGACCGTTTTCAAACGACCACCACTCTTTCGGAAAATCAAAACGGTGAGCTACCGGGATTCCCTGTTCGGCCTTGGTAAGCAGTTGTGTGCTCCCCTCTTTTTCTATAGAGTCAACTATGCTTTTGGCGAAATCAAGATAGCGCCTTTCACCTGTCAATTCATAAAGATATACTACGGGCTCAAGGATAGAGCAACTTGGCATACCACGATACAATCCGGTAGAAGCTATATCGACAACATTGTGTTCGATCTCTCCTATCAGATGGTCAATTAGTGCTTTTGTCGCATCCAAGGCCCCTTTGTCACCAGTCAGTCTGTAATAGTCAAGAAGGGCAAGCGATGTGTATTTGCGGCCCCATATATCCCAGTTGGTCAGCCGTGATTCGGGTAGGTAGTTACCAATGTATCCGTCTGGACGCTGAGTCGACATGAGATCCTTTGCAGCATCCGTGATTTTTGTCAATAGTGCAGGGTCTGCATTATAACGATATGAGGCTATAGCGCCAAGCATCCATTTGCCTATAAATTCAGTTTGCCAGCGAGTGCCTTCGGTCAGATGCTGGAACGGCTCCACAAGGCTACGGGTGTCCTGGGTCATGACACGGTTCTCGATACAAGAGCTGATTCTCTTCCCGACGTAGCCGGATAATTCGCATGTGCCCTTTGCCTCGCTGCCGAAGAAAGTGACAACTGATAATAGGACTAAATATGATTTTTTCATTCTGTTTATTTATTCAGCAGTGAACCTTAAACCTTGCAAGTCGCGTGAATTCGGACCGACCATGACTTCAAATTCTCCTGGGTCGTAGACATATTCCAGTTTGTCATTGTAGTATTTCAGATCATCCACGTCTAACGTGAATTTTACATTCACCGTTTCACCTTGCGGGATAAACACTCGCTTGAACCCCTTGAGTTCCTTGACCGGTCGCGCGATTTGCGCCACAAAATCACGGACATATAATTGCACGATTTCCGTGCCATCATATTTGCCGGTATTTGTTACGTTGATGCTGACAGTCAGGTTCCCGTTTTTATTCATGATTTCCTTGTCAATTTCGAGTTTACCATATTCAAATGTTGTATAGCTCAAACCGAACCCAAAAGGATAAAGCGGCTCTGTGGGGGCGTCTATGTAATTGCTGGCATAACGATTGAATACACCGTCCTGAGGATCGGGATGGCTGGACATCAAATGATTATAATAGATAGGAATCTGACCGATTGCAGCCGGGAAAGTGGCAGTAAGTTTTCCTGAAGGGACTTTGTCACCGAAAATCACTTGTGTAATAGCATCTGCCGCCTCGCTTCCGCCATACCAGACATTGAGTATGGACGGGATGTTGGCTTGTTCCCAATCAAGCACGAGCGGGCGTCCCGTGAATAGCAGCAACACAATCGGCTTGCCTGTAGCTGAAAGTTTTTTTAGCAGATCACGCTGTGTGTCGGGAATGGTAATGTGTGCACGGCTGGCCGACTCTCCGCTCATATCAGAGCATTCTCCCATTGCAACCACAACGACATCGGCCTTGGCCGCAGCAGCCAGCGCTTCGACATGAAGTTGAGCATCATTGCCGCGTTCTATCGGGCGAGTACCTTGAGCGTTGATTTGAGTCGTTTCATCGTAATATACATTGGAACCTTTCGCATATATTATATCCGCATTCCCGCCTACCGATTCTTTAAACGCGTCAAGGAGAGACTTATGCAGTTCAGGTTTGCAATATCCGCTCCATGTGCCGCACATATTATTTCCGGCATCAGCCATAGGGCCAATGAGCACAATGCGACCTTTCCGTTTCAAAGGTAAAAGATCATTGTCGTTTTTGAGCAATACAAACGACTCTGCAGCCAATTCGAGAGCTTTCCGACGATGTTCCGGGGTGAATAAGTCGGTTTTCGCCCTTTCAGCTTTGCAATATTTATAAGGATCGTCAAACAGACCGAGGCGCTGTTTTGCCTCAAGAACGCGACGACAAGCTTGGTCTATCATTTTCTCTGTGACAAGTCCACGTTTTAAAGCATCTGGAAGAGTTTTAAGATATAACCCTGAAACCATATCCATGTCTGTACCGGCCTTCAGCGTAAACGCAGCGGCATCGTCAAGCGAAGAATTTCCCATATAGGCGACCTCGGGCAGTGAATTATAATCGGTTGCAATCAATCCGTCAAAGCCCCACCGCTTTCTGAGCACATCGTTTACGAGCCATTCGTCAGCGGTGGCATGGGTGCCGTTGATGAGGTTAAACGAAGTCATTACCGACGCAGTCCCAGCTTCCACGGCAGCCTTATAAGGCGGAAGGTAGTAGTTGAACATCCGCTGCAGACTCATATCCACAGTGTTGTAATCGCGACCGGCTTCCGATGCGCCATAAAGCGCGAAATGTTTAACGCAAGCCATGAGCGTGCTGTCGGATTTCAGGTCACTACCTTGGTAACCTTTGATGTATGCCCGGGCTATTTCCGAGCCCAAATAGGGATCTTCACCGGAACCTTCCGCTATGCGACCCCATCGGGGATCACGGCAGATATCCACCATCGGGCTATAATTCCAGTTGACACCGTCGGCAGTGGCCTCGATTGCAGATATGCGGGCCATTTCGCGAATAGCCGTCGTGTCCCATGAGCATGACATGGCAAGGGGTATCGGAAAGACTGTCTCGTATCCGTGGACGACATCCGCTCCCACCAGCAACGGTATGCCATGTGGACCTTTTTCAATTGCCAGACGCTGGAGCTGCTCTATTTTGTCAACACCTTTCACATTGAAAAAACCGCCGATAAGCCCGTTCCTAATGAGGCTGTCAAGCTCTGTTTTTACTCCTAATCCGGATACGACATCGCGCCCTTCAGGGAGATTTAACTGCCCAAGTTTCTCCTCTAATGTCATTTTTGACATCAGGTCGTCAATAAACTTCTGGTCGGAAGTTGTAGTTGCACAAGATGCACAGATCAGAGCTACGGCAAATGATGCTAATAGTTTTATTTTCATTGTATTAAATTTCTTCATTTGGATATTTTGACTGCGAAACCGCCGCCGGAGGCGAGTTTGATTGATTTGCGGGAATTGACATTCACTTTTTCTGTAACTTTCTTATAATCAGAAGCAGCACGATGAGCATTCGATCCATCGACAAACCATTCGGCGGTAAAGTTTCCATCTGCCGGAAGGAAGGATAAGTCGAGGGAAAACTCTCGCGGAGTCCAATCCGTTATTCCACCCACATACCAGGTATCACCTTTGCGACGGGCAGTGATGATGTACTCCCCAACTCTTCCGTCCAAAACACGGGTTTCATCCCAAACCGTAGGGATGCCGGTGATGAAATCCGTACATTCCTTTTCGCGTTTATATGCCGAAGGCGAATCACAAAGCATGGTAAGCGGAGCATCAAACACCATATATAGAGCCAACTGATGGCATCGTGTGCCCTGGCTCATCGGCTCACTGTTGCACGGATAGTAATTTGATTTTGCAGCGTTGCGCATAGCGCCTTGAGTATAATCCATCGGACCGGAGGCTTGGCGTATATACGGCACGGTGACATCATATTTCATCTGGTCAATTGTAACAGGGTTCCATTTCATCTGCTCAAGACCGTGCACTCCCTCAAAGTTGAGCACATTGGGCCAGGTTCTGTTCATCGAACCAGGCATGTGAGTGCCATGGAGGTCGAGCAACAGATGATATTTCGCGCACATTTCAGCAGCCTTCTGCTCAAACTCCTGCATGGTTTGGTCATTGCGGTCAAGGAAATCAACCTTGAATCCTTTTACGCCCATTTCGGAATACCGGCGGCAAACCTCTTCAATGTCCTTATCAAATGGCAGGTATCCCGCCCAAAGTATTATGCCCACATTCCGGTCTTTGGCATAGTTCACAAGTCCCTGAAGATTAATTTCCGGCACGACAGTGAAAAGGTCTCCAGCAGATTTATCAGACCATCCATCGTCCATAATCACATACTCAATGCCGTTATCAGATGCAAAATCGATATAATATTTGTAAGTTTCGTTATTGACTCCGGCGGGGAAGTCCACACCGGTAAGATTCCAGTCATTCCACCAGTCCCATGCGACCTTACCAGGCCTGATCCAGGAGGTGTCGCTAATCTTGCTTGGTTCGGCCAACAGATAGCTCAACTGATTCTGCGCAAGTGATGCATCATCGGGAGCTATCATGACAACGCGCCATGGCAACGTGCGCGGGCCGTCAAGAGTGGCTATATAGTCTTCGCGTTCCCCGATAAGTTTCTGTATTCCAAGGTAGCCGCCTTGTACAAGTTTTTTGGGTTTTGGCGCAAAAACACCCTTTAGAGTTTGTCCTTCGGAGTGATTGAGATATAGACCCGGGTAGCTTTGTACGTTGCTTTCGGTCAAAAGGATCTTAATATTTTCGGCGCACTCAACGTATAGAGGCAAAAATGCGAGTCTTCGGCTATCGAGCTCCGAGAGCGGAGCATCGGTATATATATTTTCAAAAGAATTGAAGAATTGCGATTCGAAATTATCGATATTGTCGGTCCTTACAAAGGGAACAAGCGCACGCGGCGCGCCGGCAAAGTCTAATGTTACCGCCTCGTCATCCACATTCACAATTTTCTTTCCCCCATAAATCCATCGATATGCGAAAC
>CAMEGQ010000132.1 GCA_945916235.1 uncultured Porphyromonadaceae bacterium | reverse complement strand
CCAAGTCAGGCAACATCAGCCTGGTGGTGTGCAAATCGTATTACCACATTCCCGCTTTGGCTGAAAACGCCTTCGATGAGAACGTGTATGCTGACGCATCTCTCGAAGTTCTCGAAGATTGCATCAAATATTATGTGGCTACCGATGGTTGGAAAAAGTTCGTTCACATCGGAGCTGTCAGCGGCATCAATGATATTCAGGCCGACTCCAACGCACCGGTGGAATACTTCAACCTTCAGGGTGTCAAGGTTTCCAACCCCGAAAACGGTATCTTCATCCGTCGTCAGGGTGGCAAAACAAGTAAGGTTTTAATGTAAATTCTATAATACGTGAAAGCAAAGTATTTAGTATGCGGACTGCTGACCGCCGTCATGTGCGCCTGCGGGGGCAACGGAACCGGTGAAAAGAACGGATCAACAGCCAAGGATTCATCAGTCCAGGCCGAGCAAATGGTGCCTGAAGCATCGGAAGAAGATCCAACTGCTATATCCTATGAGGTGAAATTCGATTCCGAATACTTCTCCGACGCAAAGGTGACCATGGCTCAGAGCGAGCTTTTCAAAAACACAATAGTGGCCACGTTTACTTTGACTGTCAGGAAAGCGATTCCGGAAGGACAAGACGAGAATATCCTCGTTTCTCCTCTCAAAGGCGAGCGTCCCGAAGGTGTGATTAATGTCGGTGTCGACAAACTGGCAAAAGAGAGCGACAGCGTCTTCGAGAATGAACCGGGCAAAACAATCCTGTTCACCTGGGATTTCACCAAGGATAAACTTGAAGGCATCTCCGGGTTTCTGGTCAAGACCAGTCTTACCAACCCTGATTCCGCTTTTGAAACAGCAGAATAGCTAAATTGTATAATATATCGCCCGGCGTCAATGCGGTGCCGGGCGCTTCTCAAAGACAAGCCATGAAAAAAATGTGGGTCTTCTATATTGCCGCCACTGTACTCTTTGGGATTTGCGCATCTTGCGCTTACGCCCGTAAGAAGCCGAATGATTCCACGGCTGACAGTACCACCGATATCAGGAATTATCCCGTTGATGCCGACGGCATGGAGAAGAAGATTGAGCCTCTGAGTTTTCAGTTCCTTGAGGGTGAATGGCAACTCTATGATGCCATCAATGGCTCTTTTCAATTGCTAATGTCTTTCAATGACGATGGCACCCACAAAATTGACGGCGGCAATTACATTACGGTGCATTTCAAGAACTGTGACAAGAACACCGAAGAGGTTGTGGCAAGCATCCTCGCCATTCCCGACGGCAATTTCTGCCAAATGGCCTTCGAGGATTATGTTGATGGAATTGCTAACAAAGGCATGGCTTTTCTATCGTCCCATAATTGGGATTTCCTTAATTGTAGTTGCAACCGCTGCAATCTGGCTACTGTGGAAGAAATCAAAACAAAAAGCAAAATCAGCAGCTGCAAACGATTCCGCTAATAATTCAGACAATTCTGCTGCCGCGACTGCTGCAAGTTAATTTCAACTTTATAACACCAACAATCATGAAAGCTAAAATTTACCTCGTCCTTTTAGGACTTCTCGTCACCTGTCTTAACACGGTGGCACAGACGTATTCCATTGAAGTCACCAATGGAAAGGCTTTTAAAGTACGCGGCGCTTCTTTGGTAGAAGTCACTCGAGCCGAGGCTAATGAAGAAATTATTCTGGTAGCTGTCGCTCCAAATCCGGAATTCGAAGAGTTCTACCTGTGGCGACCTATGAGCGGGAATGTAATATTTGCTGATGCAAATAAAGTCAACACCTCATTCACAATGCCGGCAGAAAATGTCAGTGTGGGCGCCTCATACAAAATAGTCAACGTTACCGCTACCTCAGATTACAAGGATATCATGACATACGGTAGCGAATTGAAGGATCCTACTTTCACTGTGGCTGATGGCTGCAATGCACAATTCTCAAAATGGACATACACCTATCAAAAACAAACTGAAGAAGGAAACTGGAAGGGATACTCAGGACGAACTTTTGATGCCGGCGTCTACAGGTACTGCGCGAAGGTACGCACCGACGGAGAATACTACAAACTGAAACAGTTTTCTACCGTTGTCATAAACGGCACAGAATGGACCGATAAGACATTGTTTTCTCAGGGGCCAGATTACTCGGAGTTCGTCGTTTACTCGCCAAACATAACAATCACTGATCCTTTTCCCCGTACTGAAATCGCCACTGTCACGGCGACCTCCAATATCGCCGACATTATCGGCGATGACAAGGAGTGTAAGCGTCCCGACTTCACCATTACCACAAGCGAAGGTGCCAACCCTTACATATCGATGGCTAAATGGATGAAGAAAACCGAGGCAGACGAATGGGTTAACTACAATGAGACTACATTCACCCCGGGCATTTACAGAATGGATATCCAGATGGATCTCTGGAGCAAAACCTACAAGTTGGCTGCTGACTGGTCTCTGACTATTGATGGCGTGGACTGGGAAACTGAACCAGCGAAAGTTATCGATGAAACATCTTCTTATGGTAATGCTCACTCGCCCGAATTTATAATAAACAAAGAGGTCACCGCTGTCTCAGCGACTTCTGACATTATGGACATAATAGGGTACGCCAAGCAGAAAAATACTCCCAAGTTCACTATGAGTGAAGGCTCGTTGGCGTATATCCCGTTTTCGATGACAAGATGGCAGAAAAAGAATGAAGATAATACATGGGGAAATTATGAACAGACAATCTTTACCGAGGGAACTTACAGAATAAGGGCCCAAGTAAGAGTGGACGAGGAATACTATAAACTTGCGACGGATTATACGCTGACAGTTGATGGTCAGGAATGGGCACACGACAAGCCCACTAACAGGGACGATTGCTCATTCAGCTATGGATACTCACCGGAAATTGTTGTATCAAAACCGGCTTCACATCCGATTACTGTTGTCAACGGCAAAGCCTACATTTGGGAAGGCGATAAAAAAGTTGAAGTCACAGAAGCAAAACAAGGCACATACATTACTGTTATTGCAGATGAACCTGCTCACGGCATGAGATTCAATGAGTGGGTCGTAGAGTGCGACAAGTCCGCAAGCGTTATTTTCAAAAATCATTCAACAACCTCAATGTATATGCCGGATGCTCCGGTAAAAATAACAGCCGCTTATCGTGAGGAAGGAACGCTGATTCATAATGTTACGCTCACCGGACTTTGCCGGCCTATAATCGGAGAGAAACCTGCAACAGAGGATATTTCTCTGGGAGAAAATGTTAATTTTAAGGCTTATTGGATGGTATATAGCGAAGAAAAAGGTGATTACGTTTTTGCTGACGAAGACAGTCCGTTTGAGTCTGACAAGAAATATGCTGTCCGCATTGATGCTCGTGCAGATGACGGATATGATTTCGCTTATGATATGAAAGTATTCTTCAATGGTAAGGAAGTGCCGGAGAGAGACCTCGAAAATCCAGCGCAAACCATGTTCAAAACTCTTTATGAGGGAGGTCTTATTATTGCTATCCTTGCCGATGAAATGCCGGAAATCCAATATATAGAAGACCTGACTATTTTAGGGTTGACTTATCCTCAACCGGGTGAAATACTGGCGAATCCTGAAGAAATAAGCGTCTCTGATGAAAATGTCGAGGTAGAAGAAAGTTTCTGGGTGAAATTCGACGAAACAAAGGATCGTTGGATAGATGAATTTGATGATACCAAACCTGTTGAAGATGGGCAGAAATATTACATGCAGATAAACCTCAAAGCAGTCGCCGGTTACACATTTGCCAATGATCTTAAAATCAGAATAGGAGAGAATATAATTCCGATTTTAGACATTATGAATCCTCCGAAAGAAGAATGTTCTATAGCTGAAATCGAGGGTAACATGGCGTATATCATGGTCATGATGGAGGATATGCCTACGGATGGTATTGATGATGTCAACGCTGACACATTTGGACATGTCGACGTCTACAATCTGCAAGGTATTCTTGTAAAGCGTAACATCTCAAAAGCGGATTTACACACCTTTCCCGCCGGCATCTACATTGTCGACGGCAAGAAAGTAATCGTAAAATAAAAATCTCATACTGACCGGGCCCGGACGTATCCGTCCTCCGGGCCCGGTTCCCGCATTCGGGGCGCGGCAGACTATTTGTGCTGAGAAAAGAGCCAGGGCAGTAAGTCGCGGTCGTTGAACGCATTGTTCCATGAACCGTGGTTCACTCCCGGGAATTCAAAGTAATCGACAGTCGCGCCGGCCTGCCGCAACGCGCAATAAGCATTGCGCGAACCCCATACGGGCACCACGCTGTCGTCGTCGCCATGATAGATGCGGAAGGGCACCTGCGCTGCCACAGCCAATCTCTCAGGCTTCACGACACCGCAGATGGGCACCGCAGCAGCAAACACTTCGGGGTAACGCGCCGCCAGGTCGTATACCGCCATACCGCCCATCGACAGGCCCATCACATATATGCGTCCGGCATCGACCTGCGGATTGGCCGTATACTCCTCGACAAGCTCACGCAGAGCAGCAATGGCCCGCGTAGGCTCCGCCAGATCGGGCAGACTGTCGGCCACAAACGTGCTCGGTCGCTCCGGATAAGCCCAGTAGTCGGTCGCGGGGCACTGCGGAGCCACAACAAACGCCGGATACTTCGCGCGGTTCACCGGATTGAGCCACATCTGGCCACCGTGAATAAGCTGCGCCTCATTGTCCGAACCGCGTTCACCCGCGCCGTGCAGAAAGAGCACCAGCGGGTACTTCCGCCCCGGTTCAATCTCCTCGGGAACAAGCAGCCGGTAAGGAAGCACCATCCCTGCCGACGAAACAAACTCCCTCTTTTCGTAGTCCGAAAAGTCCTTGTACTCCCCCTTGGCGGATATTTGGCCGACCCCCGCCACCATAACGAGCGTCAGCAGCCATAGCAATCGTCGTGTCATAATCAATCGTGTCATAATCAATATCGTGTTTCAGTGGTATGATAGATTTCGGCCGCAAAGGAGGAAAGCCCTTCACCGGCAAATTTTCACCGGCAAAGGTAACAAAAAATCATCAAAAATCGTCAAAACCGACCGCAGCCCCCTCATTCGCGTTTGTGGAAACCGAAATAATTCCTTAACTTTGCGCCCACAACCGAAGTAGCATCGCGCCGCAACCACATCGGCCCATACGCTGCATCGGCGCCATCTGCCCGAATGGCGGAATCGGTAGACGCGACGGTCTCAAACACCGTTGGAGCAATCCATCCCG
>CAMEGQ010000131.1 GCA_945916235.1 uncultured Porphyromonadaceae bacterium | reverse complement strand
TTCGCTTTCTCCCGGCAAAGTTACCCATATCCCCCGACATCCGCAATAGCCCCTATTCGAACATCTATGCAAACTCAATCAGTATGCGCCGGATAATAAACGTGAAGGCTAACGGAGAACTATAAAGATATGAGTTTCGGCATTAGAAAATAATTTCTACTATTGTAGATTTAGACGGTCGTCGCGCTTCGCATCCGAAGCCTAAGAGGCTCAAATAATTTCTACTATTGTAGATGCGAGGTAGCGATTTCATTATGCTGTTGAATGTCTGTCACTTGTTTCAGCTATTCGGAATAATCAGGTTGTGCAGCATTTGTTTGAAGCAGAACAATGGATGATTCGAAGGCCTTTGTTCGGGTGGGCGGCAGCGCCGGGGAGGGGCGGTATGTCGCGAATAATGCGTAACTTTGTGGGCGAATACTAACGCATGATGATGTCTCGCAGCCGAGCGATGCCCGGCTGTGCGAGACTACGATATTGATATGAAAGATTTTTTTGCGCTGTTGCGCCGCTTTGTTCCTCCGTATAAGAAGTATCTGGCTCTGAACATTTTGTTCAATGTGCTGGCGGCGCTGCTGACGCTGTTCTCGTTTGCGCTGATTATCCCGATATTGGAGATGCTGTTCAAAATCAATGCCACGCATTATGTGTATATGACGATGGCGGACGGCTCGTTCAAGGAGGTGGTAGTCAACAATTTCTATTATTACACACAGGAGGCTGTGGCGTTGTACGGGCCGTCGGCGACGCTGGCGCTGCTGGCTGTGGCGCTGGTGGTGATGACGGCTCTGAAGACAGGAGCTACGTACCTCAGCTTGTATTACATCATTCCGCTGCGCAGCGGAATTGTGCGCGATATCCGCAATGAGGTTTATGACAAGATTACGCGGCTGCCCATAGGGTTCTTTACGGGCGAGCGCAAGGGCGATGTGATGGCACGTATGAGCGGCGATGTGGCCGAAATCGAGAATTCGGTGATGGCGTCGCTGGATATGATGTTCAAAAATCCGGTGATGATTGTCGTGTGCCTGGCTATGATGGTGGCCGTGTCGTGGCAGCTGACTGTGTTTGTGTTTGTGCTGCTGCCTTTGGCCGGAATGGTTATGGGTCGTGTAGGCAAACGCCTTAAGCGTCAGTCGCTTGAGGGGCAGAACCAATGGGGTGTATTGATGTCCAATATCGAGGAGACCCTTGGCGGACTGCGCATCATCAAGGCTTTCAACGCCGAAGATAAGGTACGTGCACGTTTCCATCGCGAGAATCAGGAGTTCTATCGTCTGTCCAATCGTATAGCGCGTCGCCAGTCGTTGGCTCATCCGATGAGCGAGTTTTTGGGTACGGCGGCCATCGCGATAGTGCTGTGGTTTGGCGGTACGCTCATTTTGGGCGGCAGCGCCGGCATTGATGCCCCGCAGTTTATATATTACATGGTGATATTTTACAGCATCATCAATCCGGCCAAAGACTTGAGCAAGGCTGCCTACTCGGTTCAGAAGGGTCTGGCGTCGATGCAGCGCGTCGACAAGATTCTCGGGGCGGTCAATCCCATCGCCGATCCGGAGCATCCCAAGACGTTGCCGCCACATGCCGGGGCTATCAGCTACAAGCATGTATCTTTCAGCTACGGCGACCATGAAGTCATAGATGATGTCAGCTTAGACATCCCGGCAGGCGCCACCGTGGCCCTGGTGGGACAGAGCGGCAGCGGCAAGTCCACGCTGGCCGATTTGCTGCCGCGCTTCTACGATGTGGACAGCGGCAGCATCACCGTCGACGGCATCGATATCCGCGATGTGCGCGTACACGACCTGCGTGCGCTTATGGGTAATGTCAATCAGGAAGCTATATTGTTCAACGACACGTTCTTCAATAATATCACCTTCGGCGCGCCTGCCGGAGCCACCCAAGAGCAAGTAGAGCAGGCCGCCCGTATCGCTAATGCTCACGACTTTATCATCGAAAGTCCCGAGGGTTATCAGACCAATATCGGCGACCGCGGCTGCCGCCTCAGCGGAGGCCAGCGCCAGCGCGTATCCATAGCGCGAGCCATACTCAAGAATCCGCCCGTACTGATACTGGACGAAGCCACCAGCGCCCTCGATAGCGAGAGCGAGCAACTGGTCCAGCAGGCACTCGAACGCCTGATGCAAGACCGTACTACACTGGTGATTGCGCACAGGCTCTCGACCATACGCAATGCCGACATGATTTGCGTCATGCACGAAGGCCGTATTGTCGAACGCGGCACTCACGACCAATTGCTGGCCCTTGACGGATACTACAAGCGTCTGGTAGATATGCAGTCATTCTGACTGCCGCGCCGCCATGCCGTCCGCCATATCGCGGAAAATGCGTAATTTTGCATGACTTTAGTGACCCTAAGGTCCCTAAGGACGCTAACAAAAAGACTGAATTCACAGAAAATACACTATGAGTCGTACACCACAAGAAATGCCGGGAGTGACCCTGCTGGGCAATACCGGCGTCAAATATCCCACCGACTACTGTCCCGAGATGCTTGAGACCTTTGACAATAAGCATCCCGACAACGAATATCTCGTGACCTTCACCTGTCCCGAATTTACGGCGCTGTGTCCCAAGACCGGACAGCCCGATTTCGGCAAAATCATCATCTCGTATATCCCGCGCACCAAGATGGTCGAGAGCAAGAGCCTGAAACTGTATCTGTTCTCGTTCCGCAACCACGGCGATTTCCACGAAGACTGCGTCAATATCATCATGAAGGACCTGTGCCGCTTGATGAATCCCAAGTACATCGAAGTCACCGGGCTTTTTGCACCGCGCGGCGGCATCTCCATTATTCCTTTTGCCAATTACGGCGACGAAGACCACAAGGAAATGGCTCGTGAGCGACTGATGGCCTCCTTCCGCAACGATATGTAATTCCCGGGCTACCACTATTGCAGACTATGAAAAAAGACACCCTGATGGTGGTGAGCGGAGGTATGGACTCCGTCACCATGCTTTGCGAATACGCCTCGCGCATCGCCATGGCCGTAACCTATGACTACGGCAGCAATCACAACGCGCGCGAAATTGAATGTGCTCGCTTCCAATGCGCCAAGCTTGGTATTCCGTTGATGGTTATTCCCCTGAAGTTTATCGGCGAGCATTTTGCCAGCTCGTTGCTCTCCGGCGCCGATGCCATTCCCGAAGGCAATTACGATGACGAAAACATGCGCAGCACCGTCGTGCCCTTCCGCAACGGCATCATGCTTTCCGTAGCCGCCGGCCTTGCCGAGACACACCACCTGGCGCACGTGATGCTGGCCAACCACAGCGGCGACCACGCTATTTATCCCGACTGTCGCCCGGCATTTGTCGAGAATATGTCGCGAGCCATCGCCGCCGGCACCTACGACGGCATTACCCTGCTGACGCCTTATACACACCTCACCAAGGGTCAGATAGCAGAACGCGGCGCCGCCATAGGCGTAGACTACAGCCATACATACAGCTGCTATCGCGGCGGCGAACACCATTGCGGCACCTGCGGCACCTGTCGCGAACGTCGCGAAGCCTTTCAGATTGCCGGCATACCCGATCCCACCATATACGACGCGTAGTCCTCATGCCTCGAGATTTTGGCGTTTATGTCGGCGTGCAAAGTTAGTTCGTGCCCGAATAAGCAATGAAGAAGGGTCGTTTGCACGTCGTATCAGTGACGGCACAGCGAAAAATTGTGCGCATATAGCCTGAAATTGCAAAAAAAACGCTAACTTTGCATTCGCAATTTCGCCATGGCGGCGGAAGACCACATGGAGAGATGGCAGAGTGGTCGATTGCGGCGGTCTTGAAAACCGTTGAGGGTCACACCTCCGGGGGTTCGAATCCCTCTCTCTCCGCAATAAACATTGAGAATCAATGTTTTACAAACATAAGCACCCGATTTTACGCCCTATAATGTAAAATTGGGTGCTTTTATATTATTTAATGAATCATCTTTGTGGTAGCAGATAAAAATATGATATGCAGGTTTATCTGCTTAATCTGTTATTATCAATTCAGAATGTGTTCAGGAACGGGTGCTGTTGCAAATTTGAGAATTATTGAACGACAGAGCGAAGTCGAAAGCTTCCATCGGAGTATCTTGCACAAAATTTCCGGATTCATCGGCTGGATAATTCAGATGCAAATAGGGAACTGCCTCCTCTCCGCAATAAAGAATGTAAATCAAGCAATTGCAAGATCTGCACCTTCTATTGTATCCAAAATGCAAAGTTGGGACAATACGAATTAACATTAAAGCCAAAGGTCTCTTATTAACAGGAACTATACAATAATGGCGCCCCTTTTCAAGGAAGATGCTCTTCCGGCACAGTGAAGCGTGCATGGATAACAACCATGTAATCAACAGATCATAGCTTTGGAAAAAATTTCCCCACTTTATATTTGTAGTTTCGATACTCATCACCGAAATCACGCTCAAGACGCTGTTCCTCGTTGTGGACTTGAACCATCATAATGAATACTATAACTACGAAGATGAGGACCGCCTGCCAAGAAAACAATATCGTGATAATGCCGAGATAATAAACTAATGTCCCACTGAGCATCGGATTGCGACTATAACGATATGGACCATTGGTCATTAGGTGTTGAGTTCGTGGAGCAATCTCGTGCCCCATCGCATCAAACGGATTGCCTTTACCATGAATTTTCATATACACAACACTCCATATGGCCAAAGCTAACCCTGCAACAGCCAACATCCCACCCACTACCCATTGCCAGAAGGTCGGGACGATTAAGTCACTGCAAAGCCACATGAGCGTAGGTAGACCTATAATAAAAATAGTAAATCCAAGAAAGTAGCCGATGAACTGTCTCATAATTATCTCATTAATTAACATGCATGGTCTGCTTTTCTACCAATCGTTTTCTCTTATGTCTTGGAAAGAGTTGCCTCTATCCATCTGCAAAAATACAGAATTTTATTGAAATCCAATCAAATATCATCGAATTACATCCTAAATCCCCTATTTTTTCTTGGCTCTTCTGCTGATTTTAGTACACCTTGCCGTAACTTATTAAACTGTTCTTTGGATACTGTTTCTTATCGTTTGCTTCAATCCTATATTACGCCACTAAAGCCAGCAAAGGTAATGCCGCAATCAGTGAGTTTAGATTTGGCATGGTCTTGGTGGGCTGGTTGACTAAATACGTATTGATGGCATTTAATTCATTCTTATAAAATATGCCGATGGCTTTGATAAACTCAG
>CAMEGQ010000130.1 GCA_945916235.1 uncultured Porphyromonadaceae bacterium | reverse complement strand
ATTCCATATCCTCAAGCGCACCATCCGCGATATCATCGATCATAAGCTCTGAGGGCAGCGCCACCCGGCCAAGCACCGGAATCCAAGCGAAGCAATATAAAATTTATAAGCTCTCATAAATCCTATACATCCTATACAACTTATCAGACTTATTAGAATTATTAGAATTATCAGAATTATTAGAATTATTAGAATTATTAGAATTATTAGAATTATCAGACTTATAAATCTTATGGGGCTGGGATAAAAGATGAGGCTCCGGAGCTGCAGCTCCGGAGCCTCTATTTTTTAACTCTGTGAGTTATCTATTAGTCGGCCACTTCGATGGTTACGGCGCGGTCGAGGGTCAGGCACTTGTCACCGAGGTCGGTGCGGTTGCCGTTGTTGGTAGTAGCGTTGAGCTGATCAGCGTTAACACCATATTTGATGAGCTGGTTCTTAACGGTCTCTACGCGGTTCTTGCGGAGCTGGATGTTGTAAGCTTCGGTACCAGTGTAGTTATCGGCCCAGCCGGTGAGGGTGTACTTCTTGTTGGTGTCAGCCTTCATAACGTTAGCTACAGATTGTACGACCTTCTTGTCAACCGAAGTCAGACGATATACGGCGCAAGGATAGTAGATAGTAGCAAGGGGAGCTTTGGTTACGATGGTCTCTTTTTCTACCGGACGGCTCAGGCAAGCCTTGAGCTGAGCTTCGAGGTCGGCGATGCGGGCATCGGCAGCCTGAAGGCGAGCGCGGTATTCGTCGCAGTTTTCACCGGGAACAACCACGGGAACGACGGGCGCGTTCCAGGTGCTCTTACCGAATTTGTAGGTAGCGGTCAGAAGGGCTTCAGCAGCGAGTGAAGTCTTGTGGCCGTTATCCTCAGAGTTGTTGAGGGCGAGGGCACGCAGGTCGAGGCCGAGGGCGAAGCGCTTGCTGAGGTTGAATTCCTGAGTAAGACCGGCACGGATGGTGATGGTGCGGTCGTGGCTGTTTTTCCATTCGAAGTCGTTGGTTGTGCCTGCTTTCGGGGTCTTAACCATTGCCCAGTAGAGGCCACCACCGGCATATACATATGCGTTGTAAACGCGGTTGGGCTTGTAGCCGCACCACCAGTTGGTGATCGAAATCATAACGTCGAACGACGGGCCGAAGTAGTTGACTTTGGTCTTGCCGTAGTACTGGCCGTTCTTTTCGATGATAGTCTCCCAGGGACGAACGCCGAGAGCGTCTTCATTCTGGGTCAGACCTTTCAGCGATACGAAGTCAGCACCCAGACGGGCACCGATGATCGGGCTGAACCATTTGCCGACGTAGAGCGAAGCGGCGGGAGCCAGACGATCGCCGAAGTTGCGGTGCTGGTTCTTGTCGTCGAAGCGCATGGCAACGCCACCTTCGGCCTGGATGAACCAGTTGTCTTTGAACTGATTGAACAGATAGCCCTGCTGGGGATCCTCAGTGTAGGTGACTTCCTGAGCGGTCTGAGCAAAAGCACTACCTGCGAGCAGAGCAAAGCTAAATGCTAAGATAGAACTCTTTTTCATAGATAATTAAAACGTTTTGTGAATATATATGAAAGTTGTTTTAGTTTTGGTCGGAATCTACATCCCTTTTACGGCGAATCTTGCGGAGGCGATATATCATGGCTCTTCTTGCCTCGGCGATATATCAGAATCGGAGCCATATTTCAGGTATGGCTACATGATTTCTCCAAATTCGGTGTAAAGTTAGACATTATTTTTTGATTCTTTCACCTTTTTAGATAAATATTTCAATTCTTTTGGCAAAATCTTCGTCTTTGGGCTACTTTTTTGCCATTTTTAATCGGCATTGCGTTGATTTTTCCTTCACCCTTATTAATTTCAACCCCCTTACGCCTGTAAAAGTTCAGACCGAGGGAAAAGCAAGACGCCCTCCCGGCCGAAGCGCGGAGGGCGTCTGCATTATGAGTCTTAGAGCCGGCTCTGAAATCAGATGCGCTTGAGGAATTTGAGCACCTGCTCCAGGATGTTCTGCTCTGTGAAGCCAAACTGCTCGTCGAGCACCTTGTAGGGAGCCGATGCGCCGAAGTGGTCGAGGCCGAACACTTCGCCGTTGGGGCCTACCACGCCGCGGAGCGTCGAGGGAAGTCCGGCGGTAAGGCCGAATACGGGCACACCCTGCGGAATCACGCTGTCGCGGTATTCCTTGTCCTGATTCTCAAACAGCCCGATCGAGGGCACCGAAACCACGCGGCAGGGGACGCCGCCGGCTTCGAGCAGTACGGCTACATCGCAGAGCAGCGACACTTCCGAGCCGTTGGCTACGAGCACCACCTGAGGATGAGGCGTGTCCATCACCACATATCCGCCCATGTGGGCGCCTTCGGCTTCCTCGAAGCGGTTGCCTGTGGCTGCGGGCAGGTCTTTGATGTTCTGACGTGAAAGGATCAGGGCTGTGGGGGTGGAGAAATTGTCCATCGCCATCTGCCATGCCACCGAGGTTTCGATGGCGTCGGCCGGACGGAGCACCAGCACCGACGGATTGCCCGAGAAGTTTTTGAGCTCTTCCATCAGGCGGATCTGTGCTTCCTGCTCCACGGGTTCGTGGGTGGGGCCGTCTTCGCCTACGCGGAATGCGTCGTGGGTCCAGATGTATTTTACCGGGAGCTCCATCAGAGCAGCCATGCGCACGGCGGGCTTCATATAGTCGGAGAATACGAAGAATGTGCCGCAGGCGCCGATCACACCGCCGTGGAGGGCGATACCGTTCATGATGGCGGCCATGGTCAGCTCCGATACGCCGGCCTGGAGGAAGGCGCCCGTGAAGTCGCCGGGGGCGAGCTGGTGGGTCTTCTTCAGGAAGCCGTCGGTCTTGTCAGAGTTGGCAAGGTCGGCGCTGGCTACAATCATATTCTCAACCTTCTCGGCCAGAGTGGCGAGCACGGCAGCCGAAGCGTTGCGCGTGGCGTCGTTGGCTTTCTGCACGATGGCGGAATAGTCGATGTCGGGCAGGCGGTGGTTGATGAAGTCGTCGAGTTTCTTGGCGAGATGGGGGTTAGCCTCGGCCCATGCCTTCTCGGCGGCGTGACGCTCGGCCACGATCTTGCGCAGCTGCTCGTTGCGGTCGGCATAGAGTTTGGCCACGTCGGCGGGAATCAGCCAGGGGTTGGCGGGGTCAGCGCCGAGATTCTCCATAGTCTTGGCGTAGTCGGCGCCGCTCTTGGAGATGGGCTGGCCGTGGGTGGAGCATTTCCCTTCGAAGTTTTCGCCGGTGGCGGTGACGCATCCGCGGCCCATCACGGTGTGACCGATGATGATGGTCGGGCGCTTGGTCTCGGCCTGCGCGGCTTCGAGGGCCTTGGCGATGGCTTCGGGGTCGGTGCCGTCTACTTTAAGCACATTCCAGCCCCAGGCGGCATATTTGGCTGCTACGTCTTCCTGGTCGACGGCCTCCACCATGGTGGAGAGCTGCACGCGGTTGGAGTCGTAGAACATGATCAGGTTCGACAACCCCAGGAATCCGGCGATGCGGCCTGCGCCCTGCGAGATCTCTTCCTGCACTCCGCCGTCGGAGATGAAGGCGTAGGTCTTGTGAGCCACCACGTCGCCGAAGCGGGCCTGAAGGAAGCGCTCAGCGATGGCGCAGCCTACGGCCATGGTGTGGCCCTGACCCAGCGGGCCGGAGGTGTTCTCAACGCCGCGGTGCGGGTCGAGTTCGGGATGGCCGGGAGTGACCGATCCCCACTGGCGGAACTGCTGAAGCTCCTCTACGGTGTATTTGCCGGTGAGGGCGAGCACCGAGTAGAGCATCGGCGACATATGGCCGGGGTCGAGGAAGAAGCGGTCGCGGGCAATCCATGTGGGGTTGTCGGGGTCGGTTACCAGATATTGCGAATAGAGTACATTGACAAAATCTGCGCCACCCATGGCGCCACCGGGATGACCCGATTTTGCTTTCTCCACCATCGATGCGGCGAGCACACGGATAGTGTTGGCAGCCTTGTTGGTCAGTTGGGTGTCCATAAAATATGTTTATTGCTGTTAGTTAGGTAAGGTAGTTTTCAAGGTATTATACGGGGTCGCTGACCATCTCGTCAACGGGGATGTCGGTGTTGACATTCTTCGAGCCGATGAGCGAGTAGTACAGGATGTAGATGAGCATGGCCAGAACCAGCCAGTAGCTGTTGACGTAGCCGAAGTTGCGGCCGATCCAGTCCTGGATGAAAGGCATGATACCGCCGCCCACGACCATGGTCATGAACAGACCCGATGCCTTGGCGGTGTATTTGCCCAGGCCTTCGGTGGCGAGGTTGAAGATACCGCCCCACATTACGGAGGTGCACAGGCCGCAGAGGAACAGGAACAGACACTTCATCGGCACTACGCCCGATGTGATGTTCAGAGCCTTGACCTCGGGCGAGGTGAAGGTGATGTCTTCGGGGAGGAAGATGGCGATGAGGATGAAGATGATGGCAACGCTCGATACGGTGGTCATCTGCACTTTGGTAGATACCTTGCCCGAGATGATGGAGCTGAGGAAGCGGCCTACGAGCATCAGCAGCCAGTAGATGGCGGCCAGCGAACCGGCCACTGCGGCTGCGCCCTCGAAGCTCTCACGCGAGATCCAGGCGTTGAGCTCGCCGGGGATACCGACTTCGATACCTACATAGAAGAAGATGGCGATGACGCCGAGCAGGCAGTGGCGGAAAGCCAGCGGATGGTGCTCGTAAGTCACCTTCGACAGGTTGGCCTGAGGCTCCTGAATCTTGATGAAAGAGATGATGATGAAGGCCAGGATGAAGATGATGATACCGGTGATTACCAGCGGAGCCACAGCTGCCATGGTGGTGTCCTTGGTCAGAGTGCCCACGAGCACACCTACCAGAAGCGGGGTCAGGGTAGCCGACAGCGAGTTGAGAGTGCCGCCGGTCTGGATCAGCTGGTTGCCTTTGTTGCCGCCGCCGCCCAGAAGGTTGAGCATGGGGTTAACCACGGTGTTGAGCATGCAGACGCACACGCCGCACACCAGTGCGCCCAGCAGGTAGATGAACAGATTGAGGGTGGTGGGATTCTCGCCGCCGATGACGATGATGTTGTCGCCTACGACGCTTGAGAGCAGCTGGATGCCGAGGCCGATGGCGCCCACTGCCAGGGCGATAAGGGCCGTCTTCTTATAGCCGTATTTGATGAGCATGTTACCCGCCGGGATACCCATGAACAGGTATGCGGTGAAGTTCATAAGGTTACCTGCCATACCGGCCCATTCATATCTGAATCCCCAGATATTGCCGAAGGGGGCCGCCATGTTGGTCACAAACGAGATCATCGCGAAGATGAAGAACATCGTGATGATCGCAATCAAATGCCCGTTGGAGCTCTGTTTTGCTTGTGTCATGATTGTTGATTGGTTTTGTTTAAGGTGTTAGTATTGTGAATTTGTTTTATTTCCGGTAGAAGGCCCGTTGGCGGCCATAGCCTGCGGGCAGATTGGCGGCCGTTGCCTGTACGCATGATATTAGGTTCAGGCCTATTTCGTGCAAATTTAATTAAAATCCCTCTCCCCTCAAAAATTTATTCACCTAAATTGCGCCCGGAAGCCAATATTGTCCTAAATGATTTTTGAGTACGGCTTAACCAGCAGAGGCATCTGCC
>CAMEGQ010000129.1 GCA_945916235.1 uncultured Porphyromonadaceae bacterium | reverse complement strand
ATGCATAGCCCCGTATCTCCCCGCAAGAGCTGAGGAGCAGGGCCGCACAGGCCGCAAATGTGGTGCAAGAGCCGTTCATATACATGCGCGCGATCCCGAGCATGCACCGAATTCCCCGCAATGTCAAGCAAAAAATGCCGCCGCTTCACTAAAAAGTAGACTCCCAACTCCTCCGTCATCCCCGGCCGGTCGTGCTTTTTCCGGCTCACCGGGATTACGGGTGTTTTTTTTGTTCGTTATCGAGCTCTACTGTTCTGCCTCGGCAGCCATATTAAACCCTTCTTCACTTGCTCGATACTCGTAACGCTTGAAGTTCTCGACCTGCGCCAGCACCTTGTTGAATATCTCCTCGCTCCACTCCGGCGGATATCCGGCCTTGTAGATGGTCTTCAGCAGATTGCTGGATAGCTTGCTTTTCAAATTATCATTGTTGAGCCAGTCTGCATAGATGGCTGTATCGGAAATCAGCTCGTTAATCTTGCGGGCCAGATCGATGCAACGGGAATCTTCATACTCGAATCCGTGCCTATCGCGGAGCTCTACGAGAATATCATAGAAGGCTTTTTCCTCGAAGGTGATACCCAGTTTGCGGAACTCGGCCTTGTCCGTGTTCAGGTCGCGGAACAACTCCAAGAGCCGATCGGTAAGGGATTTGACTTTTTCCTCTACCACAGAGCTCACGGCATCGACCGTATCTCTGGCCACTCTGTTGGTGAAGTCCAGTTTGTCGCGGTTGTTGTATTCGTCTATGGTTTGGGACAGTAGTTTTTCATAGTGCTCAGCTCGCACCTTGTTGGTCCGTCCGTATTCCCGGATCGCTCGGGTGAGTAACTTCACCAACATCTGGAACTTCGTGCAGGGCAGCTTCACGTTCTCCAATTCCTGCAGGAACTTCTCTTCGTAGATGTTTTCCTCGGCAGAGGTGAGCTCCATCACGTTCTCCACGCCGCCGCACAGGATGGCCTCCCTCACCATCTGTTCTACAGCCCTGTTCATTGAGGTCACGTCCAGATGGGTGTCGGTGATTTTACTCAGGAAAGCGCATATCCCCATGAAGCATTGACTCCACGCGGTTTCTTCGTCGGAGAGTACCCCGGCAGGGCTGCAGATAGAATAGGCGCTTTTCAGTCGGCGAACATGCCCCTTGAATTCAGTCTCAAAGGAAATTTTACCCTTTTCCTTGACACTATTCGCAAGGATGTATTCGGCTGCCGTCTGGAGGAGCATCAGGCGTGCCATAGCATTGTCTCCGAAGAAGGGTGCAAAATCCACTCCGTGAAGCATCTTTCGCAAGATATCCAGCTGATTCGCTACAACATTGTGAGCCGCTTCGATATCTTCCACCTCGGTACCTCCGTCACCGCCATACTGCTTCAGGGCTTCCTTCATGTTTTCACGGATGCCGATATAGTCCACCACATAACCGAATTCCTTGCCCTTGTAAACACGGTTCACTCGGCTGATGGTCTGGATGAGGGTGTGTTTCCGGAGCGGTTTGTAATTGTACAGGATCGTCAGGGGCGGCGCGTCAAAGCCGGTTATCCACATATCTACCACGATGGCTATGCGGAAGTTGGAGCTTTCGCTCTTGTATTCCCTGTCCAGCATCTTGCGCCGCTTGTCATCCCCCAGCAGCTCGATCATCTCCTTGGGGTCATCCTTTCCGGTAGTGGCTACTACGTTGACAAAAGGTACTGCGGTAAGCTTGTTCAGCTCATCGGCACTGAGTCTTTCCTCATGCAAGGCCTTTACCGGGCGGCACCATTCCGGCTTGAGTTCCTTGATGATGTTGTAGAGTTTCACGGCTATGTGTCGTTCGCTGCATGTCACCATGGCCTTCAGCAGGCAATCCGGCTGTTCATTGCAGCGGCGTTCATAGTCAAGAATGACGTCCGTAGCCAAGCGGCGTAAAATATCCTCATCCCCCAGCAGAACATCCATACTGCTCATGGCCTTTTTGCTCTTATCCACGTCCTCCGGCTTCGCGCCGTCTGCCTCGCTTTGCCTGTAGTATTCCTCCACCTTGCGGGCCTGTTCGCTGTTCAGGAACACACGGATCAGTCGCGGATCATACTTAATCGGTACGGTGATGCCGTCTTCCTGTGATTGCAGCATGGTGTATTTATCCACCACTTCACCGAATACATGAATCGTCTCGTCGATGGGGGTGCCGGTGAATCCCACATAGGTGGCAGTGGGCAGGGCATCGCGTAAATATTTGGCGAAGCCGTATGAGATAAACGCTCCGAGACTCTCGGTGTTGTCGGAATGATCCTTTTTATCCCGAATGATCAGCTTGCTTCCCGTGTTGGTCTGGGTGCGGTGTGCTTCATCGCTCAGGCAGATGATATCGGCGCGGTCGCTGAGCAGGCCTGTCGATTCGGTGAACTTCTGGACGGTAGTCACATAGAAGCCGCCGCCGTTGTTGGTTTTCAATTCAGCGGACAGGTCCTCGCGACTCTTGATCGTGCGCACGGAATGGCTACCCAGATATTCCGTGGATTTGCTGAATTGTTTGTCCGCCTGATTCTCCAGATCATCGCGGTCGACGATAAGCAGTATCGTGGGGTTCCCGAGATGTTGCTTGCTGCGCATGGCCAGCAGTCGGGACAGGAACAACATGGTGTAGGTTTTGCCGCACCCGGTTGCGCCGAAATAGGTGCCGCCCTTACCGTCACCGCCCACGCTGCGCAGGTGCCGCAAGATGTGCGCCTGCAGTTTCTTTGCGGCAAAGAATTGAGGATAGCGGCATACAATCTCAATTTCTTTTTCCTCTTCCCCGGGTGCTGTGTCCGGAAAATAGATGAAATCACGCAGTATTTCCAAGATGCGGGACGGTGTCAAGGCCCCTTCAATAAGGGATCGGAGCTCTCCCACTCCCTTGGAGGGGGTGTCCTCGTTCTCTACCTTCTTCCAAGCATAAAAATATTCGTAGTCGGTGACCGTGTTGCCCATCCGTGTATTGCTGCCATCGCTGATACATGCCAAGGCGCAATACTTGAGCAGCAGCGGAATGTCGCGGCGATAGCGCACTGTTATTTGAGTATGCGCATCGCGGATGGTGGCATTCGCATCCGTGGGATTCTTCAGCTCAAAGATACAGACGGGAATGCCGTTGATGAAGAGTAACACATCCGGAATACGTAGCTGCTGCCCTTGCAGCATTTCAAATTGATTGACCACGCGGAAACAATTGCGCTCCGGGTGCTCAAAGTCGATGTATTCCAGCTTCAGGGGCAGTGCTCCGGGATAGGAAGGCGTGAAATCACAGCCGTCCCTGTATAAATTGACTGTTTTCTTCAGCGTGTTGTAATCACCGGTGCCGCTGATGTTCTGAATGTTGGCGATAACTCGGCGGAAATCACTCTCGCTCAGTCCCTTTCTCTCATAGCGGTCATGTAGATACAGGGTCAAATCCTCCAACAGAAGCGGTTCCGTGATTTTGCGGTTGTGCAACTCACTGCCGTGGGTATAATCCCAACCGGCCTGCTTCAGAAGCTCAATAACTGATTTCTCGTACTCGCTTTCGTAGTATTTTCCATTCATCCTGCCGATTGGGTAGTTAGTTGTTGATGGCTTTCTGCATGAGTGCCGGCCCGGCTATCCTGCGCAACTGTCCGGCTTGCTCCGCAATGGACTTGCTCTCCTTGGCGCAGTTGTAAATATCGACAACCGCCTGCTGAATAGGCTTGGGGGGAATCGGAATAGAAACTCGCTTCATATCATCCAAATCGAACGTTTCACGAGCACTTCCCCATGAATGAAAACGAGCATAACGGTCGAATTCAGGACGGAGAAACCAGAGGTAAAGATATTCCGGTAACAAGTCGCTGCCTTTCAGAACTTCAAAAACAGTCGAAATAGAAGACACCAAGTAGACTTCCGGAGAATCATTAAACGCCAAGCTCATTTTATCTCCTCTTCGGGAAGTATCTGCGACGAATGCGAGGCTATTGGGGGGAACCAATTTGTATGAAGAGAGGCTAACGCCTTCCAGATTTGCTTTTGTGACAATAAACTGCTTACTTGTAGCAATTCCGCGCACACTGTTTTCTTTATACTTATTATCTGAATTCCTTTCGTCTATGGGGGCGATAAAGCCGCCGATAGATTGTAGTGGGTAATCTTTTCTCAACTTCTTGAGGTAGCTCATGCACAGCTCCATGAGTGGCTCGGCCTGAGCCTCGTTGTCTTGCTTCATGCTGTTGAGTCCCTCCCAGACATCGACAAGCTGTCGCTGAATTTCGATGTCAGGAACAGGGATTTCAATATCACAAAAGCGAGACCAATCGAGATTAGCTCTCACGCTGGAATCGCTAATGAAAGCTCCATATCTATCAGATTCCTCCCGATTGAAAAACATGAACACATAAGCTGGGGAAATCTCTTTTTCTCCTACCCTGTCACGAAGAGTGAATGTTGTATACGCAGGAGATATGAGAGCAGGAAAATCATCGGTGTAACGAGCAAGACGGATACAGACATCGCGACCTGTTTGCATACCACTGAAAGCAAACCATCCTTTTTCTACGACCTTATATTTTTGTAGATTGACATCATTGACATTAGCCACTGTTGGCATAAAGGATTTTTCCTTATTGAGCCCCAAGACAGGAAATTCATTATTATCGGAATTTACCTTATCTTGGAGAATAATTAAATCCCCCATCCGCATATATGAAACCTCAGAAGCCATATCCTAAAGTCTTGAAAGCTGCAATCAATTTCTCTTGATTCTCTTTCTGTCGAGAAATGAGCATCGATGACTTGGCACCCACATCAGACAAGACGGCATCAAAGTCCAACGCTTGGTCTCTGTCGACAAATTCGATGTACCGGCTGGGTGCCAGACACCAGTTCTTCTCTTCCACCTCCTTGATTCCGGCGGAATAGTATAGCTCCGGGCAGGCATAGGTCGCGGGTTTGGCCGCGTTTTCAAGCGTCTGCCAGTTGTGGTAGATGCGGCAAACCTCCTCAATCTGTTCGGGGATGAACTCCACATATTTCTTCTCGTATATGTTGGTGCTCCAGGTGCGAAGGTCGACGAAAAGGAATTCGTGCTCACGATTGCGAAGCCGACGACCATGCCACATACCGCCCTTTTTGTTGTTGTTCAGGATCCAGAGCGTAACGCTGATATCCGTGGAGTAGAACATATTTCGGGGCAAGACGATAATGGCCTCCACCTTGTCATTTTCCAGCAGTTTGCGGCGAATCGCCAGGGTGTCACTGTCATCCAGTGCACCGTTGGCCAGCAGGAAACCGGCTACACCGCGGCGGACATCCAGTTTGGAAAGCATGTGCAGGATCCACGCATAGTTGGCATTACTGTCCGGGGGTGTGCCGTAGTCTCCCCAGCGCGGGTCATCATCCAACTGCGGGCTCCAGTATTTCTTGAGATTGAACGGGGGATTGGCCATGATATAATCCATCCGCCTGTCCTTATGGTGGTCATGGGTGAAGGTAGATGCGGCCTTGTCGCCGAGGTGGTAGGAAATGCCGCGCACGGCCAGATTCATCTTGGCCAAGCGGAAGGTGCTGGGCTCGGATTCCTGGCCGTATACAGTGACATGATGCGTGTTGCCGCCGTGAGCCTCGATAAACTTGGCACTTTGCACGAACATGCCACCGGAGCCGCAGCAAGGGTCTCAAAGGTGTCTGTATTTGATACAATCGAACGATAGCAGGGATTTTGAACACC
>CAMEGQ010000128.1 GCA_945916235.1 uncultured Porphyromonadaceae bacterium | reverse complement strand
GACACTTACAATGCATCTATCGTTGTAATCAGCCGCACAATGTCGGCGCCCGAACCGGATTACTCCCGCGCCTGGCAGCAGCTGAAGGTCAGGGAGCTCCCCTCGGTGTATGTACGCCGTTCGGCTCCGCGTAAGGCCCGTCAGAACCAGACGTGGGAATGCCCCTACATTTATATGTTTGGCGGAATCAAGGCCGACGGCACTCTTCAAGATGCCATATGGCGCGGCGTAGTGAATCATTTCACCTACCAGCCGATCATCTAAATAGTGATCTTTCATTACTGTTACCTCACTCCACTCTTCCCCGATTAAGTGAAAAAGATTCTGCTACTGCTCGCACTCTTCGTTACTCTCGTGCCGTTGAAATCAGCGGCACAAGAAGAGACATACCGCTTCGATATAGGCGGTCAGGTGGGCATGGCCGGATATCTCGGCGATGCTTCGTCGAGCATTTTCTCCAAGCCCGGCGCCTCGTTCGGCGCCTCGTTCCGCTGTCTGCCCGATGTAAGATGGGCCATACGCGGTGTGCTTAATGTGGCTTCGCTAAGCGGTGATACCTCGAAAATGGACGATGTGCTCCCCGGATTCGCCAGTTACTCGTTCAAGTCGACCGTCTACGACCTCGGGGGCCGCATCGAGTTCAACTTCTTCAGCTACGGAATAGGGGAGACCTACAAGAAGTTGCGGCGATGGTCGCCTTATCTCACTCTCGGTCTGGGTCTGACCGTGGCCTCATGCGACGGGCAGTCACACGCCGGATTCAATATTCCGATGGGCGCCGGCATCAAATATAAGATACGCGAGCGCTGGAATCTCGGCCTGGAATTCACTATGACAAAAGTGTTTTCCGACCATGTCGACGGTGATCTCGCCGACCTTTATATGATTAAAAGCTCTTTCCTTAAGAATACCGACTGGTATTCCAATATCTCTATATCAGTGACATACGAGTTCGGCAAACGTTGCCCTACATGCCACTATCTTGACTGATAAGCCTCTAACCGATGATCAACCGAAATATGACACCCGACATCGCAAAGCTACCGCGACATGTGGCCATCATCATGGATGGTAATGGCCGCTGGGCTCAGGCACGCGGACTCGACCGCTCTGCAGGCCATGTGGAGGGTGTGACCACAGTGCGCCGCATTACGGAAGCTGCCTCTGAGGCCGGTGTCGGTTATCTGACTCTCTATGCTTTCTCCACTGAAAACTGGAATCGCCCGCAGGATGAAGTTGACGCTCTGATGCATCTGATCGGAGTAGCCATTGAGCGCGAGACTCCCGACCTTATCAAGAATAATGTCCGTCTGGAGATGATCGGCGATTTCGACCGTATGCCCGATGATGCTCTTGAGCGCCTTCACGGCTGCATAAAAGCTACCTCGCATTGCACAGGGCTCTGCCTGATTCTGGCCTTGAGCTATTCGGCTCGCTGGGACCTCTCCAACGCCTCACGCCTGATAGCCCGCGAAGTGGCAGAGGGGAAGCTCTCTGCCGCCGATATCACCGAAGCCACTGTGAAGGCTCATCTCTCCACCGCACCATACCCCGACCCCGATCTGCTTATCCGCACCGGGGGCGATTGCCGCGTGAGCAATTTCCTGCTCTGGGAAATAGCCTACGCCGAACTGAGTTTCACGCCCACCTACTGGCCCGACTATTCCAAAGAGGAATTCTTCAACGCTCTGAAAGCCTTCGGCACCAAGGAGCGGCGGTTTGGCCTGACGAGCGCTCAGGTGGCCGAAGGATCTGCATCCCGGCCATCAGATACAGATTCCGGCACAAATAGATAACCAATAGCTTAGACAATATACACCCAACATCACCCATGCGAATTAAGCTGTCACTTGCGTTGCTCTCTCTTCTCGCCGCTTCCTCGCTGATTCAGGCTCAGGAACGCGTCGATACCATATATAATCCCCCGATTGTATATTCGGGCCTCCCTACCAAGTATGAAATCGCCGATATCAAAGTGTCAGGCGCTGACAACTATGAGGATTACATCGTGATCGGATATTCCGGTCTGAAGAAAGGCGACACCATAGAAATTCCAGGCAACGACGTGACATCGGCTGTTAAACGCCTTATGCGTCAGGGACTTTTCGCTCAGGCTCAGGTGATTGTGGATAAAATTGCAGGCAATAAGGTATGGCTGACGCTGAATCTGCGCACTCAGCCGCGCATCTCAGATGTACGCTACACCGGTATGAAGAAGGGTGAACGCGAAGACCTCCAGAAGCGCCTCAACCTGATGAAGGGTAATCAGATAACCCAGAACATCGTAAACCGCGCAACAGATATTACCAAAAAATACTTCAACGAGAAGGGTTTCGGCAATGCCGATGTGAAAATCAACCTTCAGGAAGACCTCTCGGCCAAAAATGAGATGATTGTCAACATCGACGTCGACAAACACTCCAAGGTGAAGGTACACAAGATATACATCGATGGCAACCAAGTGCTTTCCGACCGTAAGCTCAAGCGCGTCATCAAAAAGACCAACGAGAGCGGCAATCTGCTTAAGCTCTTCAGCCAGAAAAAGTTCGTAGAATCCGACTATCGCGACGACCTCAACCGCATTATCGAGAAATACAATGAGCTCGGCTACCGCGATGCCAAGATTCTCAGCGACAGCGTAGTACCCTACAGCGAAAACAAAGTCGACGTCTACATTGACCTTGAAGAGGGTAAGAAATACTATATCAGCGATATTTCCTGGGTCGGAAACACCATCTACAATACCGACCAGCTCAACTACATCCTCGGCATGAAGCCCGGCGATGTCTACAACCAGAAAGAACTTGACAAACGCCTCTCCACCGACGACGACGCCGTGTCGAGCGCATATATGGACAAGGGTTACCTCTTTTATCAGCTCGTGCCCATCGAAAAGAATATCAAGGGCGACTCAATCGACCTTGAGCTGCGCATGTTCGAAGGTCCGCAGGCAAGAATCAACAAGGTGGTGATCAATGGTAACGACCGCCTGTATGAGAAGGTTGTGCGCCGCGAACTTTATGTTCGTCCCGGCGAGCTTTTCAGCAAGTCGGACCTTGTACGTTCAGCCCGCGAAATCGCACAGACAGGCCATTTCGACCCTGAAACGATGGATCCGCGAGTTGAGCCTAACGAAGAAAACGGTACGGTCGACATCCTCTTCAACCTTACCTCGAAAGCCAACGACCAGATAGAGTTCTCGCTCGGCTGGGGGCAGACCGGCGTCATCGGTAAGATTGCCCTGAAGTTCACCAACTTCTCGATGAAGAATCTGTTTAATCCGAGCTCATACAAGGGCTTAATCCCCCAGGGCGAAGGTCAGACATTTACCATCAGCGCCCAGTCGAATGCTCGCTATTACCAGATGTACTCCGTGTCGTTCCTCGACCCGTGGTTCGGCGGCAAGCGTCCTAACTCGCTGCAGGTTTCGGCCTACTACAGCCGTCAGACCGGTGTGAACTCGTCGTATTACAACAGCAACTGGTCGAACCCCTACCTTTATGGCGGTTACGGCTACGGATATGGTTACGGATCGAGCTACAACGACTATTATACCAACTCCATTCAGAACGCCTACGACCCCAACAAGGTGCTTCAGATGGCCGGTATTACCGTGGGCTTCGGTAAACGTCTGAACTGGCCTGACGACTATTTCACCCTCACTACCGAACTCTCCTACAACTGGTATTACCTCAAAAACTGGGAATATCTGTATTATATGAACAACGGTACGTCGAACGCCCTTGTCATCGGTCTTACCCTCGCACGTAACTCCATCGACAACCCGCTCTATACGCGCCGCGGTTCGCAGTTCTCGCTCAACTTCTCGTTCACTCCGCCGGCTTCGCTCCTCAACGGCAAGAAAGACTGGGAGAAACTTTACAACGAGAATACCACCGAGTCGAAAAAGCAACTCTACAAGTGGATTGAATACTGGAAACTCCGCTTCAAGTCGCGTACATACACCCCGCTTACCGACCCCGACGGAAAATGGACCCTCGTGCTCATGACCCGCGCCGACATCGGTTTGCTCGGCAGCTACAACAAATGGCTCAAGTCGCCCTTCGAGACCTTTTATGTGGGTGGTGACGGTATGAGCGGATCCTACACCTATGCTACTGAAACCATCGCCCTGCGCGGTTATGAAAACGGGTCACTCACTCCGTGGGGCCGTGAGGGTTACGCCTACACGCGCTTCGGTATGGAGCTTCACTTCCCGTTCATGCTCCAGCCTACCACGACCATTTACGGTCTGGCATTCGTAGAAGGCGGTAACGCCTGGACTGAGGTCAAGAAATTCTCACCCTTCGATCTCAAGCGAAGCGCCGGTTTCGGTGTGCGTATCTTCCTCCCGATGGTGGGTATGATGGGTATCGACTGGGCTTATGGTTTCGACAATGTGTTCGGCACCAAGGGCGGCTCCCACTTCCACTTCATCCTGGGCCAGGAGTTCTAAGCTGAAACTTAAACCTTTTCGCCCGCCATTTGTCTTTTCTTTAAAAGACATATCAGGAAATAACATTTTAACAGACAAAACAATGAAAAAACTTCTCATATCCCTCATGATGTTTGCAGGCGTAGCCCTGGCAGGCATGGCTCAGAAGTTCGCTCTGGTCGATATGGAGTATATCCTCAAGAATGTTCCCTCATACGAGATGGCCAATGAGCAGCTCAATCAGCTCTCGCAGCGCTGGCAGAAAGAAGTGGAAGCCAAGAGCACGGAAGCCGACGGCCTCTATAAGCAGTATCTCGCCGACAAGGTGTTCCTCACGGCCGAACAGGCAAAGAAACGCGAGGAAGAGATTGTGGCCAAAGAGAAAGAAGTGACCGAGCTTCGCTATAAATATTTCGGCCCCGAAGGTGAACTCTACAAGAAGCGTCAGACACTGATGAAGCCGATTCAGGACGATGTCTACAATGCCGTGAAGAAGCTTTCGGAGGAGCGCGGCTATCAGGCTATCTTCGACCGCGCCTCGTCGGCCAACATCATCTTCGCCTCACCGCGTATCGACGTCAGCAACGAGGTGCTCAACAAGATGGGCTACGGCCAGTAACCATACCGGCGTTTCGTTCTAATCTGAAAAATCTTATAATCAAATAACAATACTCTTACAAATCAAAATGATCAAGAAAATTCTTCTCGCGCTTGCTGTAGCGCTTCCCGCATGCATGTGGGCACAGGCTCCCAAGTTTGGTGTAGTTGATGTGGAAACTATCATCCCCAAGATGCCGGAATTCAAGGAAGCCCAGACCAAGATCGGCGAGGCCTCGAAAACTTATGAGGCTGAATACGGCAAAATCCAGGAGGAACTCAACAAGAAGATGGCTGAACTGCAGGAACTTGACAAAGACTCCACTACTCTCCAGTCGATCAAGGAGCGCCGCATGCAGGATCTTCAGGAACTCGACAAAAAGGCACAGCAGTTTGCCCAGACCGCTCAGGCCGAACTTCAGCGCCAGCAGGCACAGCTGATGCAGCCCATCCAGGAGAAGGTGATGAACGCTATCAAGACCGTAGGTCAGGAAAACAACTTCACCCTTATTTTCCCCGAAGGCGTTCCCGCATATATGAGCACTGATGTGCAGGATGTCACCGGCCTGGTAAAGACCAAACTCGGCATAACTGAGTAATAAGCTCGGCATTACCGAGGAAAAGTTCGGCATTACCGGGGAAAAACTCGGCATTGCTGAGGAAAAGTTCG
>CAMEGQ010000127.1 GCA_945916235.1 uncultured Porphyromonadaceae bacterium | reverse complement strand
AAAATTTTCGCTTTACGCCAAATATTTTCCATTTCCTTGCGGCGAATCTGCGAAATCTTCCGGCTCCTTCCTGCATTATATAGTTAAGGCCGCCCGACGGGGGCGGCCTTAGAGCCGTTTCGACAATATCTGTTAACGGTATTTGGGTTGCTAACAATATGTCAGCGCGGAATTTGCGGGGATCAGAGCGCGAGGAGCTCGTCGAGCTTGCCCTGGATGGTGGCTTTGGTCTGCGAACCGGTCAGTCGCAGGTCGGTCTTTTTGCCGTCTTTGAAGAAGAGGATGGTGGGGAGCGACATGATGCGGTATTCCTGACCCAGATCGCTCTCTTCGTCGAGGTTGTATTTGCCGATTACCACTTTCCCTTCGTATTCCTGTGCCAGTTCGTCGACCACGGGGCTTAACTGCTTGCATGGTCCGCACCATGTGGCCCAGAAGTCGATCATCACGGGTTTGCCTGATTCGATAATCTCATGCGCATTCGCATCTGTAATTTCAAGTGCCATTGTTGTGTGATTGTTTTTGAGTTATATTTGCTGTTTGTTGATATTCAATTGTTTATGGCTATGATGGGCGCCTTATGCTCCCTGGGCGGCTCGGCGGGGCGCTCCCCACTGCCGCTGCTGGGTTTGCGGCACGGCTATATGGTTCACATCGAAGTCATATTTCACATCCAGCGAGTCAAGCGCCCGGGTGAGATCGCGCGTCAGTGGGATTTTGTAGGCCGACGTCAGATGCAGATACCGGTTGGTCTGCTTGTCGAACAGCTTGATGACCAGCGATCCTTTGTTGTCGCCGCTCGATTTGAGCATCTCGTGAAGCACATCCTTCAGCGGCCCGTTGAGCTGATCGGTGTCGATTTCGATGTTGATGGCGTTGAGCATCTTCCCTTTGAAATCGTTGAGCAGGCGCACCTGTGCCACCTCGAAGCTGACTTCGCCGTTGTAGCGGCGCTCGAAGCGTCCCGAGATGGCCAGCGGGGTGCCGGGCACGCAGTATTTCCCGAAGTCGATATATTTCTGGCCGAAAAGACGCAGCTCGGTGGTACCCGAGATGTCCTCAAGCATCACGATGCCGAATTTGCCGCCGTTGCGTGCGGCGCGCTCGTCGAGTTTGGTCACCATGCCGCCGAAGCTGTATTCCTTACCCTCCTCGGGTGTCAGTTCGTTGAAATCTTTGATTGAGGTCATGCCAAACTGCAGCTCCATGTAGTAGGGGTCGAGCGGGTGGGCCGACAGGAACATCCCGACAAGGTCGCGCTCTTTCTCCAGCCTTACAGCGTCGACCCAGGGCACCGCCGATTTGACGGGCGGGCGTCCGGCGGTGTTTAGCTCGTCGCCCATGTCGCCGAAGAGAGAATTGGCATGCTCCTGGGCTGCGCGCTGATACTGCTGTCCGTAGCGAAGAAGCTGCTCGGAGAAGGTCTCGTCGCGGCTGTTCTTTTCAAAGAAGTCTTCGCGCTTTACTTCGCTGAAGCAGTCGAGGGCACCGGCCAGTACAAGCGCGTCGAGGGTGCGGCGGTTGATGACTCCGCTGGGCACTCGCTCCACAAAGTCGTAGACCGACTCAAACTTGCCTCCGGCGTTTCTGGCGGCGATGATGGCGGCCACCACATTGTCGCCCACGCTCTTCACGGCCGACAGCCCGAAACGGATATCTCCGGCCTGGTTCACACCGAAGTCGGCAAACGATTCGTTGACGTCGGGCCCCTTCACCTGAATCTTCATGCTCTTGCACTCATCCATGAAGCTGGTGAGCTTATTGATATCGGAGCGGTTGCGGCTGAGCACGGCTGCCATGTATTCGGGCGCGTAGTTGGCTTTGAGGTATGCCGTCTGGAAGGCCACCCAGCTGTAGCAGGTGGCGTGGCTCTTGTTGAAGGCGTAGGAGGCGAATTTCTTCCAGTCTTCCCATATCTTCTTGAGCACCTTGGGGTCGTGGCCGTTGGCCTGTCCGCCGGCCATGAATTTACCCTCCAGATGGTTCATCTTGTCGATGAGCTTCTTACCCATGGCCTTGCGCAGGGTGTCGCTTTCGCCTCGGGTGAAGTTGGCCAGGAGTCGCGACAGAAGCATCACCTGCTCCTGATATACCGTGATGCCATACGTATCCTTGAGATATTTCTCCATCTCGGGGATGTCGTAGACGATAGGGGAGCGGCCATGCTTGCGCGCGATGAAGTCGGGGATATAGTCCATGGGGCCCGGGCGGTAGAGGGCGTTCATGGCGATGAGGTCTTCGAATGTGGAGGGCTGGAGCTCGCGCAGATATTTCTGCATGCCGGCCGACTCAAACTGGAAGGTGCCGATGGTGCGACCCTCGCAGTAGAGTTTGTAGGTCTTGGGATCGTCGATGGGGATTTTCTCCATGTCGATGTCGATGCCGCGGGTCTGCTTGATGTTGCGCACGGCATCCATGATAATCGACAGGGTCTTCAGCCCCAGAAAGTCCATCTTGATAAGGCCTGTCTCCTCGATCACGCGGCCTTCGTATTGTGTCACGAGCAGTTTTCCCTCGAGCTTGTCCACAGCCGTGCTGACGGGCACCCAGTCGCTGATCTTGTCGCGGCAGATGATCACGCCGCAGGCGTGCACACCCGTGCCGCGCACGTTCCCTTCGAGCTGGGCGGCGTATTTCAGCGTCTCCTGAATCTGCGGATTTGGGTTCTTGAGTTCGTTTTTGAATTCGGGCACAAGTTTATAGCAGTTTGCGAGGTTGAGCTTGGCCTCCTTGCCGTCCACTTCGGGCATGTGGCGCGGAATCATCTTCACCAGGCGGTCGCTCTCGGGGATTGGCAGCCCTTCCACGCGGGCCACATCCTTCAGCGCCATCTTTGTGGCCATGGTGCCGTAGGTGATGATGTGGGCCACATTGTCAGCGCCGTATTTTTCGGTGACATACTGAAGCACGCGGGCGCGGCCGTCATCGTCGAAGTCTACATCGATATCGGGCAGCGAGATACGGTCGGGGTTGAGGAATCGCTCAAACAGCAGGTCGTATTTGATCGGGTCGATCTGGGTGATACCCAGGCAGTAAGCCACACACGAGCCGGCGGCCGATCCACGGCCGGGCCCCACGCTGACGCCGAGCCGCTCGCGCGATACGTTGATAAAGTCCTGCACGATAAGGAAGTAACCCGGGAAGCCCATGGTCTTCATGATGTGCAGCTCGAATTTGATGCGCTCGCTCACATCGTCCGGCAGAGGGTCGCCGTATCGCTTCTTGGCGCCCTCGTAGGCGAGCATCTTAAGGTAGTCGGCCTCAAATTTGATGCGGTAGAGCTTGTCGTAGCCTCCGAGCTTGGCTATTTTGGCTTCGGCCTGCTCCTGACTGAGCACTACGTTGCCGTTTTCGTCTTGCGTAAACTCGTCGAACAGTTCTTTCTCGGTGATGCGCGAGCGATATTCTTCCTCGGTGCCGAATGTCTCGGGAATGGCGAAGAAGGGCATGATCGGCGCGTGGTCGATGTCGTAAAACTCGACTTTGTCGGCGATTTCGAGCGTCGTCGTGAGGCTCTGGGGGATGTCGGCGAACAGCGCCGTCATCTCCTCGGTCGATTTCAGCCATTCCTGCTTGGTGTAGGCAAGTTTGGGCTTCTTCGAGTTGTCTTCGTCGTCGGGGTCGATGCTTCCGGTGGTGGCGTCGGAGGTGTCGTAGTCGGATATGCGCCGTCCGGTGTTCAGGCAGATCAGGCGCTCGTGGGCCTCGGCGTCTTCCTCGTTTACGAAATGGGTGTCGTTGGTGGCCACCACCTTGATGTTGTGCTTTTCGGCAAACTGAAGCAGCACGGCGTTGACTTCCTGCTGTTTGTAGTAGGTCTGATGGTTGGCGCGCGGCACTGTGGCCTTATGGCGCTGCAGCTCAAGGTAATAATCGTCGCCAAACTGCTCTTTCCACCATAATACCCGGCGCTCGGCCTCGTCGATTTCGCCGTTCATGATGAGTTTGGGGATTTCGCCGCCCAGACAGGCTGAGCATACGATCAGTCCTTCCTTATGGGCCACGATGTCGGCTTTGTCGGTTCGCGGATGGGAATAGAACCCTTCGGTCCAGGCACGCGACACTATCTTTACCAGATTGTGGTATCCTTTGGCATTCTTGGCCAGCAGAATCAGGTGGCGGCCGGTGTCTTTCTTGTCGGTATGAGTGAGCAGCGACTCGTTGGCCACATATACTTCGCATCCGAAGATGGGCTTGAAAATCTTCCCCTTCAGCGTTTCGGCTTCGGCTCGTTTCTCGGCGGCAAGCTCGGCGTTCCCCTCGGCCTCGGCGGCCTCGGCGGCGGCAAGGGCTTCCTTTATGGCTCCCTTGGTCTTGGAATTTTTCTTGTTGGCGTAGTTGAAATATTCCTTTATGCCGAACATGTTGCCGTGGTCGGTCAGCGCCAGTGCGGGCATCCCGTCGGCCATCGCCTTGTCGACGAGCTTATCCACGGCGGCCTGTCCGTCGAGCAGCGAATATTGTGAATGGACGTGAAGATGTACAAATTTTCCCATCTGTGTTTTTCCTGTGTCTGAAATGCTTATCCTGATTCGGTGGCCGATACGCGTTTTCGCGCAATCGCCCACTACAAATTTACGGATTATTCCCCGAATTTCGTTAACTTTGTTGCCCGCTCCTCCCAAAAAACTTATCAACACCTCCATGAAAATCCTTATAATCCGCTTTCGCCAGATGGGCGACGCCGTTTTGGCCACATCACTTATCGACAATCTGAAGGCTAACTTCCCCGATGCGCAGATCGACTTCGTGCTCAACGACCGTCTGGCCGACCTGTTCCGGGGGCATCCGGCAATTTCGCGGATTATTACTTTCTCCGACCGCGAGCGTCATCAGCCGCTGCGCTATATCTGGAAAATCTTCCGCCTGATGGCTTTCGGGCGCTACAACGCCATCATCGACATGCGCTCCACGGCCAACACGCTCCCATTTACCATCTTTTCTCCCTTATCGCGTCTGCGCATCGGCTTGCGCAAGGGCTATACAAGGCCGTTTTTCAACCATGCTTTCCCGCGCCGGGTCGATGGGGAGGATATGATTACCCATAATCTGCGCTTCCTCGAGCCTTTCTCCCGTTTGCTCCCTCAGGGTAGGCAGCTCACGCTCCGGCGCTCTATCTCGCTTCATATAAGCGAGTCGGAACGGGCCGACTATCGCCGCTACCTGATAGGGGAGGGGCTTGACCTCTCCCGGCCGATTCTGCTCTGCGGGGTGGTGTCGAAATTGGCGTTCAAGACGTGGCCTCCGGCCTATATGACTGACATCCTGGGCCGTATCATCGACCGGTATCCGGATCTTCAGCTGGTGCTGAACTACGCTCCGGGCGCCGAAGAGGAGGCTGCCCGCGACATTTTCCGGCGTCTGGATTCGCCTCGCAATATATATATTAATGTGAAGGCGGCCTCGATGCGCCAGCTGGTGGCTCTGGCCTCGTTCTCCACGGCCTATTTCGGCAACGAAGGCGGCGCCCGCCACATAGTCCATGCTGTAGGCCGTCCGAGTTTCGTCATCGTTTCACCGTCAATTGATCCCGTCACGTGGGTGCCGCAGCGCACTCTCCCCTCCGCATCTCTGTGCCGGGGTGGTATGGCTGGTTCTTTGGCTGATGGTTCTTCGGCAGATGGTACTTCGGCTGCGGGTTCTTCGGCTGATGGAGCGGAGGCTTCGGCTTTCATTCCTGCTGTGGCGGTTTCCCCGGCGGATTTTATCCCTGCAGGGACCCGAGCGTCGATGTCGGCTACCGAACAATATGCTGCCATGACGCCCGA
>CAMEGQ010000126.1 GCA_945916235.1 uncultured Porphyromonadaceae bacterium | reverse complement strand
GCGCCACAGCAGCGGCCACAACAGTTTTATCTTGAAATATCCGTTGAGTTTTGCAGCCGCGACAACCTTGCTTGAAATTGCAAACTCGTCGCCGCCTTTTTTCAGCATGATACGCGATATTTTGTGCCGTCCGTGTCCGTTGAGGTCACGGAAGCCGAGGCGCTTGCCGCGCACTTTTATATAATCTATGTCATTATCGACGATGTTTTCCAATTCTCGCTCGCTGTCGTCCGACGGAGATGCGGGTGCTTTGATTTTTGATATAGCCATATTCGGGAACGAGTAAAAAGGGCGGCGGCATTTATGCTACCGCCGCCCCGGTGTATAAGGAGGTAATTAGGATTATTATGTGGTTTTGCGACCGATGTAGTAGTCTGCACCGTCATCATCGGGGAGCGGAGTGATAGTACAGTTGAAATAGCCGGGCTTGTCGCTGTCGCCGATTACAGCAGAGGCGTAAATCTCGACATTCGGGAGATATACACAAGTCAGGCCGTCCTCGGAGACATAGAGCAGTGAGCCGACGACTTTCTTAGGAGTGGTCGAGTAGCCCTGAAGCGTGAGACCAAGATTGGTGTTGGCTGCGGCGTCGCCAATCTTGTTGTCGAGGATGTCGGCGATAGCCTGCGAGAACGAGGGAACCTGGAACGAGATGTCGGGGTCGCCTTTCTTAGCGTAGGAAGTCCAGTTGGTCTGGTCGATAAGTTTGATGCGGCTGACGTCGGCCTCGCCGAGGTTGAAAGTCACAGACTCGTCAAGCACCGGCAGCATAAAATCAAAAGTGCCGGTAAGTTCAGACGGTTTTGTTTTCACAGCGCTGCTGTAAAACACCTTGTCTACATGGCCGAGGATGTCTTGGAGGTCGCTCGGATCTTTGGTTGCAGAAATTGCTGTCATGGATTCTTATTTTAAAGTTTGAAATTGTATTTTGGATGAATATCAAAATCCTTATGTATTCTGATGTTGAATTGGATGATAAGCGAGTGAAATCCCGCGCCGTCCGCACCGCCGTTAAGCAGTATAGGCCGATAGGCGATGTAGTTGTCAGTACGGATTGGGAAAAGCGATATGACCGCCTGCTGCATCTGTTCGAGACGACGGGTGTTTTCCAGTCCGCCTTGCCCGTCACGGGCAAAGACATTGATTTGTCCTGTCGTGAGCTGATAGGTGTCGGCGGGGTCGGTAATAGGCTGCGGCAAGCGGATAAGCAGAAAATCCTGCATCTGCTGTCCTACGGCGTTAGGCCGCGTCGAGACGAAACGGTTCTTGCTGATGTGTGCTGTCAACTCATCGAGGGATTGCAGCAGCGCCATTCGGTTGTATTGTGTTGCACTCATTGTCAGTCGGTCATTGGTTTAAACATGGATAGAGCGAACATTTTTGCGAAGTTGAGATTTGTCGTCAGTACGTCGATTTTCATCTCATTTTCCTGATAAGCGGCATATTCAACGCCGTTGCAGACGACCAGCGCCCAGCCGTTAGGACTTGGCTTGTATGAGCGCAGAAACGCGATACTGCGCTCCGCTTCGGTTGTGCCGTTTGTTGACACATTGGCAGTAAAGGTCGACTCCTGCATCTCCTCATCCCATCGGATATTCCCCGCGTAGAAGCGCTCGCCCTTGCCGAGTTTGCGCCTCAGCGGTTTGGGAATGCTCTCCGAGGATGTTTTGATATACACAAGCTGCCCGCGTACATATACGCCCGCTGCGTAAGAGTTGACGGTGTTGCCGGTCATATTGTGGCCGATTGAAATACGCCCCTCAGTAACTCCTTGGATAAGCCCGTCTGCGAGTGGGATAAGGATGCCGTTCAGAATGTGTCTTTTAATCACATCCTTTGCTCTCATTGTACCCATTCTCAGTGCTGCCGAATTATCCATGCTGTCAGTTGCTTGAAACGTTGCACAATACAGCCGTGCCTCCGCCCATGAGCTGTGTAGCCTCGATGTTTACAACCCTTAATTCCTTTTCAGTGCCTATAAGGTCGGTCACATCCACAAGGTCGCCTTTTTGGAGCCCCTTGATGATGCCGGGCATACTCACACGGTAGTCGGAGATGTCGACCTTGCCCGTGGTGTTTGAGCCGGTGCTGAACGAGCGGATATTGTCAGAACCGCTCTTGCGGCATACGCCCGAATACAGCTCGACCGTCACACCGTCGGGGTTGAAGTTTGTGACTCCCTCCAAACGGTAGATGCGGCACTGATGCGGAAATCTCGGATTGCTCATTTTCGCCATACTCTCATTCCTCTTGCGTGAACTTTGATTGACGAGCGGACGAGCGCCTTTTCTCCCCACAGTTCGCGGAGAGAGGTGTATTTGCGCCGCCATTCGTCGATGTTGGCTTGGCTTACAGTCCATCCGCCCTCGCTATGACTCCATGAGCCGTCGGCGTCTTTAGTTGTCGCACCGCCGACAGGCAGATTTGACAGCCAGTAATAGACTTCGGCCTCGGCAAGGTCACGGTCGCGGTCTGACACTTCGTATAGCGGCAGGCCTCCGTAGAGCCGGCGTTTGTTAAGGATTACCTGCAAGGCATCGTCAGTCAGCAATGCTGAGATGCCTCGCAGATAATCTTCGACGGTGTAGACTTTCTGCGGCGATATGTCGGAATTACACTCGCACATCATTTATCAAGAGCCTTTTACAGTCAGATAATACATCCAGCGTGTGCGGTTGGGAACGCAAAGGCCGGTAAACTCGGATTTGATAGTCTGTGTCATAGTCTCGTCGTTGAATACCTGACGAATGAGGGTACGACCTCCGTCATAGAGAGCAGCGCGAGCGCCGGGGGTCTCCATGTAGATAGGCTTGCCGAACTGAGTGTCGCCGATAGCACCGTCGGGAACGTAAACCATCACGCCCTCGACAAACGAGGGGCAGTCGACGTAGGACATTTTCTTGGCTGTAGTATCGAATTTCTCGATATAGCCCATGTGGTCGATTACCACGATGGGAGCGCCGATGATGCGTTCAACGTAGGCTTTGACGTCAGCATCAGCGAGCTTGGACGCATACGACTTGATGTTCGCGTCAGACTGTCCTACGAGGTAGGGGTTGAGCGCGACAGCATAGGCGTTACGGAAAGCGTCGAGCTGCATGAGGTCGTCCCATGTGGTCTTGGAGACTTCCCAGTGACCCTGCGGGGCATTGTCCTTCTGCTCGGCATTTCGCTTGATGGCTTTAAGCGTCTTGAAGGGGTCGACGCCGGCCTTTGCGGTAATAGCGCCGTTTGAAGCCGACTTGGTGTACCACGCCTCGGTGGTCTTGTTCTTTGCGGGAACACCGAAGTCGAGTTCAAGAGGAATGCCGAGGTGGCTGTTGGACGAGTTGATGACCAGCTTGCCGCCGTTTGATACAATCTGATGGCGGTTGTAGAGCATGGTGTTGTAGTTGCCGCCGAGGAGTGAGTCGGTGGTAACGAACAGTTGTTCCATCGCCACGTCGATGATTTCGGGAGTTGCGGAGCCGATGCGGTCAGCGAGATACATCTGCTCGCGGAGTTCCTTGCGACCGATGGTAAACTCATGCTTCCAGATAGGGAGCTGACCCATGCGGAGAGCGATACCGTCAGTCGATTTGGTAGGACCGTCAGAGTCGATGTCGACGTGAGCCGCCATTGTGTAAGGACGGACATTTACTTCAATCTGCTCGTAGGTCGGGCGGATGGGAATTGAGGGATTGAGCGGGAAGCCCATCTGCTCGAAAGTCTTGTCCGCGTTGTATTTCTCAGCGAACATATCGTTGAGGTATGCCGAGAAGCTGGTGTAGCCGTAGTCGGTCAGACCTTTGCCGAGAAAATCATAAAATTCTTTGGTTCTTGTCATTGCCATGATTGCTTCGTTTTAATGATTAGTCATTGCCGCCTTCTACGGTTTAGGAGGGTTCCGCAGGTGCGTTGCCCTCGTAGACAAATTCCACTGCGGGGAGCTGTGCCATAAGAGACTTGGGAAGTCCGTTGCCGCCGTTTGCACGGTTGGCGTAGATGCGACCGTCATAACATACTGCACAGGCAGCCTCGACAACGCCGCTGGGAATGCACACATCATCGAAGATGAGGCCGTTGACCTTTGCAAGGTTGGTCTTGTCGGTAATCTTGACGATTGTCACTTTTTTACCCGGACCGTCGAAAATCACGGGAGTGCCGGCGTGGATTACATCGCCGGGGTTAAGGTCGGTGGTGTCAATCCAGCCGCCGCCCTGATAGCACTTGTTTCTGCGAGCCCATACGGGATAATCGCCGCCGATGGCGGCAGACGACTGCGAGATGGTGTTGAAAGTGCCGTACTGGTAATCGTTCATTGCTTTTAAATTTTAAGGTTACTGTTCGTCTTTTGGCAATCGGCCACGCGCCTGCATCTTCTTTTTAAGAGCTTCGCGTTTGTCTTTTGCCGCCTGCTCCGCTTCCTTTGTCGCGCCCTGTCTGCCTGTGCTTCCGAATGGTGAGACGCCCTCGCCGACATAGCGGCGGAGCTGTGCTTCGTAGCGTTTCTTGGCTTTCTCGGTCACGTCGTCAGCAGAGTCTTTTTCCCCGATTTCAATAGCCTTTACAGCATCTTCCCAAATCGCCTCGTTCGCGACCTTCAGCGATTTGCCTTTTGCCACAACCTCGGAAATGAGTTTGTCGCGGCTTTCTTTACCTGACGCTTCCCTAAGTTGGTTTTCGAGCTGTTCAAGACGTTTTTCGAGGTCGCTTTTTGCGACATCGTCTTTCTTGTCATCGGGCTTGGGCGAGGGCTTGTAGTTTTTCTTGAAGTCCTCGACCGCAGTGGCGAGGTCGTGATTGTACTGCCCTGCGAGGGATTTGAGGACGCGGACGTGCTTGTCGAAGTATGCGTCGTCCGGCTCTGTACCTTCTGCGGGGAGGTTTTCGTTCACATAATCGCCGAATGTGCGCTGAAACGGCTCGGTCTTTATTCCCTGAGCGGTCAGCTTTTCGTTTAGAGTGGATAAGATTTGTTCTTTTTCCATTGTCAATCAGTTAGATGAATAAAAAAAGAGCCTCAAATCGGAACTAAGTTCTTCATTGAGGCTCTTGGCCTTTATGCCTCTTTCGAGGCTATATTTTTGTAGCGCAGGACGGATTCGAACCGCCGACCTCCGGGACATGAACCCGACGAGCTGCCACTGCTCTACTGCGCGGTGTCTTGTTTATCTTCTAATGCGAGGACGCGGACGTATTTTTTACATCTGCGGCATTTGAGGCGGAATACTCCGCGATTGTGCAGACTTACGACTTCGAAGAGCTTCTGCCCGCAATCGGGGCAGACGGCGAGCCGCTCCCGGCTGCTCATATCTCTTTGTTCTGTATCTACTGATGCGCGTATATTCATGAATGGTTTTAACTACGCAAAAGTACTGTTATTTTCCATTATACCAAAATATTTTCCCTAAATTATTGGCTATTTTGTAGAAAATAGACTACTTTTGCATTGAATAGAAATAGAGCTTCCTTTAAGCCTGATTTCCGAGAATTTCGGACGTCAGGCTATTTTTTTATGAAAAAGGGTGTCGACATAATGACTTTTCTTGACGGGCGCAAGGTTGTGTCCTATGAAGTCGCCGCGTCTAAACGCGAGGAATATCAGCAACATAAAACCAATGATATAATCGCGCAATCGGGTGGGCAGGAAAATATGCTTTTGTGCGACGCCGATATAATTATAGGTGGCGGAGCTCGCGGCGGCTCAAAATCGTATACCCTTCTGTTAGAGGCACTTTACGACGTTTACAATCCCAATTTTCGTTCGGTAATTCTTCGCGCCGGAACTGACGACCTTTCCGACCTCATTGACGTTTCTTTCGGTGTTTATCGTGACCTCGGCGAGTACAACAAGTCGAAAGACGATATGACGTGGAACTACAAAAACGGAGGGTGGCAGTGGCAGCGCCCGCCGCTCTACTGCACCACGG
>CAMEGQ010000125.1 GCA_945916235.1 uncultured Porphyromonadaceae bacterium | reverse complement strand
GCATCTCACCGACGCCGCCCACCCCTACTGCCCGGCCTACACCGACGAGACCATCGGCGAATTTCTGGCCGGCAGCTCGCACATCACCTTCAACAGCACGGCCCAGTGGCGCCGGTTCCGCGACCGCCTCGAGCAGTATAACAAGGAGAGCGGCCGCCACGTCAGCCCCGGCCTGCGCGTCAACCCGCGCTGCTCGGTCATCACCACCGACCTCTACAACCCGGCCCTCCCCGGCAGCCGCTTCGGCGCCGACGCCGCCGAGCTGGCCGACGGTCTGCCCGAGGGCATCGAAGGCCTCCACTTCCACGCCCTCTGCGAGAGCACGAGCTACGATCTGGCCAAGGTCCTCAACGCCTTCGAGGCTCAGTTCGCACATCTCTTCCCCCAGCTGAAATGGGTGAACATGGGCGGCGGACACATCATGACCCGCAAGGACTACGACACCGACCACCTCGTCGAATTGCTGCGGGGCTTCCGCAAGCGCTATCCCTGGCTGGAAGTGATTCTCGAGCCCGGCTCGGCATTCACATGGCGCACCGGCGACCTCATCACCTCCGTCGTCGACATCGTCCGCAACGACGGCGTGCAGACCGCCATCGTCGACGTCTCCTTCGCCTGCCACATGCCCGATACCCTGGAGATGCCCTACAAGCCCGCCATCACCGAAGCCCTCGGCGACGAGCCCGTCATGGGCATGCCCACCTACCGCCTCGGCGGAAACTCGTGCCTCAGCGGCGACTACATGGGCGACTGGAGCTTCGACGCTCCCCTCCAAGAGGGGCAGCGACTCACCCTCGAGGACATGAACCACTACACCACCGTCAAGACAAACATGTTCAACGGCATCCAGCACCCCGCCATCGTCTTCTGCGACCTCAACGGCGACTGCGCCTACCTGCGTCAGTTCACCTACGAGGACTACAAGAACCGCATGAGTTGAGCTATCACCCCCCCAATCCATTCATCGCATGAAATTCTCAGTAATAGTTCCCGTCTACAACCGCCGCGACGAGGTGCGCGACCTCCTGGACAGCCTACTGGCGCAGACCTCCCGCAATTTCGAGACCGTCATCGTCGAGGACGGCTCGACCGAGCCCTGCCGCGACATCTGCGACGAAGCACGCAGCAAAGGTCTGGACGTGAGCTACTTCTTCAAAGAAAACGAGGGACGCTCCATCGCCCGCAACCACGGCATGGAGCGCGCCACGGGCGACTATTTCATCTTCTTCGACTCGGACTGCGTGATTCCGCCCACCTACTTCGAGACGCTCACGCGTGAGCTGGAGGCCCGCCCCCTCGACTGCTTCGGCGGGCCCGATGCCGCCCACGAATCCTTCACCACCACGCAGAAGGCCATCAACTACACCATGACCTCCTTTCTCACCACCGGCGGCATCCGCGGCGGCAAGGTCAGCCTGGAGAAGTTCACGCCGCGAACGTTCAACATGGGCTTCACGCGCTCCGTGTACGAGAAGGTGGACGGCTTCCGGGAGATGTTCTCCGAGGACATCGACATGAGCACGCGCATCCGTCAGGCCGGCTTCACCATCGGCCTCATCACCGCCGTGCCCGTGTGGCACAAGCGGCGTGTGAACTGGCGCAAATTCTGGCGGCAGGTGCACGTGTTCGGGATGTCACGCATCACACTGAAACTTCTCTACCCCGGCTCGCTGAAGGTGGTGCACGCGCTGCCCGCCGCAGCCGTCATCTTCTTCATCCTCTTCGTTGTCCTGGGCTTATTTGTGAGCCCCTGGTGGTTCCTGCCCTTGGGCTTATACTTTGTGGCTTTAGTGGTTATGGCGCTCATCGCCACCCGCAGCCCCGTCATCGCCCTCAAGGCCGTCCCCGCCGCCGTCATCCAGGTCGGCGGCTACGGCACCGGCTTCATACAGGCCTATTTCACAAAAATCATCCTCGGACGCGGCCGCGACATTGCCCGGGAAGTGGAGATACGCCGCGGCAAATAACCCATCCCCATGAAGCAGACAGAGAAAACCTCCGGCACCTATCCCGGCAGCTCCCGCCTGAGCGGCGTGGCCGACGAGGACAAGCCGCGCGAGAAAGCGCTGCGGCACGGAATGTCGTCGCTGAAGTCCCACGAGCTGCTGGCCATCATCTTCGGCACCGGCACCAAGGGCCGCAACGTCATTGAGATGTCGCGCGAGCTCATGCACATATACGACGGACACCTCAGCCGCATCGCCGAGAAATCCGCCGACGACTTCATAGCCTACAACCAGGACCACGGCGTCTACGGCATTGGACGCGCCAAGGCTCTGTGCCTGCTGGCTGGCATACAGCTGGGACTGCGCGCCGCCGAGGATGCCAAGCTCATCAAGCGCGAGCCCATCATCACCTCCGTCATCGCCGCGGACATCATGCGTCCCGAGTTCAACGGTCTGGACCACGAGGAGTTCTGGGCCCTGTACCTCACCAACCGCGCCGAATACATCACCAAGGAGCGCATCTGCAGCGGCACCCTCACCGCCACCGCCGTGGATGTGCAGAAAATCATCCGAAAAGCGCTAATGTGTCAGGCCACACGCATCATAGTCTTCCACAACCACCCCTCCGGCAACAACCGCCCCAGCATCAATGACGACTCCATCACCCGAAAAATCAAAAACGCCGCCGAACTGATGGACATGTCGCTCACTGACCATATAATCATCTCATCCACCGGCCATTACAGCTATGCCGACGAAGGCCGCCTCTAACTTCGTAAAACACCTCAAACAATGTTTCTGAACATAATACTCCTGATAGTCAGCCTGGCCATGATTCTCTTTGGCGCCGGATGGCTCACCGACGGCGGCTCGGCGCTGGCAAAGCGTATGGGCCTGAGCGAGATGATGATAGGCCTCACCATCGTGGCCTTCGGCACTTCCGCTCCCGAGCTGGTGATAAGCGTGGCCTCCGCCATTGAGGGCAACGCCGGCCTCGCCATCGGCAACGTTGTCGGCAGCAACATCGCCAACGTGCTGCTGATCATAGGCATAACCGCCATGGTGCGTCCCATACACGTGGGGCGCAGCGTCCTCAGCAACGAGATGCCGCTGGTGATTCTCTGCTCCGTGGCGCTGCTGGCGTGCGGCAACACCGGATTGCTGGACGGACTTCCCGACGCGGTGACACGCGTCGACGGCATACTGCTGCTGCTCTTCTTCTGCATCTTCATGCGCTACACCTTCGCGCAGGCCAAAGCCGTGCCGGAGGGCGCCGCCGCCACCGAGCCCGAAAAACCGACCAAGGAGGTGCCCCTGTGGCGCGCACTCGTGTTCATAGCCCTCGGCCTGGGAGCACTCATCTGGGGCGGCGACATCTTCGTGGACAGCGCCTCGTCCCTAGCCTCCGAAATCGGCGTGTCTGACGCCATCATCGGCCTTACCGTCGTGGCGCTCGGCACCTCGTTGCCCGAGCTGGCCACATCCGTCGTCGCCGCCGCCAAAGGCCACTCCGACATGGCCGTCGGAAACGTCATCGGCAGCTGCATCTTCAACATCCTCTTTGTCCTCGGATGCTCCGCCGTCGTGCGTCCCCTACCCCTTGGCGGAGTCACCAACTTCGACCTGCTCACCATGACCGCCGCCGCCGTGCTCTTCTGGGCATCAGGATGGCTCATCGGACACCGCGTCATCACACGTGGCGAAGGCGCATTGTTCACCGTCCTCTATATTGCCTACACGGTCATGCTGATTATTCAGGCATGAACAATCACGGCCGCCCGATTGTTATATCTTAATATTATTATTCACTAACATCTTTTCTTCAAAACATCACAAAACAAACTTCACATCATTATGAAATCACTGAAAGGAACAAAAACCGAAGCCAATCTGAAGACAGCGTTCGCCGGCGAGTCACAGGCCCGCAACCGTTATGAAATCTACGCCCGCAAGGCCCAGAAGGACGGCTACGAGCAGATTGCCGCACTGTTCATGGAGACTGCCGCCAACGAGTTTGCCCACGCCAAGCTGTGGTTCAAGCTCCTGCAGGGCGGCGAGCTGCACGACACCGCCGAGAACCTCAAGGATGCCGCCGCCGGCGAGAACTATGAGTGGACCGATATGTACGCCAAGATGGCCGACGAGGCCGAGGCCGAGGGCTTCCACGCCATTGCCGTGCAGATGCGCGGTGTGGCTGCCATCGAGCGCACCCACGAAGAGCGCTACCTGCGCCTGCTGGAGAATATAAAGGACGGTCTCGTCTTCTCACGCGAGGGCGACACCATCTGGGTATGCCGCAACTGCGGTCACATCGTTATCGGCAAAAACGCCCCCAAGGTTTGCCCCGTTTGCTTCCATCCCCAGGCTTTCTTCGAAATCAAGGCCGAGAACTATTGATTCCGTAACGCCAACGAAACTCATCCGGCGCCTCCGCCGTCAGCACCCCGCTGACGCCGGAGGCGTCTTCGTTTCCGCACCCTTTTCACCCGCCGTGCACGGCTCTTTCATTTAAATTAAAAATGTGAGCAGACCTTCCCTTACCCGATTCAGCGCGAATCGGGCAATCCATTATATCTGTATTTCAGCGTTTTAACTTTTTGTCAAAATCCTATTTTTTCATTTTTGGCTTAAAAACCGAATTAGTTTCGTAAAGCTACCTGCAACATATCTCATAAGTTCCGCCATGCCTTTTCTTTTGTCAGATCGCTTTTTACGCCGCCTTTTCCATATTGAGAACACTGAATGGACTATCCGTTGAATCGTATCGAGGTTGCGCGCCGCGTTAGTTGACTTACGTTTCACTTTATCTTGCAAAAGATTACGATCCAGCTCCCAGTGCATGCTTTCTATAGACCAGTGATTGCGCACGTAAGTTCCCAAAGCAGGCGTTGTCGTGGGCAGGCTGCTCACATACAGGCGTGTTTCTGTCGAACGCTCTCCGGTTGATTTTCTGAGGGTATCGGATTCGTATTCTATGATTGTCATGTTGCCGCTCCATTTCTCTTTGTCCGCGATTAAGTCCATGCCGTCATATATGCGGTATGTTCTGCTTTCAATCCTGCCGTGGCCGAGTTCCGGGCCCTCAGTGTAGGAATACTCCGGAGTGTGCTCTTTGAGTCTGTCTTCCACTCCGTAACGGAGGGCGCGCTGGTTGGCTTTGAGCTCTATGAGGAAATCGCCTCCGTTTTTTCTGACCGAGTCAATTATGTTCTTCTGCATAGACATAGCGTCAGCAGTGACGATCTTTCCGGATATGTCAATTTTATCTATAAGCCGGGGCACTGCCTTTATCTCGTTGCTCTTCTCCTGACAGGCCTCGGTTGCCAGTGTGAGTCCTGTATTGAATGAATACGCTGAGACTATATCCGGATTGCGTCCGTTTTCCTGGACCGTACCCCGTTCTGCCTTGCCGTCAATGCAGATGATCTCCCTGCCGGAGGCCGTTTTGCGTAGTTCCGTATGAAATAGACCGATATATTCCTGCATACGGTCGGCCATAAGCGTGGCATTGATGCCGTTTTCCACACGGCACAGGGTAGCTTCAGAGGGAACACCGGCTTTCAGCATTCCCATTTTACGGAATTTATTGATGTTATGCTTGCCGAACTCGATTATATCGGCGCGTCCCACATGCCCGGAGGTTCGCGCAAGTATCATCAGCATGATGATGTCAGCAAGCTTATGACGGATATTTCCCTTGTTTGGCCTTCGGAAATCCGGAACAGAAGCTGCAAATTCCCGCAGCCTTTCCAAAATGCTGCTCTGATATTCAAACTTATTTTGTAACTTTGTGGTGCGATTGGGCGATATGGGCTCAATCGTCCGGCTTTGGCCAAGTGACATGATTTTATCCATAACTTATTGATTGTCAACTATAAAGTTACGAAAAATCGGCCACTTGGCCAAATTTTTAAGCCACTTATTTCGCTAAAAATCAAATAATTACGCACCGATCAAGCTGTGTCGGAGCTCCATCTGTCCAGAGCAGCGAATCAAGGGATTTACCAGTCAGACATCTATCTCCAGCCCGTTTGTCAACGCTATAAAATAGCAGGATTTTCGAATCCTCTCCGCATTTTTAAATGAAAGAGCCGTG
>CAMEGQ010000124.1 GCA_945916235.1 uncultured Porphyromonadaceae bacterium | reverse complement strand
AGCGCTATTAACAGATTTTAACTTTGCTGCAGGCTTTCCCCCGGTTAGGAAATGCTGACTATTTGGGCAAATTGACCGTTGGATCGGGGCAGGCGTTGTGGAGCGGAGTCAGATGGTAGGATACAACGCGGCCATCGCGCCAGGTGAGGTCGAGGGTGTGGCCTGTGCGTGTGCGCAGCCCTTTGACAGAGCCGGAATCCCACTGCTTGGGGAGAGCCGGAAGGAGTGTGACAGACGTAGGGGTCGACTGCACCAGCATCTCCGCAACGCCGGCGCTTCCGCCGAAGTTGCCGTCGATCTGGAATGGGGTATGGGCGTCGAAGAGGTTGGGATACGTGCCGCCTCCGCGACGGCGATCCGGGCCTTTGTAGCCGTCGGGCGATACGTAGCGCAGCAGACGGCGATACATGGCGTAGGCCTTGTCAGCCTCGCGCAGACGGGCGCGCAGGTTGACGCGCCATCCGGCGCTCCATCCGGTGGTCTCAGAGCCTCGTATGTCGAGTGCTTTGGAGCAAGCAGCCGCGAGCTCGGGCGTAGCGTCCACCGAGATGTGGTGGCCCGGATAGAGGCCTATCATGTGGCTCTGGTGGCGATGATGGGGATCCTCATCGGGGTAGTTGAGATACCACTCCTGAAGGGCGCCGTCGGGACGTATCTGATATTTCTGCAGGCGTGGCAGGGCGGCGTAAATCTCTGCCACAAGTTCACTGTCGCGACCAAGCTCCACGGCGGCGTCGCGGGCATCAGTGAGACATTCGCGGATGAGAGCCATGTCGGAAGCCGAACATTTCATAGTGGGCCATGAATGGCCGTCGGGAGCCTTGAAGCTATGCTCAGGCGATGTGGAGGGGGAGGTGATCAGCGTACCGTCGCTGTCGATGAGCCAGCCGAGGCAGAATTCAGCCGCACCTTTGAGCGTGGGATAGTGAGCCTCAAGCTGGGCGCGGTCGCGGTTGAAGAGCCATGCCTCCCAGATGTGGGTAGCCATCCAAGCGCCGCCCATGGGCCAGTTGGCCCACTGCGGATTGTCGTTGCCTTCGCCGATCATGTTGGCCATAGCCCACATGTCGGTGTTATGGCCGAGACACCATCCGCGGTCGACACCGCACTGGGTGCGCGCCGCATGGCGTCCGGCACGCTGAAGATTGTCGACGAAGCCGAGCAGCGAATGGTGCATCTCAGAGAGATTGGTCAGCTCAGCGCCCCAGTAGTTTTCTTCGGCGTTGATATTGGTGGTATAATCGGAGCTCCACGGCGGGAGCATCTGCTCGTTCCAGAGCCCCTGCAGGTTGGCAGGTACGCCCGGAGTCTGCGAACAGGAGATGAGCAGATAGCGGCCAAACTGGAAATACAGCTCTTCGAGGTCGGGGTTGATGTCGGAGTTGTCGCAATAGCTGAGCAGCTGGCGGTCGGTGGTCAGAGCGGCTATCTCGGGAGCGGTTGCGCCCAGGTCGAGGCTCACGCGGTCGAACAGCTGGCGATAGGCCTTCTCTGCCCGGCTTTGCAGCTCGCTCCATGAAAGCCGGGAGGCCTTGTCGATGCGGCTCTGTGCCAACGACTTATAATCGCGCCCATCGTTCACGGGGTCGCGGTCGTAGCCGTTGAAACTCGTCACGTTGGTAATCAAAACCGTCGCCTCCTTGCATCCGTTGAGCCGTAGAGTGCTTCCCTGAGCTGTCACCTTCCCTTTGGGGGCGATGACCTTCAGGATGGTGCGGAAGTGGATGCCGCGCGAGGGGTCGTAGCGGAACGATTTTTCGGCCTCGTGGGAGTAGCCCGGTTTGGAGGTGTAGGCTGCGTACCCGTCGGCTGTAATCTCGTCGGCCGTGGCTGCGAACTCTACAGTGGGGATTTTACTTTCGAGCGACAGGGTGGCGTAGATCCCCTTCGGATCGGAGATGCGAAGAGCGATCACAGAGTCGGGCATGGAGGCGAACACCTGCGAAGTGCGTTCGCCTGAGCGCGTGGTGGCCAGAGCCCGGGAGATGTCGAGAGTGCGCTCATAAGTGGCAGACGGCGAGGCCGGTTCGGGGGTGCCGTTGCGGTCGGTAAAAGCGATGCGCAGAGTGCCGAGCGGCTGATAATTCTGGGCGTAATGGCCCTGAAGAGTGCGCTGCAGGGAGTCGGCCAGAGCGTAATTCTCCACGTCGAGGGCGGTGCGGATAGCCTCGATGACAGGCCGCGGGTCGAGGCGGTCGGCGAGGGGATCGGGCTCGCCGGTCCAGAGCGTGATGTCGTTGAGCGATACTTTTTCGACGGAGTCGCGGCCATAGACCATGGCGCCGAGGTTGCCGTTGCCGATAGGAAGGGCTTCCTCGAAATATTTTGCCGGAAGGTCGTAGCGCAGCGTCAGATTGCCGGCCAGAGCCGTCGGGACTGAGGCCACAGAGGCCAAAAGCATGAGCAGATGCAGGGATGTCATGGCTAAAAGGTAAGGTGGAATGATCGGTTGTAGGCCTGGGACGAGGCCTAAGGACCCGGCCTTAAAAGGAAGCCGGCTCCACCATGGGTTAGCCCATAGCAGAGCCGGCTGGAAATTCTCAATCAGAGGCCTTGGAGGGGATTCAGGCCTTGTAGAGCGGCATTTCCCCGGGAGTAACAGTCGAGATGAAAGCCGAATGCTTCTCAACGTCGGCTGCGGCGAGGTTGACGTATACTTTGGCGCTGCGTTTGAGCGAGTCGCTTTCGTAGCGTGTGGAGTCGGTCAGCAGCAGGTAGCTCATCACTACGTCGCCGGCCATTTCCACGAGGTGACGGGCCATGAAGTCGGTGTAGGCCTGGTCGTTGGTCTCATGGACAGCCTTGACGGCGGCATTGTATTTCTCAACCATCTTCTCGACGATAGCCTTCTGGGCTTCCAGCTCGGGAGCGATGTCCATGGCGGCATAGGTGTCGATAAGCTGATTGTAGGTGCCGGTGAAGACGTGGCGGATTGCAGCCACCACCTGCAGCTGGGTCGTACCCTCATAGATGGAGGTGATGCGGGCGTCGCGGTAGATGCGCTCGCAGGCGTAATCTTTCATGAAGCCTGAGCCGCCGTGGATCTGGATGCAGTCGTAGGCGTTCTGGTTGCAATATTCCGAGCTGAGACCCTTGGCAAGCGGGGTGCAGGCGTCGGCCAGCTTGTTGTAGAGCTTCATCTCCTGACGCTCTTCGGGAGTGAGCGAGCGCTCGCGGGCGATGTCTTCGTAAGCTTTGTAGAGGTCGACGTAGCGCGAGGTCTCATAGAGCAGGCAGCGCGTGGCGTCGAGTTTGGCTTTCATAGTGGCGAGAATCTCCTGCACGGCGGTAAATTCTACGATGGCTTTGCCAAACTGTTTGCGGTCGTTGGCATAGGCCAGAGCTTCGCGGTAGGCGATTTCGCTTACGCCGACGCTCTGGGCGGCGATGCCGAGGCGGGCGCCGTTCATCAGAGCCATCACATATTTGATAAGACCCAGACGGCGCGAGCCGCAAAGTTCGGCCTTGGCGTTTTTGTAGACGAGTTCGCATGTAGGCGAGCCTTTGATGCCGAGCTTATTCTCGATGCGGCGCACGTTGACGCCTCCCTGACGCTTGTCGTAGATGAACATCGACAGGCCGCGGCCGTCTTTTGTGCCGCTCTCAGAGCGGGCGAGCACCAGATGGATGTCGGCGTCGCCGTTGGTGATGAAGCGCTTCACGCCGTTGAGCACCCATGTGCCGTCGGGCTGCTCGGTGGCTTTGAGCATTACCGACTGGAGGTCGGAACCGGCATCGGGCTCGGTGAGGTCCATCGACATGGTTTCACCCTGACATACGCGCGGGATGTATTTTTCGCGCTGCTCCTCGTTGCCGAATTCGTAGAGAGTTTCGGCGCAGTCTTGCAGGCCCCAGAGGTTTTCGAAGCCGGTGTCGGCGCGGCTGACGATGTCGGCAGCCATGATGTAGGGGGTGATGGGGAAGTTGAGGCCACCGAAGCGGCGGGGCATGGCCATGCCCATGAGGCCGGCCTTGCGGCAGGCTTCGAGGTTCACCTGAGTGCCGGGGGCATAGGTTACGCGGCCGTTGGCCACTGTCGGGCCGTCATGGTCGACGCTTTCAGCGTTGTCGGCGATGGTGGTGCCGCAGAGGTCGCCCACGATTTCAAGCACACGGTTGTAATTGTCCATGGCGTCGTCGAAATCTACGGGAGCGTAGTCATAATCTTTCGCATCGGCGTAGTCGCGCTCTTTGAGAGCCACGATTTTACGCATCAGCGGGTGCTGCAGATGCAGCTTCAGGTCGGGATTGTCTGTATAGAAGTTAGCCATAGCCGTGAATGCTTATTTGGAGTTTTTCTTATAATATTTGATGAGTTTGGGCACCACATCTTCGTAATTGCCGGTGATTACATAGTCGGCGATAGCGTTGATGGGAGCGTTGGGGTCGGAGTTGATCGAGATGATGATCGAGCTCTCCTTCATGCCGGCGATATGCTGGATCTGGCCCGAGATGCCGCAGGCGATGTAGAGTTTCGGACGTACGGTGACGCCGGTCTGGCCGATCTGGCGGGCATGCTCGGTGAAACCGGCATCCACAGCTGCGCGGGTTGCGCCCACTTCGGCGCCCAGAGTATCGGCGAGCTGGAAGAGGAGGTCGAAGCCCTCTTTGGAGCCTACGCCGTAGCCGCCGGCCACGATGATGGGGGAGTTCTTGATATTGATTTTCGACTTTTCGATATGGCGGTCGATGATTTCAACCACGAAGTCGGTATCGGCAACGTATTTCTTGGGGTCGAGGTTGACGACTTCACCTTTGTGGGCGGGGTCAAACACCTCTTTCTTCATTACACCTTCGCGCACTGTGGCCATCTGCGGACGGCAGTCGGGGTTGACGATGGTGGCCACGATGTTGCCGCCGAATGCGGGGCGGATCTGATAGAGGAGGTTGGTGTATTCCTTGCCTGTCTTGGGGTCGGTATGGTCGCCGATTACCAGCGAGGTGCAGTCGGCGGTAAGACCCGAATGGAGGCATGAGGATACGCGCGGACCCAGGTCGCGGCCGATGCAGGTGGCGCCCATGAGGGCGATCTGAGGCTTGATCTCCCTGAAGAGGTTGATCAGCACGGCAGCGTGGGGATTGGAGGTATAGGGGTAGAGACGCGGGTCTTCCACTTTGTAGACCGTGTCGGCGCCGTAGGGGAAGAGCTGGTTCTCAACGCCGTCGAGCTTGTCGCCTATTACGATGGCCTCAAGTTTGACACCCAGTTCGGAGGCGAGCTGGCGTCCTTTGGTGAGGAGTTCGAGGCTGACATCGGCAACTTTGCCTTCGTCAAACTCGCAATATACTATGAGATTGTTTTTATCTGACATGATTGGATGTTATGCTATGTTCAGTAGTGAGGGAGTTTGCTGCGGCATTAGCCGATGGTGTGGTTGGCGATAAGAGTCTTGATGAGGTTTTCAATCTGCTCATCGTTGTTTTCGAGCACCAGATTCTCCTTGGCGGAGAACACCACGTTTTCGATGGCTTTCACCTTAGTGGGCGAGCCGGCCAAACCGATCTGGGCTGGGTCAGCTTCCACGAAGGCTGCGCCCCACTCTTTGAGCTGCAGGTCGGGATTGGCGTCGACCATGGCCTGCTGAGCCTCGGAGAGCTTTGCTTTTTCAGAGGGGGAGGCTGCGCGTTTGAACTTCATCACGCGGCGGGCGTTGCGCGGGCGGCATTCGGCAGCGGTGCCGTTGACGGTGACAACGCAGGGGAGCGGAGCCTTAACAGTCTCCACACCCGACTCCAGGCGGCGGCGGATGGTGATTTTGCCGTCTTTGACGTCAAGAATCTCTTCGGCGTATGTGACCTGAGGCAGGCCGAGCTTCTCAGCTACCTGAGGACCCACCTGGGCCGTATCGCCGTCGATAGCCTGACGGCCGCAGAGCATAATGTCGATTTTACCCATCTTCTTGATGGCCTGAGCCAGCGAGTAGGAAGTGGCGAGGGTGTCGGCACCGCCTAATGCGCGGTCGGTCAGAACTATACCGGTATCGGCGCCGCGGAACATGGCTTCGCGGATTACCTCGGCGGCGCGGGGCAGACCCATGGTGAGCATGGTGACGGTCGAACCGGGGAACGCATCTTTCAGGCGCAGAGCCTGCTCAAGGGCGTTGAGATCTTCGGGGTTGAAGATGGCGGGGAGGGCGGCGCGATTGATAGTGCCGTCTTCCTTCATGGCATCTTTTCCCACATTGCGGGTGTCGGGCACCTGCTTTGCGAGAACAACGATGTTTAAACTCATAATCAGTTATTGGTTGATGATTAATATTTGCAAGGTCGGATACGTATTGGCTTAAAATTTTAAATCAATCAAGCTACAATACCTTTTTCTACGATGCAAATTTACTCAAAATCCGCTATAACGACAAATAATAAGCCAAAAAAACCAATTTCTATCCTGTGAGCCAAATTGGAGACAGAGCAAGGGGCGGG
>CAMEGQ010000123.1 GCA_945916235.1 uncultured Porphyromonadaceae bacterium | reverse complement strand
CTTCGATTGCCTCGGCGTTGTTGGTGATGGCCGTGGCGTGGGCGGAGAGGGTCTGTGCGGCCTGTGTGGCCTTGGCGTTGGCCTGATTGACTTTTGTGAGGCAGTCAGCAACACTGGCCACGGCATCGTTCAACTCCTTCAGTTTGGCGGGCGTGAGGAGGCCGGCGTTGCCTTGCGAGGCCGCAGGGATGATGATCTGCTTCTTGCTCGTTGAGCCATCGGAGGACACGGCGTTGAAAGTAATGAGGAAATTGCTTTCTCCGGCGGAATAGGAGATGCCGGAGGCATCGAGCAGTTCCGACGGCAGCGTGGCCACGATGGCTTGAATCAGGGAGACGAACATCGAGCCGACGCGGAGCGCGGTGTTCTCTCCCTCGGCGGTAGCATCACGGATGACCGCCGCCTGTGTGAGTAGTGATTGGATTGTAGCCATATATGGTTGGAATTAAATTCACGACAAATATACCACCTCAAAGGTGGTACGAAAAAATACGTCAAGTGAGCGCAGCGCGGGAGTCGGCCAACTGGTCGCAGATGACTCGGGCATACTCCTCACCGGTGATTCTGGCGAGGTCTTCGACCATGGCCATGACCGACATGTAGAGTTTCTTCGACATCCAGTCGCGGCGCTCACGGGGCTTGCCCGAGGTCATGTAGCCACCCCATGCCGGGCCCACCTTGCGGGGCTTGTCGAGGCCGTGCTCGTGGCGATAGTCCTTGTCGAGGAATTCGAGGTCGCCACCGTTGTCGTGCACATAGTTTCGGCCTACACCGAAAGCCTGGTAAATGCCGTAGCGGGCGAAGCGCATCCTGATGGTGGAGCCGTCGGCGGCATGTTGAATGGCTTGCCGGAATGACTCGTGTAGGGCACCGGTGTAAACGATGTGCATTCGCTCGATTTTCTCGCGCCAAATGTCGAGTTGGACTCTGGTCCACTCGTCAATGTAGGCGTTGACATCGTTTAACTGTGCCATTCTGCGGAGTCGAATTTAAGGTCGACGGGCTCAGACACGTCGATCATAAAGTAGAGGCCGGTGCAGCCATTCATGAAGTATTGGCCCAGTTCACGGCTCAGGATGTTGTCGGTCTGCAGATAAATGAGTTCGTTGCTCATGCGCTTCGAGTCGACAATCATTTTCGAGGCGAACTGGCGGAAGATGTCGCGGCAGAGCGTGAGCTTTGCCCGGCGGTCATCTTCATTGCCGAACTTGTAGCGGTGGAGGATGAACACCGTGAAGGTGCGCTGTTTGAAATAGCCTCCGTTCTTTCCCCTGAACATGGCGCCATCGTTTGTGTCATCGACGCAGACGAAGGCGTTGGTGGTTCGGAACTTCTCGAGAGGCCCCTGCAGGGACTCGATGCCGGAGCAAGTGCAGGGTAAGAACTTATGTTCCTGGGCGAGGATGTTTTTCTCGGTCAGCCCGCGGAAATAATCCTCGGCGACAAAAAGGTGTTTGGCGTCCATCAGTGTCGGTTTTTGGCGGTTTGGCGCTTGAAGTCTTCGGCCTCCTTCGCTTTGGCGTCGAGCTCGGTGAGGGCACGCCAACAGTCGATGGCGAAGACTTCTTCTTCTTTCGTCACGTCGCCACCGGTGAGGGCGCGGATCTGGTTGTTCATGACGTCCATTTGGGACGGCTGAGAAGCGGGGTCGCCCTCTACAGCCGGACGGAAGAAGTTGGGGAAGCGCTTTGAAAAATTACGTTTGATTTGAGAGGACCAGGTTAAGATGTTGAGCACTTCAAAATCCTCAAGGCCGGTCGACGACTTGAAGCCGGGATAGAAAATGGCGGCGATCTTCGCAAGAAGACCGGCGTTTTGAGTGCGGAGATAGGTCTGGAAAAAGTTCTCGAAATTGATGTACTGCTTGAAGGTCACGCCATGCAGCTGAGCGTCCACAGCCTCGAAGTCGCCGAGGCGATTGAGGCGGACGGGGACGAAGCCGGGGTCGAGCAGAAAGTTGAGCGCGGTCACGTGCTCAGCCATCACCTCTGGCGAGACCCAGCAGTAACGTTTGACCTTGCCGATCGGGAATGAGATTTTGAACATTCCACGCTCGTCTTCCTCGCTCTCGACCTTACAGCCGGTTAGGAAGTGGAAGATGTCGAACACGCACTGCACCCAGGGCATGGAGGCCATGCACTTGAACACCATGCGAAGTTCGTCATCGGTCAGCTCCGCCCACCGCTCCGGCAGTGTGACGTTCACACAGTGCCCCTTACGCGAATATGAAACACGGGTCGTCTTTGTCATTCTTGTAGGGTTTGAAGTGGTTGGCCTGATATGCTGTGGAGGCGGCGTAGGTCGGGAAGTGCTCGAGTTGTTCATCGAGGAACGAGAGCAGCGTCCGCGCCATGGTCTTCGCCATGGGAGACTTGGTGACGACGGCAGCCACAGCCTTGCGGACGAAGTCAATGGCCATCTCCTGGATTGAAGTGGCCGACGCAGTGCGCTCGGCATTCAGCAGCTCGAGGAAGAATTCCGGAGAAATGAGAATGCGCACACTGTTCTCGGCCTCGGTGATGGCCGGTCGCAGGGTGTCGAGGTAGTCGCGGGTGCCGTTGGGATTGCCCAGCATGGGGCACTGGCGATGATTCCAGAAGAACGTGTTGAGATAGAGCCGCCAGCCTTCCGACTCTTTGAATATCTCAAAGTGTCGGGCGTAGTCAAGCATATAATCAAGATAGTTGAGACTTGCCTCGTGGAGCTGCTGACGAAGGCGCTCAACACGTTCCACCGATGCCGGAGCGACGTTCTGATTGCTGACCACGCCGAAGCCGGTGGAAGTCAGCACGAGGTCTACCTGGGGAAGAATGTCGTGGAAGGCAGCGGTGCCGACGAAGCGCTTGACAGCCTTGGCGAGTTCTACGGCGATGTCGTTGTCGTCGTTGAAGTCGCTGACACGGACATCGAGGTCGGAGATCTGGTCGTAGAGCGACTGGCCGATGAGACGGCGCACGAGGTTGAACTTCATTTCAATCTCGTGCTGCATGGCGTTGAATAGGTCCTCGTCGGGAATGCGGGCGACGGGGAGCATGTTGTTGAAATCTTCGAGGTAGAACTTCATGACAGCGATTTTTTGAGTAGGATTTGTACTTTCATAAGGCTTTATATGTGGTTGGGAAAATAAGCAGATTTAAATCTGCTTAATCGTTTGGATCGGAAGTGCTGCCGTCGGGATTCTTTTTGACGGCATCGGTGTTTTTGTCGAGAGTGGTCAGGAGCACAATGGGAACCTGGGGGCGGACTTTCTTCTCCCAGCCATTGAAGAAGATGATGAGCTCATGAACCTTGGAGAGCATGTCGTGGAAGGCTGTTTCAAGGCTCTGCTTCAGCGTGAACAGTTCACGCTTGTCTGAGCCGGAATTGTTTGACTGCGCCTTGCCGGGGACTGCGCCGACAAGATTGGGATGGATGTTGAGTCCATAACACATCATGTTGGACGACTCCTGAATGTCGTCGCTCCAGTCGCCGCCCTCCTTGGAGGTGTCGATAAGGTTGATGCGCACCATGCGCTGCTCCTTGCCATAACTGTCGATGAAGTAGGAGGACACCCACACCTTTCCTGCATTGACGGAGCCGGTGACGAAGTTCTTGATGTCCTCGATTTCCTTCTTCATGCGCTTGCGCTGCTCCAGCGGGTCGTCAATCTGCTCGTTGGAGAAAAGGGTGTCCCAATAGTCGCGGTGGATTTCTACCTGGTATTTGACGGAGGTGGAGTTGCGGATCTTGGCCTTCTTGCCTTTGCCGATGAGTTTCTTAAGATCGTACCAGTCGCCGCGGAAGATGGCCGTGTAGTAGGGCGACGGGTAATAGCGCTGCCCCGGCGTGGGGAAGCGCATGACCACGGCGAACTTGCGGGCCGAGGTGCGGACTTCAGTCAGCCCGTCGGCACCGGGAGCACGGCCCATCAGCACCTCGAGGTGGCCGAGGGGATTCTTCTCGTCGAGCAGTGTAATCATCTCGACATCCTTGCGTGTGAGGTTGCCGTCGCTCTTTTTCCAGTTGGCATAGAAGATGTGATTGATGCGGCCTTTCTTGTCGGCTTTCTCGAAGCGACAGTAACAGGCATCTTTGTGCCGCACCTGAACAATCTGAGTGCCCTCCTTATTGAGGATGATGACGGCCACCGCAAAGAAATAATATTTCATGTCGGTGCATTGCTCGAGGAAGAACTCTCGCATGGAGTTCATGAGCATGAACCGCTGAATCTCGGGATCCTCGGTCGGGGCCTTGGTCTCGCGGTCTACATACTGGAGGCCGGAGCCATAGGCGGTGAGGATGTTGAAGAAAAGGTTCTGGCTCATCACCTCGTCAGAGCCGATTTCACGCATGATGTGAAACGGCAGCTCATTGTCATAGCCGAATGGCATGTAAAGGAGTTGGGGATAGCCGGGGACCTGGGCGCCCTCGATGCGGGTGCCGTCCTCGTCGAAAATATCTGCCGAGTCGCTGACGTCGGCGACGGAGTTGGTGTACGGCACCGCGACGTCGAAGATTTCTCCGGCGAAGGTGGGTGTGGATTCTGGATTATCTGTCGACTTCATATCCGTTGATTTCAAAAAGGGTTATATCACGAAATTCTCTCAGGAGGTTGCTCTGCGGGAGGCGGATGGTGTGTGTGCCACCGCGCCAGTGACTGCCGACGCAGATGACGCCCTTGTACTCAATGATGGAAGCGTCCTTGAGCTTCCACACTTTGAGGTCGACGGGCAGTTTCGTCTCGAGCATGGCGATGGCGTCCTTGAAATGGATGTGTTTGCGTGGGCGGTTACTCATAAGTCTCGTCGAAGGTTTTGTCGAATATGCGCGGCGGACGTTCAACAGCGATCATCGTGTTGCGACGGTCGACGCGGCGGTATGTGAATGAAAAATCGGGCATGTGGTTGTCTTCGTTGGTGTGCTTGTTCTCGACGGCTGTGATGGCGATTTCATCGCCGACAGTGCCGTCGGCATTCAGGAGGAACACCTCTTTCGAGCGGGCGAGATCCATGGCCACAGGGACGGCGCCCGGGCGCATGGGGCCGGTCTGGGCCTTATGCGACAGCGTCTCCTCGATGTCGTATATCCGGAACTGACCGCCCACGATGGCCGAGGAGCGGGTGTAGTTGCCCGAGGTCTCCATGGCGCCGGTGAGATAGAGTGTTTCCCATGCGTGGAAGCAGTTGCGGAATATCACGGCGGGCTCGGCCTCGGGGAGCGAAGGGTGAACACGGAAGTGTGCCTTTCGCTTGCCGGCCTGGATTGTGTAGGCGACGAGAGTGCCCTTCTCCGGCTTCATGAAGCGGGAGGGGCTGACGTCGATATACGACCAGCCGAGCAGACTGGTGATGTTTTCGTTGACTGTGGTCACAGTCAGATCATCGCCGACATAGGTGCAGATGGCTTGCACCGGAGTCTCGCTATCGGTGTAGAGCGTAACGACTTCATAGCGCTCCGGCGTGGTGTCGCGTTCGCCCATCGAGGCCGTGAGGAAGAAGTCGGGGATGAATGTCTTGGCCGGTTCTGCGACTGCGGCATTGCACTTGAACACCTTCACGTTGCTGCAGCCAAGGGCCGTGCCGCTGACGAGGAATGTGAATGAGTCGTAGATGTCGGCAATCAGCGTGTCGAGAAGGCGGTCAAGGTCGTAGATGGTCACGAGGTTGTTGGAGTCGGCCACATACGACTGCTTGAACACTTCCTGGCCATTGCGGACAATGGCGAAGGTGCAGTCCGGGTTGTTTGTCCGGAAAGTGAGCCGTGAGAGCTCCGAGACAAACATCAGTTCGTTTATGGTTGTGACAGTCTGAGCCATGTGAATTTCTTTTGAGCAAAGGTATAAAGGAGCGTCGGGGGATAAAAAGACAGGCCACACCTCACGGCGTGGTCTGCCCCCTGTTAAAAAAATGTACCTATGTTGATAACTATGTTGAAAACGGTGTCCCCCCCTGGCTACAGAAAGCGGGCTTCATGGCCCACTCGTGGCAGCGGTAGGCGTTACGGTGGAGCCGGTAGCCGAGGTATGACATCGCATAGGCCACCTCGGTGGTCGTGAGCTCTGTGGAGTCCTCCAGGGCTTCACAGATCTCGCGCGAGGTCATGTTGTCGGGGTTGTCGAGGTGGAACGGGGCCGGGCGCCAGTCCTGAAGGAACATGGCGAGCACGGCATTATTGCCGGGTATCTCAAGGAATTTTTTGAGACGTGCCTGGTAGCCTTCCTCGGTTCCGAGAGGCGGCAGTTCGTTGTTTAGATCTTTTTCTTCGGTGCTCATTTGATTTCTCCTTTCTGTTGACGTTCACGATAGAGGTCAGCGGCCTTCAGGATGAAGTCGCGCACCTCGGGTTTCTTCTGCATGAATTGGCAGAGGGCCGAGCCGACGATGGCACGGTCGCCCTGCTGAGTGCAGAACAGGCTCATGTCCTTGAAGCAGACAGCCACTATAAAGAGGCCTTCACAAGGGGCTGAGGCATTCCATGCATCGGCCACCTTGACGAGGGCTTCCATGGCAGCTTTATTGGGCGAGTTCATCGGCGCACCTCCTTTCTCTGCGAGAGTTCGAGGTGGCGCGGACGGCCCAGACGAGGGCCCAGGGCATGCCGAGGAGGCAGTCGGTTCCGACGGCCTTCTGCGCCTCGATGGTGTCGACGATGGAGATGTTGTGCCACCACATGGCG
>CAMEGQ010000122.1 GCA_945916235.1 uncultured Porphyromonadaceae bacterium | reverse complement strand
TGTAATAGTATTGAAATCGGTTCCTTTAGGAATATATTGTCTGATAAGTTTATTGGAATCTTTCCTGAAAATTTGTGATAAAATTTTTTGGAGAAAAGTTTGGTGGAATGAAAAAACTGTTGTAACTTTGCATCCGCAAACGAGAGGCAAACCCGCCCCGCCTGAAGCGAAGGCTCTGCTAAGGTAGAGCAGCGCGGAAGGAAGCAGGGCAGCGTTGCAGGAGAGTAGCGATGAGTGGCCGATTGTTTTTGCGAACTTTCACTGGTGCGGTAGTTCAGCTGGTTAGAATACCTGCCTGTCACGCAGGGGGTCGCGAGTTCGAGTCTCGTCCGCACCGCAGGAGAGAGAGGAGAATGAGTAGCATGAAGGTCTTCGGGTCATCTGTTACTCATTCTTTTTTATGTTAACCCTAATTTTTCGTAAATTTGAGCCATATTCCGATTAAAGATATGTTCAGAATCAGAACCCTATTGCTTACGGCCGTCTTATTGGCATCTCTCACAGCCGCCGCGCAGATGTTCAACCCCGTGCGCTGGTCGCAGAAAATCGTGATGACCGGCGACAAGACCGGTGAAGTGGTCTTTACGGCCACCATCGAATCAGGCTGGCATATGTATTCCAACGACGTCGACCCGGAAATCGGTCCGACGCCGCTGTCGGTGTCTTATCCCATGCTGAAAGGCGTGCGCCTCAACGGCGGGCTCAGGCCTTCGAAGGCGCCCCACGCCGAGATGGATGATATGTTTGAGGCCGAACTGAAATGGTGGACCGGCGATGTCACACTCCGCCAGGCCTTTACCGCCACCGATCCCGAATTTACCATCGCGGGCAACATCACCTATTCGGCCTGCAACAACCAGAACTGCATCCCTCCGACAAAGTCTTCCTTCTCGCTCTCGGGGAAGGCTAAAATCACGGCCAGTACGGCCGATACGGCTGAAAAGCCCGCTCCGGGCGCCGCAGCCGCAACTCCGGACGCCGCCACGGCTCCGGCCCCCGAGGCTGATGCCGCTACGGCTCCGGCCGCTGCCGATACCATAGCCGAATCTCCGGCTCCGAGCGCCGAAACCTACGCTTCGCTCGCCGACAATCCGCTGTGGACGCCCGTCAAGGCCGCCGGCGGGGGAGAATCGACGGAAGGGTCAGCCTCGCTGTGGTATATCTTCATCACCTGTTTCCTCGGCGGGTTCGTGGCGCTGGTGACCCCCTGCGTATGGCCCATCATCCCCATGACCGTCAGCTTCTTCATGAAGAAGGGGAAATCGGGCAAGAAAGGGCTGGCCGACGCGTTTACCTACGGCCTGTCGATCATAGTCATCTATGTGGCCATGGGGCTGCTGATTACCATCGCCTTCGGCGCGTCGGCGCTTAACGCCATGGCCACCAATGCCGTGTGCAACATCATATTCTTCCTGCTGCTGGTGGTGTTCGCCATCTCCTTCTTCGGCGCATTCGAAATCAAGCTCCCGTCGTCGTGGAGCAACCGCATCGACACGGCCGCCGAAAAGACCACCGGCCTGCTGAGTATCTTCTTCATGGCCTTTACCCTGGTGCTGGTATCGTTCTCCTGCACCGGCCCGATTATCGGCACGCTGCTGGTGGAGGCTGTCAGCTCAGGCGACAAGCTCGGCCCGGCGGTAGGTATGTTCGGCTTCTCCTTGGCGCTGGCCATCCCGTTCTGTTTCTTCGCGCTGTTCCCCGGCATGCTTCAGAAAGCGCCCAAGTCGGGCAGCTGGATGAACACGGTGAAGGTAGTGCTCGGATTCATCGAACTGGCTCTCTCGCTCAAATTCCTCTCAGTGGCCGATCTGGCCTACGGCTGGCATATCCTTGACCGCGAGGTGTTTATCGTGCTATGGATCGCCATCTTTGCACTGATGGGGCTGTATCTGCTCGGCCAATACAATTTCGCCCACTACGGCAAAGCCGACTCGTCGGTGGGAGTGTTCCGCTTCTTCCTGGCGCTGATATCGCTGTCGTTCGCCGCCTACCTCGTGCCCGGACTGTGGGGAGCGCCCCTGAAGAGCGTTTCGGCCTTCGTGCCGCCGCTGTCGACTCAGGATTTCAACCTCTACGGACGCGAATTCAAGGAATATGACGACTATGAGCAGGGGATGAAAGCAGCCGCCGAGGAGGGGAAACCCGTGCTGATCGACTTCTCCGGCTACGGCTGCGTCAACTGCCGGAAGATGGAGGGAGCCGTGCTCGACAACGACAACGTGCACTCCCTGATTGAGGACAACTTCGTGGTAATCAAGCTGATGGTCGACGAGAAGAAAGCTCTGCCCGAACCCATCACGGTGGAGGAATACGGCAAGACCACCATTCTGGAGACCTACGGCGACAAGTGGAGCTACCTCCAGCGCCATAAATTCAACGCCAACGCCCAGCCGTACTATGTGGTGCTCAACGCGCAGGGCGAAATGCTGTCTGGCCCCTTCTCCTATGAGGAAAATATCCCCGCCTTCATGGAATTCCTCGAAAAAGGGATGGGCGAATAAGCGGGGAGCGGATGCGGATTGGGCTGCGTAATTTGTTGGGTGATAGCGGATTGCGCGGTATGTGCCCGGTGGTCAGGGTTGCCAGATGGATTCGGGGCAGGAGGCGGAGTGGTTGAGCGCACGGCCGAGGGTGAAGAGATAGTCGCTCAGACGGTTGAGAAACTGGATGGCTTCATCGTCGACAGTCTCCAGCGCCACGACGCGGCGCTCGGCGCGTCGGCACACGGTGCGGCAGATGTTGGCCTGTGCGGCGGCAGCTGTACCGCCCGGCAGGATAAAGGCGCGAAGCTCGGGCAGGCGGGCTGTCATCCGGTCGATTTCCTGCTCCAGACGGCCTACGGTGGCGCGGCCCAAGCCTTGCGGAGCGGCGTTGGGGTTCGACTCCGGGTCAGTGGCCAGATAGGCGCCGAGGTTGAACAGCCGGTTCTGGACCATGGTGAGCGTCAGCCGGGCATCTTCGTCCAGGTCGGGAAATGTCAGGAGGTAACCCAGGTGGGAATTCAGTTCGTCGGTAGTGCCGTAGGCTTCGAGCCGGGCCGAGGCCTTGCTGATGCGTATGCCGCCTACGAGCGAGGTAGTGCCGGCGTCGCCGGTGCGTGTGTAGATTTTCATGGCTGAATGGGATTAGAGGGCTTTTTCAAGCTGTTCGACTGAGGGGTAATATTCTACGCGGTCGGCGACTTCGGCGGCCATAAGGCCGCGGGCCACCAACCCGCTGAAAAGCTGACGCAGGGGCTGAAAGAGGCCGTCGCGGTCGAGCAGGAGTATGCGCTTGGGTTCGTCGAAAAACGACATCGAGGCCAGCGCCGACATCACTTCGTCGAGAGTGCCGTAGCCGCCGTCGAGGGCCACAAACACATCGGCATGCTCTTCCATGGTAGCCTTGCGCTCATGGAGATTGCTGACCAGGATGTTGACGGAATTGTCGGGATGCTGGAGCTGGAGGCGCGTCTGGGGCACCACGCCGATCACCTGGCCTCCGGCCTCGGCCGTAGCCGCAGCCACGGCGTCCATCAGGCCCATGGCGAGGCCGCCGTAGACCAGAGTGTGGCCGTTTTGGCCTATCCAGCGGCCTAAATGGCGCGCGTCGTCGAAACATTCTTTTGCTATATTGGTGCGTGCAGAGCAGTAAACGGCAATGTTCATATCAATCTATGTTAGTCAGAAGATTGACAAAATTAATGAAAAAAGCGTAACTTTGCGTCGATGAAACGAAAAGATTTTGAAATCATGGCTCCGGTGGGGAGCTACGAGAGTCTGCACGCAGCCATCAACGCCGGCGCCGATGCCATCTATTTCGGCGTGGAGGGGCTGAACATGCGGGCGCGGTCGAGCGTTAACTTTACGTTGGCCGACCTGCATGAAATAGCCCGTATCTGCAACGAGGCCGGGGTGAAATCGTATCTGACGGTCAACACCATCATCTACGATTCGGATATGGCCACGATGCATTCGATCATCGATGCCGTGGCCGATTCGGCCATCTCGGCCATAATAGCGAGCGACATAGCAGCCATCATGTATGCGCGCAGCAAGGGGGTGGAAGTGCACATCTCCACCCAGCTGAGCATCTCCAACTCGGAGGCCGCACGCTTCTATGCGCAGTGGGCCGATGTGGTGGTGCTGGCGCGCGAGCTGAACCTCGGCCAAGTGCGTGAGATCTACGACACCATCCGCCGCGACGACATCCGCGGTCCGCACGGCGAGCTGCTCCGCATCGAGATGTTCTGCCACGGGGCGCTGTGTATGGCCGTGTCGGGCAAATGCTATCTGAGCCTGCATCAGATGAACTCGTCGGCCAACCGCGGAGCGTGCACCCAGATATGCCGCCGGGGCTACGAGGTGACCGATCTGGAGACCGGCGAGAGCCTGAACATTGACAATAAATATATTATGTCGCCCAAGGATCTGAAGACCATCCATTTCCTCAACAAGATGGTTGATGCCGGGGTGAGGGTGTTCAAAATCGAAGGGCGCGCCCGCGGGCCGGAGTATGTCACCGTGGCCGTGCGCGCATATTCCGAAGCCCTTCAGGCCATCTGCGACGGCACATACTCTCAGGAGCGTATCGCGCAGTGGGACACTGAGCTGACGAAGATCTTCAACCGCGGATTCTGGAACGGATACTATCTGGGCCAGCGTCTGGGCGAATGGTCGTCGAAATACGGCTCTTCGGCTACACGGGTGAAGGAGTACCGCGCCAAGGGAGTGCGCTATTTCCCCAATATCGGAGTGGCGGAGTTCCGGATGGAGAACGGCACACTGCGCGTAGGCGACGAAATCGTAATCACCGGGCCGACTACCGGCACCATCATACAGACAGTAAAGGAGATACGCGTCAATCTTAAGCCCGTCGACCAGACCGTGAAAGGCGAGAGCTTCTCCATAGCCGTGGATCAGAAAATCCGCCCCTCCGACAAGCTCTACTATTGGCGAAAGAAAGATTTACCCGCTGAAATCCAAGAGACTAACAACATAAAACCTGAACACAAAGATGAAAACGCTTAACGTAGACGTGAAAAACGTCCTTCAGACCGTTACAGGCGAGCAGATTCAGGCTCTGAATCCCGAAGCTGCTCTGGCAATCGAAAAACTCGAAAAAGGCACCGGCGAAGGCTCCGACTTCCTCGGCTGGGTCAACCTTCCCGAAGAGCTGACTGACGATCTGCTGACTGATATCGAGGCCACCGCCACCAGGCTGCGCGACCTCTGCGACATCGTGGTAGCCGTGGGCATAGGCGGCAGCTATCTGGGCGCCAAGGCCGTGATCGAGGCTCTCAGCGACTCGTTCGCTGCTCTCCGCACCGACGAAAAGCGCAAGACCCGCGTGGTGTTCGCCGGCCAGAATATCGGCGAAGACTATCTCAACGAGCTTCAGGACCTTCTGAAAGACAAGAAATTCGGTATCATCGTCATCTCCAAGTCGGGAACCACTACCGAACCCGCCATCGCCTTCCGTCTGCTCAAGGAGCAGCTCGAATCGCAGATAGGTAAGGCTGAGGCTTCAAAGCGCATCGTAGCCATCACCGACGCCCGTCGCGGCGCTCTGCGTCAGCTCGCCACCGAAGAGGGCTACAAGACCTTCGTCATCGCCGACAATGTGGGCGGCCGCTTCTCGGTGCTGACCCCGGTGGGCCTGCTTCCCATCGCCGTGGCTGGTTACGACATCCGCGCTCTTGTGGAAGGTGCCCGCGTTATGGAGCATGCTACCGAGGAAGCCAACGACCTCAACCCCTCGGTGGTCTATGCCGCTACGCGCAACGCTCTCTACCGCGCTGGCAAGAAGATTGAAATCCTGGTGAACTATAATCCCAAACTCCATTTCTTCGGCGAATGGTGGAAACAGCTCTACGGCGAATCGGAGGGTAAGGACGGCAAGGGTATCTTCCCGGCATCCGTCGATTTCTCGACCGACCTTCACTCGATGGGCCAGTGGATTCAGGATGGCGAACGCACCATCTTCGAGACCGTAATCTCGGTGGAAAACGCTGAAAAGACCACCGTGATCCCCACCGACGCCGCCAATCTCGACGGCCTGAACTATCTGGCAGGCAAGCGCGTGGACGAAGTGAACAAGATGGCCGAACTCGGTACCCGTATCGCTCACGTCGACGGCGGTGTGCCCAACATCCGCATCACCATCCCGGCGCTGAACGCCCGTTCGCTCGGCGAGCTCATCTACTTCTTCGAGAAAGCCTGCGGCATCTCGGGCTATATGCTCGGTGTGAACCCCTTCAACCAGCCCGGCGTGGAGGCATACAAGCGCAACATGTTTGCCCTGCTTGAGAAGCCCGGCTACGAGGCAGAATCGGCTGCCATCCGCGAGAAAATCGGCTAATCGATATCGATAGCCAGACCATAAAATCCACCAACCGCCGCATGATCCGGTTAATGCGGCGGTTGGTAGTTTTTTATACATCGATATAGGCCATTCCCATTCTGGATGATGCACTGCTTGAATATCGCGAGGTGCCGAAAGCCGGAGCTGCCCGTAGAGCCGAAGCGCAGTGGATACCGGTTAATGCTACCACCCTTGAACTTACCAAGGAGGAAAACGAAGGCAAAACATTCGAGGTTCGTGCCGGTCATGTACCTACATTCATGCCATCGTCCACTGAAGAAATGAATGCTAAGTTTGCTACGGTATACAGCGAGCCGTACACCTTCTCGTTCAATACTACCGTTACCTCGGTTGATGAAATTGAAACGGATGGCGACGC
>CAMEGQ010000121.1 GCA_945916235.1 uncultured Porphyromonadaceae bacterium | reverse complement strand
GGCAGATGCCTCTGCTGGTTAAGCCGTACTCAAAAATCATTTAGGACAATATTGGTATGTATATAGAATAAGTTGGCGATTTTGGCCGAAAATTGGCCAAAATCGCCACTGTTGCCATTTATTCCGCTGCTTGTTGCCTTTATGGCAGTGAGGAAAATGTTAACGGACGTTGCTAAGTTGCTTTTTTTGTGAATAAGTCGTAACTTTGCGGTCAACTAACCGACGCTTAATTACATTTCTTAGGATACAGAAAATTCGAATCGACGGATAGTTGGAGACAGCGGGAGGCGCCGCGGATTCGTGGAGGCGCCCGTGATCCGACCAGTTTAAGTGCATCATTATTACCATTTTGCATTCATTCTTTTGAGCCAAAGGCTCCATAGAACAACCGACATCGGACCAGTCTTCATTGCGCCTTTTCCAGCTTCGCGGCCGAGCCGCGGGGAGGGAGAGGGGAGTGGAAAGTACGCTCTGTCGGGTCGCAGCCCCGTCAGACAGGTGGTAACCCGACGGCCGACAGCTGCCGGAAGTTAAGAAAAAGAAGCCTCTATGGCCAACGATTCATTACAGACCGACCCCACATCCAATCGCCCTGCCGACCATCAGACTGATGGTCAGGCTGAAGTGCATCAGGCCCGCTGGTATGCGCTCAAGGTGTTCCACAACAAGTCGATGCGCCTTGAGACCGAACTGACTGAGAATCTGTCGATGGAATGTTATCTGCCTAAGAAAGAAGTGATTAAACTGAATGCGGAAGGGAAGCAGACCAGTCGGACCGTGCCGGCTGTGACGGGGCTGCTGTTCGTGCACATAGCCGACAGCTCCCTTGCCGAACTGAGGCGACGCATCGACGGGCAGGCGCTCCTGTACAGCGACACCCACGGACGTCCGGCGGTGATCCCTCAGCGCGAGATGACGATGTTCCGTCTGGTCACCTCCTCGGGCGATCAGGGGCTGGAATATCTCCCTGAGGCCTCTGAGAAATTCGCTGTCGGTCAGTTGGTTCGTGTCACCGGAGGCCCGTTTGAAGGGGCCGAGGGGCATATATGCCGCATCCGCGGCAACCGCAGGCTTATTGTGATGATCCACGGCGTCTGCGCCGTCGCAACATCCTATGTGCCAGCATGTTTCATCCAGAAACTTTGACCCTCAGCCGGGTGTCGGGCTTACTGGAGATGAGGAATGAAATTAAATGAAGTATAACTAATAAGTGACTTATGATCTGGCTTTTGGAAGGTCTGGCAGTGTTTCTGGTGAGTCTGGTGCTTACGGGTATCATCATCCCTCAGATTCTGCTTATAGCCTTCAGAAAGAACCTGTTCGACGTGCTTGACGAGCGAAAGATTCATAAGGCTGCGGTGCCTCGCCTCGGCGGCATCGCTTTCATGCCGGCGATAATCTTTTCACTCTGCTTCGTGGCTGCCATGGAGATGATGTTCAACATCACTCCGAGCGCCTCCGACTCCGCTTGCGCTCCAGATTCGTCAATGGCTCTGACCATGTCGTTCGGCATCTGCTCGATTATGCTCATCTATCTGGTAGGAATGGCCGACGACCTTGTCGGGGTGAAATACCGCGCCAAGTTTGTAGTCCAAATCCTTGTCGGACTGATGATTGCAGCCGGCGGTGCACGCGTTGACTCGCTCTACGGCATGCTCGGCATCTACGAGCTGCCCACCGTGATATCCTGGGGGCTGACGGTGTTTCTGGTGGTGTTCATCACCAATGCCATCAACCTCATCGACGGCATCGACGGCCTGGCCTCGGGGCTGAGCGCTATCGCGATGTCGTTCTACGCCGTGGTCTTCATGGTCCTGGGGCTTCCTATGCTTGCCGACGTGGCGTTTGCCGGACTCGGCGCCCTGGTGCCTTTCTTCTACTATAATGTGTTCGGCAACCCCGACAAGCAGAAGAAGATCTTCATGGGCGACACAGGCTCGCTCACTATCGGCCTGCTGCTTTCGTTCCTGTCGCTGGCGCTCTGCCGGCTGCCGGAATCGTCGACAGTGTTCGGCACCAATGTGCTGGTGGCAGCCTTCGCCCCGCTGGCCATCCCGTGTCTCGATGTGGTCAGGGTGTTCTTCCACAGGGTTGTGCGCGGCCATTCGCCGTTCCTGCCCGACAGGGTCCACATCCACCACAAAATCCTGGCTCTCGGCGTGCCTCAGCGCCTGGCCATGATTTCGATCGTGGTCTGCTCGGGTATGCTGATAGGCTTCAACCTCTGGCTGGGGACGCTGACGGGTCCCTTCACGGTGCTCGCCGTCGATCTGGCCCTGTGGGTGATACTCAATCTGGGTCTCACCCGTGCCATCCGTCGCTGTCAGGCGCGTCTGGGCATAAGCAAGGGCTACGAGTAGCCCGTCTCCGGCGCCCGCACCGGAAACCAACTGACAGCCCGGCTCTCCGGGCTCTTAATCGCTATAACAAAATCATCACATAACCAGTATGTTAATCAAAAATCTTACTAAGTGCGCCGCTGCTGCTCTCACCATCGCACTTGCTATGGGCACCACCTCGTGCCATACACCTAAAGATGTCACCTATTTCCAGGATGTTCAGGATGGTGACAGCCGCGACATCACCTCTATTGCCGACGTGGTGGTTCGCCCCGACGACCGCGTATCCATCGTCGTTGTGTCGAAAGACGCATCGCTGGCCAACCTGTTCAATCTCCCCGTGGTCAGCCAGCGTGTGGGACAGCCCGGCGTGACCATTCAGGAGGGGCCTTCCAGCTCCAACGAGGTGGCCTCGTATGTGGTCGACCCCTACGGCGACATCCAGTTCCCCATTCTGGGCACTACCCATATCGGCGGAATGCGTCGCTCCGAGGTGGCAGAATACATCCAGAAAGAGCTTATCAACCGCAACCTGGTGAAGGACCCCGTGGTTATCGTCGACTTCCTCAACCATGGCGTGTCGGTGCTCGGCGAGGTATCACGCCCGGGCCGTATCACTTTCGACCGCGACCGCTTCACGCTGCTTGACGCTATCGCAGGCGCCGGCGACCTCACCATCCAGGGCAAGCGTACCGACGTGCTGGTGCTCCGCTACGAAAACGGCAAGCAGACGGCTCACCGCGTCGACCTGACCGACTCGCAGTCGCTGCTCAACTCGCCGGTCTACTACCTCCAGCAGGACGATGTGGTAGTGGTTTCGCCCAACGATGTGCGCAAACGCCAGACTACCGCCAACGGCTCCACGCCGCTGACCCCCGGCTTCTGGATTTCTATCGCCTCGCTGCTTACCACCGTGGCAGTGCTCATCTGGAAATAATCAAGCAACACATTAAAAAACTAACACAATAGCCAAGACAGTGAAAACTAATGGGAATGGAGCCCAGCAGGCCAATCAGGCAGCTGCAGCTCAGACACTTACAGCCAAAGACCTCCTGTGGATGTGTCTGTCGCGCTGGTATTGGTTCGTAATCTCGCTATTTATTTGCTGCGGCTTCGCAGTGTACTATCTGCTGAAGACGCCTCCGGTCTACGAACGTACGGCCAAACTTCTGATCAAGGACGACCGCATCGGTGGCAACCAGGGCGGCGACATCAGCTCGTCGTTCACCGGCATGGGCTTCCTGCAGACCAACACCAACGTGCTCAACGAAATCGTGGCCATCACCTCGCCTACGGTGATGTACGAAGTGGTGCAGCGTCTGGGCTTGGATGTCAACTACAGTTCGCCGGGCATGTTCCACGACCGTACGCTCTACGGCTCGAACCTCCCCGTCACCTTTAGATTCCCTGACTTCAACGACGAGCAGGGCGGCGCCTTCGAGGCCGACCTCAATCCCGACGGCACGATGACCCTCTGCGACTTCAGCCAGGGCCTCGACAAGTGGGACGACAAGGTCAGCGCCCGCTGGAACAAGGTCGACACCATCACCACGCCGCTGGGACGCGTCGTGGCGCTCCCCAATCCCGCCTTCAAAGGGAAGCTCTCCGAGCCGCTCGAGATCTTCGTGGGCCGCTCGCCCATGCTGGCGGTGGCCCAGGGCTATGCCGGCGCCGTAAAGGCCGAGACCGTCGAGGAATACTCGTCGGTAATCACGCTTAACTACAACGACGTGTCGACCGAGCGCGCCAAAGACCTTCTGGATACCCTCATCGAGGTGTACAACGAAAACTGGGTGCGCGATAAGAACCAGATCGCCGTATCGACCTCGGAATTCATCAAGGAGCGTCTGGCTGTGATCGAAAACGAGCTGGGCAACGTCGACTCCGACATCTCCTCGTATAAGTCGGCCCACATGGTGCCCGACGTGGCCCAGGCCTCGCAGCTGTATTTCACGCGCGCCGCCGAGGCTTCCGACGAGGTGGCCGGCCTCAACAACCGCCTGGCCATGGCCCGCTACATCCGCTCCTACCTGACCAATTCGGCCAACTCGTTCAATGTGCTCCCCGCCAACGCCGGCCTGGAGAACTTCAACATCGAGAGCCAGATCACCGAATACAACAAGGCGCTGCTGCGCCGCAACAACCTCGTGGAGAACTCCTCCACGTCGAACCCCCTGGTGGTCGACATGGACTCCCAGCTGGCCGGTATGCGCCAGGCTATCCTCCAGTCGATCGACAACTATGTTGTCACCCTCAACTCCGAGGTGCGCACCGCCGAGCAGAGCCGCGCTTCGGCCACCGGCCGCCTGCAGGCCAATCCTACCCAGGCCCGCTACCTGCTGAGCGTAGAGCGACAGCAGAAGGTCAAGGAGTCGCTGTATCTCTACCTGCTGCAGAAACGCGAGGAGAACGAGCTCTCGCAGGCCTTCACCGCCTATAATACGCGCGTCATCACCCCGCCTATGGGCTCCATGGCTCCCGTGGCCCCCAACCGCCGCAACGTGATGGTGGTGGCCTTCCTGCTGGGGCTGCTTATCCCCGTCGGCGCCATCTACCTGACCGAGACGCTCAACACCAAGGTGCGTGGCCGCAAGGATATCGAGTCGCTCTCCGTGCCCTTCCTGGGCGAAATCCCCCTGGGCTACAAGAAGCGCAAGGGGCTGGCGCTGCTGCGTAAGGCCCGCGAGGAGGAGAAGGACCGCCGCATCGTGGTGGTTCAGAAAGACAACAACAATATCTCCAACGAGGCCTACCGAGTGGTGCGTACCAACCTCGAGCTCATGGCCATCCCCGACGTCAAGGGCGCACAGGTGATTATGGTCACCTCGATGAACCCCGGCTCCGGCAAGACGTTCATCTCGATTAACCTCGCCACGGTGCTGGCCATCAAGGGCAAGCACGTGGCTGTGGTCGACCTCGACCTGCGCAAGGGCTCGCTGAGCCAGTTTGTCAACTCGCCCACGCAAGGCATCAGCGCCTACCTGTCGGGCCATGCCGAAGCCGCCGACACCATCATCCGCAACGTCAACGGAGTGGAAGGCCTCGACCTCATCCCCGCCGGCGCCCTGCCCCCCAACCCCGCCGAGATGCTCTATTCCAAGCGTCTGGAGCAGCTTATTGACAAGCTCAAAGGGGAGTATGACTACGTCATCCTCGACTGTCCGCCTGTGGAGGTGGTTGCCGACGCCAAGATTGTCAACCGCTACGCCGACCTCACCATCTTCGTGGTACGCGCCGGACTGCTTGAGCGCGAGATGCTGCCGCAGATCCAGCAGATGTACGACGAACACCGCTACCGCAACATGGCCGTGATCCTCAACGGTACCGACACCTCGTCGATCGGCTCCTACCATTCGCGCTACGGATATGGCTACGGGTATGGCTACGGGTACGGGTACCACAAAAAGTCCAAGTAAGGACTTTTTGTGGGCTTGTGACAACGGCTCATCTTTGGCGTCGCGGGAACCACTCGCGAGGCATCACGTACCTTAGTACGCTCAAACCTCACTCGGCCCCCCGCTCCTAAAATCTGACCCATCCTGACAAGCCTCCAGCCATCCGGACGAGGGGTTGACGGATGGGAAGCCATCCGGGGCGAGTTTACATTTTGAATTTTATTCCCTCCCGCTGCTCCAGCGGGAGGGCTTAACTTTTCCTTTCCTTTTGTTATTACCCTTTAGTGGTATTCTCAACGTATGAGCCAGCTTAAGGCAGGCGCTGCATTGAATTATGTCATTATAGGCATTAATGCCTTAGTGGGATTGCTGTATACTCCCTACATGCTTCGCATGCTGGGGCAGAGTGAGTATGGCTTGTTCTCACTTGTGTCGTCGATTATTGCCTATCTGACAATTATGGATTTTGGCTTTACAAACGCCATCATCAGATATACTGCTAAATACCGCGCCGAAAACAAGGTGTCAGAACAGTACGAGATGTTCGGCATGTTTTTTAAGATCTTCTTTTTCATCGGTTTAGCTGCTTTTTGTTTCGGCTTGGTGCTCTATTTCAATGTTAACAACATGTTCGACAAGTCTATGACGCCCGAAGAGTTGTCGACGGCAAAGACGCTTCTTGCCATATTGCTTGTAAATCTTGCTTTGACCTTCCCGCTTAGTATTTATGGCGCGATAATCAGTGCATACGAGGACTTTATTTTCCAGAAGGTGGCGCAAATCTGCCGCATTGTGTTCTCCACGGTGGTGATGATTGTGATTCTTCAGATTGGCTACCGAGCTGTCGGTCTGGTGGTAGTTCAGACAGCCTTCAATATCGCCTTTCTTCTGGCCAATATGATTTATTGCTTTAAGAAGATCAAAATTAAGGTAGTTTTCGGAAAGATGAACTGGATTTTCTTCCGGGAGGTTCTGATTTATTCATTTTGGATTTTCCTATGTGCCATTACGGAGCAATTCTATT
>CAMEGQ010000120.1 GCA_945916235.1 uncultured Porphyromonadaceae bacterium | reverse complement strand
GGAAATATCTCATCAAGGATGGGCAATATGAGGGAAACCTCGGATGCCCGGTCGTCACCGATTCAATCACTGAAATCGAGCGACTGTTCGACCTCTATCGCCACAGCGTACCATCTGAGCGTAGTGACAACAAACGCCGCAAATATTTCCGGGCCCTTCCGGAGAAAGAACTTTCAGATGAAGACATGCTGTACGGAATACCCAGCGAACTTGCACAAGTCGAACTGGAACTGTTCGTGCTGTGCCAGATTCTCCAAAACACGCTTCAATGGGATGATTTTGCCAAGGGCCTGTGGTTCTGGCAATCTCCCAAACACTCTTCTCTCATCATGTTGAAGAAGTGGTTCAACAATTAAATCGAAATCTCAAACAACCAAATAAATACAAAAATGAATAAGACCAAAATCGTATGCCCCCAGTGTGGCGCAGAGTTCGCAATCCCCGCAACAACCCACGTAGCCCTTGGCGTAGTCCTCGGTGCTGATAGCAACCTCGGTACAATCCATCCTGAAGTAGTCGGCCAGAGTGGTGACTTCCGCTGTGCTGACACGAACTGTACCAATCGTCAACCCATCAACCCCAAAAACATGAAAGCAGAAGCAAAAATCGAAGCTCTCCGCGCCGCCGGAGTCAACGTCAGCAACCTCTTCAGCATGAAGGGTGCAGACGGCAAGGAAACTATCGCTCGTCTTACCGATGGTCATCTGGAAATGCTCCAGGACAACGACCCGATCTTCGCCGCCATCCTCAATGGAGGCACGGTGTCCAACTCTCAGTTGTTCCGTCGCTGGGTGATGGCCCAGGTCTTCCACATGCTCGCTACCGGTAACTTCACCAGAGCCCTTCAGAAGAAAGGCTATGCCTACCAGTGGAAGATGATGCTGGACGAGATGGAAGCTCAGGCGAAGATGTGGTTCCGTAGCGACTTCGAGAACTTCGCCCAGCGCAACCGCTACTTCAATAAAGAGCGCGTTGCTGCTATCGCCAAGGACTACATCGACCGTCTCAACGACCACATCCGCAATCTTCCCCGCAAACTCTGCAAGCGTACTCCGTACATTCGTCTGAAGGGCCGCAACATCTTCACTGAAGACGTCGTGACCAAGGTTATTCAGCCTCTCCAGCTGACTATGTACCGCATCAAGGGCGCCAACGATCCTGTGGAGCTCTACAAGCAGCTCGTGAATTTCTTTAAGCTCGTGAAGAAGACCTGGATAGCATACGACATCCCGATGTCGGCGGTCTTCAAGGACAGCTACAAGGGCGCTGGTGCTTACTTCACCATGAGGAACCTGATTCTGTTCCACGGTGCCAAGTTCCGTGCCGACAATGGCCGCTTCCTCTCTCAGAAGCAGTCTCTCGCCGTCCTCGAAAGCAAGGCCGAGGAATACAAAACTGAGGGCTGGCGTCTCTTCGGTGTGATGAAGAAGCTCATCGACGATAGCCACATCAGCATCTCCAGAAAAATCGCTGAATGGCATAAATAATTTCAGGTCCCATGAGTAAGAAAGAATATCTCAAAGTTGGTGAGGCCAAAATCGTTAATGGTGAGGTTTGTATCAAGCCTGACTATTTCGATGATGGTCTCACCCACGGGACTATTTTCAAAGATGAGGAAGCATACGATAACGACTGGGATGCGGTTTGTTACGTTCCCGAATATGGCTTTGAAAAAGAAAATATCGACAATGAAGGGTTCTTTCAGGAATTTGATGGCTATACGCATAATGACCTATTAGAACTTTGTATGGGTAATCGTGAGTGGTGTGATTACCTCTTCCATGACCAATGCAAATGGGCCTATCCAAGCACATACATTGAGAACGAGGATGACGATGACACTGCTTACTTCTACCGATTTATCAAGCCTGACGCAAAAGTATGGTGGAATGACCCGGCAGGAGAAACATCTGGCGAATACACCGTATGGGGCGCACCGTTTGAGTTTGATGAACACGATGAACTCGTAGAATCTGGCACATTTGGTCTGGATGTCGTTGTTATGATCGGCACCGACAATTCCGAGGCTGAGGTGACTCCCAGTGAATTAACTCCAATCTATTAATAATACCATGAATTTCTTCAAAAAGAAAGTAATCAGTGTGACGGCGGAACGCACTGGGAGCACGACTTGTAACGGACTCCGCTGGACTGTCGTCGTTCACTATCAGGAGAGTCTATTCGGTTTCATCAAATGGAGAGATATGTGTTTAGTTTCCGACCCATTCGACAACAAACAGGATGCAAAGCGTGTTGCAAAGCACCTCCGCAATAAGTATAATCTCAAATAACAATTACATGAAACAGTACATCGGTACAAAAACAATTCAGGCAGAACCCATGACCAAGGGGCAGGCGTTTGACGCCGGTCTGCTTCGCGCCGGTAATATTCCGGCATCAGAACGCGATATTCCTGGCTACAAGGTGGCCTATGGGAACGGTTATGAATCATGGTCTCCGGCAGACGTATTCGAGAAAGCCTACAAGGTTGCTGAAACGCCCCTCGACCGTGTGAACATCGAAGTAGTAGACCTTATGGAGCGAGCCAACAAGCTCGGCAACTTCATCTACAATCAGAACGACGGCAAGGATTTCCAGGCTCTCGAACTCGGCACTCGTGCTTTCCTCGTCGCCCAGCATAACATGATGGGTGCTTACCTAACCCTCCTGTGTCTCCGTCAGACCTGTATGGAAGGTGGAGAGGTGTGCCGGCCCTATGGTCTGACCTTTGAGCAGATTCTCCCTCTGATTAAGGGAGGCTTCGCTGTCCGCCGCAACGGATGGAACGGTAAGGACCTTATGGTGTTCAAGCAGGTTCCGGCACACATTGGCTCCGACATCATCCCTAAGATGCAGTCTCTTCCTGAAGAGGCCAAGCGTCTGATTCTGGAAAGCAGCGACCATATCGACTATGTATCGCAGTGTCTCATATTCAACCCGGAAACAGGCGAAGCAAATTCATGGGTGCCCTCCATCAGCGATGTATTCGCTAATGACTGGGAACTTGTAAAATAATCATTGGGAGGCTAACTCTCCGGCCTCCCATTAACTCTAAACTAATATGATCGAAATACCTGTAAGCAATGCTTCATGGCCCCCTGGTTCAGATACACCATCAGAAGCTCCTGAGAGACCATTCAGGACCTCGATGACCATGTCTTATGATATTCTGATGACAAAGGATATGCGTAAGTATCTCAGAGAAATGGCGCGTGCCCGGCCTAACTTGAAACACCCTCAGCGTAAATGCGCCTGGCGATTGGTACGCAAGTGGTTCAATCGCTATCAGAAGCCAAGGATGATTGGTATGATTGTAGTTGCCCAGACAAAAGATGGAAAGAACTATCCTATGAAAACGCACGATGTCAAAATCAGGAAAGGCTATCCTGGAGTCCTCTATCAATATTCATGCACACCCCAGTTATGAGCAAGGCATTCAAACATAAAGTGCGCCACATCTTTTATGACGAGGATAGCAACCTCAATCTTCGGATTCCCTTCAAGCTGAGGCGGAGCTACATCAACAAAATACGTCGGAACAACTTTGACCGCGACATTGACCGGGCTGAGCTGGCCGATAAACGAGAGAAAGCAAGCAAGGCCGCATATCACAGGATTCTAAAGGAAATAGATTTTATTGCTGGGGCATCTTGTTTCCAGACCCCAGTGATCGTTTAGGTCCTGATAAATATGCCTTGTGGACCAATCGCACCAGCAAAGAACCCAACTCCAGTTTCCGAATCACTCATCCCCCGAAACCCGATGAAAGCTTCTGAATGTAAATGTGTCATCTGTGGTAAACAAGCGGTGGCCTTTTGGCCGCTGATTGACCCTGACATACCACCCAAGCCTTATTGCCGTAAATGTTTAGATAAGGCTAAAATAGCAATGCTAATAAAGGCGTTTGGCAAAAGTGAAAACGACGCCAAGGCTATCGTAAGAGCATCTTCTAAGTCAAATTGATACTTTGGCTTCGGCCTAATAATCCACCTTAAAAACTTTTTACAATTATGTAGATGAAATTTTTTGAAACTATTCGAGCATTTTTCGACAAACTTAGTCGGAAGTATTATGTGTCCAAGCTGGCTAAGCGCAATCAGCGTCTTAACAATCTCAGCTGTGAATCAATCAACGTTATTGAATTTAACGGTCGGTTGTACATTTCCTATAATGGTACGCCGATAGTGAGAGTCGAGGATTTACAAACCGAAGTGACTGAGGTACTTGCACAGTCGCGTCAGGATTATCTGGCATGGAAAGCTAAATTCAACGAATAAGATTATGGCAAGCTCTAAATACAAAGCAAGTGACAGAGTAAAAATCGTGAGCAACAGTCTTCAGCCTCAGTTTCAAGACAAGACTGGAAAAATAAAGAAAGTGTACGCCTCTTTCAACGATAACGATGCGGAGGAACGAGAGTTCTTCTATCGCGTTGAAGTCGATGGTGTCGTTCTGAAAGGAATCGCTCGCGAATCAGATTTGAAGCCGGTATAATATAGGCTCAATCCAGCTCACATGCTTGGCGAGGGCTGGGGTACCGGAAATATTCTGGCCCTCGCTTTTCTTTTGCAAAGTTAACAAATCTTTCGTTTTTCATCAAGTGTTCCCGTGCAGATTTAGTAACTTTGTATATTCAAAATCAGCAATATGACAAAACGAAAGAATATCTCAAAACTCTTTGACTTCGTGGACATCCCAGTAATAGTCTTGGTGGGGGCTGCTGCCGGATGTTTCATTGTGGGATTCATCCAAGCTACGTTAGGCTCGATACTTGATGCTGGTGAGGATGAAATATTCTCCATAAAAGCGATAATGGCTGGGACGTTATGCGTCCTCATTAGCGCGTTGATTCTCATTCTCACATATCTTTATTGGGTAGCAATACCTAAGAGATGTGGAGCTGTCTATCCTGAATTGAATGGGTTCGGTACCATCATAGCCTTGATGTCGATGGCCTCTTCAGCGATGTTATCTTCTGAATTATGTAGTTGGGTTTTATATACTTATTGATATGAGGAAATTTTTAATGTTAGTTGGTAAGTGCTTGATTCTATTCAGTATTTTATGGCCAGTGCCATTTGGTTTTATCATGTACCCGTGGTTTGGGTATAAGATTGATATGCCGATGTGGGGCATTGAGCGTGGATATTGGTGGCCGCTATTGATATTCCTGGCCCTTGGTATATTATTATGCCTTATCTCGAATTATCATTCTAAAACGGCCTCTCAAATGCGCTTAGCGCAATTCAAAAATACGATTTTAGGGACTGCTTTCAAAGTAATAGGCTACGGTGGGTTGTCTATCATAGCTTTCTTCATTGTATCATCGCTGGTAGTGGCGCTATACTATTTATTTCTTACTCCGTTGATAGAATATTCGGTACCCATTTTTACCGGTATTGGAATTGTGGGATGTCTTACTTATATAGGCTATCTATACTATCAGAACAAAAAGAACGAAAATAAATGACGAGACAAGAATTTTGTATGCTGCTGATGGGTGTTAAAAATTCAGCAGAGGTAAAACTATGTGATGCCTTATCATACGCTGTCCAGTTATCTTTTAAGAAAATTGACGCTATAGAATCGGCCCAAACCGATTTCAATCTTTCCGATACCTTCTTATACTTGAAGATGTGCCATTGCACATTGGAAATGAGGGGCTATGGTATGGTTTTTGTCGATACTCTGGAAGAAACCAGGAAATATTTAAAGTATGAGCGTCAGCAGAATGAATGGAGCGTAGTCGATCTCGCCAAACGCTCTCATGTCTCATCTAAAATAATATATGCCTTTGAGGACGGACGATGTGGGCTAAAGATTGATACATTCCTGAAGCTAATTAATGCCCTCGATGTAACCATAGAAATCAATTAAATAATATGAACAAAGAAAGACGTGAAGAACTGCTGGAAGTGGTCGATATGCTCGACGATGCAGTTAGCAGATTAGGTGAAATCCGGGATGATGAGCAGGATGCTTTAGATTCCATGCCGGATAGCCTTCAAGATTCTTCCAGAGGTATGGCTATGCAAGAAGCGATTGATACTTTGGATGAATTTGAAGACAGTATTGTAACTATTCAGAGCCGCATCGAAGAATATGCGCGGCCTAAGAAAAAGCTAAAGAAATAATGAAACATTTCCAGTTCACTGAAGACGAATACAATAAATTGTCAATCGTAACCGGTATCCCTGCGATTGAGCTCCAGAAGCTTGATGCGCTGGGGTTAATCGTCAATGCGGTGGCTGTACGATTGGTGTTTCAGTATGAGTACCGTCTTCAGAAGAAAAATACCAAGGTAATTCCAAAGCTGATTATCCAGGCTATCGCTAACAAATATGATATGACTGCCGCCAAGGTGAGGAAGTACCTTTTCGCACGAGAACGTCCGGTATATTATTGTTCCCAGTGCCATAAAGAAATTTCCAATCTGGAGTATAGGCGTAACGACGGGCTGTGCAATAAATGTGTTATAGAAGGCATAACTCTTTAAATTCAATATTATGAACGCAAAACAAATTGAAGTACACGGCTATTTCAAAGCTCTGTACCCTAAAGCGCTTGTTTTATATCATTTGCCGGGTCAATATGTAGCCCTGGGAGACGATGTATACACCGCTCAAAAATCAATTACTAACATTCAAATAGTAGAGGACGAGGTAGCAACCATGCCGGATGACATTCGTATGCTGTCGTTGCTGGGCGCTGATGGAACTGAAACCCATATCGTTCAGTACAGAAACGATGATGGCGTCTTAGATTACCCAGATGTCAACCGTTTGAAAGAAGAAAAAGACCTGGATAGCAAATTATTTTCAACTTAACATCGGATTTTTTATACAATATACGATAAATGGCTGGTCCACATTAGTTTATAGCTGAGAGCTTCAAAAAATGAAATTGACGACAAAATGCTGAAAATCAGCGAATTATGAATAATTTTTAACATTTAAAAGGCACCAAATTTAGCTTTCAATTCCTATCTTTGTGCCATCATGACTG
>CAMEGQ010000119.1 GCA_945916235.1 uncultured Porphyromonadaceae bacterium | reverse complement strand
ATAAATTGGGTCGTGGCCGGGCAACCGTCGGGCCGTCGTCTCAACGTCCTCAAATCCTTTTTCGTCAAGTTCGAGCGTAAGATACCGGCACTCGTCGAGGACTTCTGTCGTTATTATGCCTCGCACCGCAACAAGACGGTGGTCTTTTATTACGATGCAACGGCACTCGGCTCAAACTATGCCGTCAACGAACAGGATTTCCGTTGGGTGGTAGTCCACGAGTTCGAGCGACAGGGGTGGCATTGCGAGGCCGTGTACCTCGGCAACCCGATGCGCCACGATGAAAAGTACCTGCTCATCAACCAGGGCTTCGCAGGTAAGCAACGCCTGATGCCATTCTTCAACCGCTCCAACAACGAAGACCTTATCCTCGCCATCCAGTCCGCCGGTGTCAGCCGAGGCCGCAACGGCTTCCGCAAGGACAAGTCCGGCGAGAAACTCGCCGAAAGCGAGGAGGATTTATTGGAGCACCGCACCGACGGCACCGATGCCTTCGATACCCTCTACATCGGCTGCGAGAAGTTCCCGTATCACGACTCCTTCTCGCTATCAATGAGCGGCGTAATATAATGTAACAAAGTTTAACGTGGGTGTGCCCGAATTTTGCTCACCACACGCACTAAATTTGTGGCGAACATCGTTGATGTCCGCCATTTTTCAACTTCAAAACTCTTTCGATATGGGACTACTCGTATTATTCTTAGTCATTGCATGGCTTCCTGAGGCACTCAAAGACGGTGCCAAGATAAAATAATAGTGACGCTCTATCAATTAGGGCATTGCAAATACCGCAAATCTCGAAAATTTGTGGTAACTTTGCATATATAAACTTCAAAATAATAGACCAATCGCGCCATGAATAAAACTGAACTGGCACAAAAAATACAGACGATAGAGGGACTGACACCCGACGAGCGCACCGCGTTGCTCGGGCTGTTGCGCTCGCAGAAGAAGTATGGATTGGTTTGGGAAGACAAGCCGGAGGATGTCGAGCGGAGACTCGAAACAGAACTCCCGGTCTTGAAAGAAATCCCAAGCCGCGCCATAATCTCCGACAATCCCGATGCGCCCAATCACATACTGATTGAGGGCGATAACCTCGAAGCCCTCACAACACTTGCCTACACCCACGAGGGCAAAATCGACGTTATCTATATTGATCCCCCTTATAACACCGGCAACAAAGACTTTTGGTATAATGACAGTTATGTACGACCTGATGATGATTACAAACACTCTATGTGGTTATCGTTCATGTCTAAACGTCTACGGATAGCCAAAAAATTACTGTCCGACACCGGCGTAATTTTCCTTTCCATTGATGACCACGAACAAGCAAATCTGAAATTGCTATGTGATGAAATCTTTGGTGAACCTAACTACGTTGGTTTACTGCCTCGCGTTACTAAGAAATCAGGTAAAGACCATAGCGATGATATTGCAAAAAACCATGACTATGTCTTAATCTACTCAAAAGAGCCGCAGCCGATATTTATGGGAGTACAGAGTGACGCTGTCGGCTTTACAAATCAAGACGAGCACTTCAGACAAAGAGGACCTTATAAAGTCAACCAAACGCTTGACTACGATTCATTGTGGTACAATCCCGCTATGGATTTCCCAATCATTGTTGATGGCGTTTATTATTATCCCGGTGGCTCTAAGGCTCTACATGACGCAAGACACGCAGGACAACATAATCCAAAGGATTGGGTTTGGAGATGGAGTCAAGCCAAATTTGATTTTGGACTCAAACATGGCTTTGTCATTTTCAAAAAGAGCCGTAATGGTGTTCGCATCTACACGAAAACTTACCTAAACGCATCAATAGAGAAAGATAAACAAGGCAACTACTATGTCGCTCATAAGGAAAGGGAGACAAAGATGAGTTCTTTGGCGTTGGTAGAAAATGAATTTTCCAATGATAATGCTAAAAAGGAGTTAGGTCGATTGATGGACGCCAATGCTTTCGATTTTCCGAAACCATCAAGTCTTATATATCGGCTCATTTCGCTAATTCCAAACAAAGACTGCACCATTCTTGATTTTTTCGCAGGGTCAGGCACAACACTTCATGCTGTAATGCAACTTAACAAAGATGATGGTGGAAATCGCGACTGTATCATTTGCACTAATAACGAGAACGGCATCTGCGAGAATGTAACCTATGAGCGTTGTCGGCGTGTCATATTAGGCTACGATAAATCAGAAGACGAATTTATTGACGGCCTCACCGACAACAATCTGCGCTACTACCGCACCGCGTTTGTAGGCCGTCGGCGCACTCCGCAGAATATGCGTCGGCTTATGCTCCTCGCTACCGATATGCTCTGCATAAAGGAAAACGTTTATATCGAGCGTGACGAGTTCGCCGGTATGCCGACACTCGAAAACGGCTTCCGTTTCTTCGACGACGGCAAAAAGCAAATGCTAATTATATATAATGAGGAAGCCATCTACGACCTTGTGGACGCACTCGAAAACATGGACGTAGAGCAACCAATAATTACATACGTTTTCTCACCGGCCAACGACCCGTGGCGCTCCGAGTTTGAGACAGTTGCCGACAAGGTGAAGCTGACCGCTCTCCCTGCCGCTATCTATAATGCTTACAAGCGTGTTCTCCCGAAACCCAAGGACGTTATTATTGCTGAAGAAGAAAAGGCGGAAGAACCCGAAGCCGCCAAAGAATCACTCTTTGACTTTGACGAGGTCATTGACGAAGTCACTTTATTTACTAATAAAGAACGAGGCGAAGCATGATTAAACACTTTGAATATCAAGAGCGAGCAATCCGCGACATCACCGCCAAGACCGTAGGGCTGCTCAACGAGGGTGGCCACCGCCGCAAACTCATCGTCGAGGCTCCGACCGGTGCCGGTAAGACAGTCATGGTCTGTCAGGCTCTTGCCAATATCGTAGACACACTGAAATCCGACGGAACCAACAGCGTCGAGGACGTGGCTTTTATATGGTTTGCACCGCGCAAACTGCATATACAGAGCTATATGAAACTCAAAGGTGCTTTCGCCGACGGACGCGAACTGCGCCCTGTGATGTTCGACGAACTCGAACAGAGCGAGGGCATACAGCCCGGCGAAATTCTTTTTGTCAACTGGGAGAGCGTCAACAAGGACACCAACCTTATGGCTCGCGACAGCGAATCGTCGGCATCAATCTTCGACATCTGCCGCCGTACCCGCGAGGAATTCGGTCTGCCAATCGTCGCCGTTATCGACGAGGAGCACATGTTCTGGTCTAAGACCGCCGACAAAACCGCGCAGGTCCTCGACCGTATTAACCCCAATGTGGAAATCCGTGTGTCTGCCACTCCGAAGACAACACGTTTCGACGAGAAAGTGCGCATCGCCCGTAAGGACGTTATCGACGCGCAGATGATAAAGAAAGAAGTGGTGCTCAATCCCGACATCCGCGAAGTCGCCAACGACGAGACCGCGCTCAATAATGCCCTGATGAAGGCCGCGCTCCAAAAACGCGCACAGCTCGCCAAGGCATATAAAGACCTCGGCGTTGACATCAATCCGCTGCTCCTAATTCAGCTCCCCAACGACACCAAAGAGACAATGACAGCCGAAGACACAGCTATTGCCGACTTCGTCAAGCAATATCTGCAAACGATGGAAGACATCACCGTTGAAAACGGACGTCTTGCCATTTGGCTATCGGGCGAAAAGCACAACCTTAACGGCATCGAAAATCCGCGTAGCCTCGCCGATGTTCTCCTTTTCAAGGAGGCCATCGCTCTCGGCTGGGACTGCCCCCGTGCGGCAGTGCTGCTGATTTTCCGCAAGCTGTCGAGCGACCAGTTCACCATTCAGACAGTCGGGCGCATACTCCGTATGCCCGAACAACATCACTATCCCGACGATCGCCTGAATATCGGCTACGTCTATACCGACATCGCCAAAGATAAAATCCAAATCGTCACTGCCGATGCCGATTATATCAAGAAGAACGCACTTTGCGCTTCCCGTCGTGAAAACCTCGTGAATGTAGCACTCAAATCGTTCTACACCGAGCGTCCTAACGACCTCCGTAATTACTTCGGCCCCGACTTCCGCAAAGTGCTTTTTGAGGAAAGCGAGCGCTTTTGGGACATCGAGCGAGCCTCAGCCGGACTGTTCAGCCTTGCCGAGCTTGCCTCCATGCGTGGCGACGATTACGAGCCGCAGCCGCTTCCCGATACCGACGATGAGCAAATCAACGAGAACCGCCGGAAGATAAAGAACCGCATCCGACTCGACGTTACCCGTATCGACGTGCCTATTCCCTCAGATGTTCACTTTCAGAACGAGCTGCAAACAATTGATGTCTCCGACAACAAGGTTAAGTTTGCGAGAACGGCAAGTGAAATCGACCGCGTTTTCATCAGCCATATCTCCGGCTATGTAACCGCTTTCGAGAGCAAGAATAACCCTGCCGACAAACTCGCAGGGTATCTGCTCGAAACGCTCGCCGACTACTTCGGCCTGTTCGACACAGACGCTAAAAAGGTTGTGCTGTACCACGAGAACAAGCCGGTGTTCGACCGCCTTATTCGTCAGGCTCTCGAAAAATACAAGAAAATCCGCGAGCAAAAACGCGCGACCGCTGCTAAACGCGCGGTCAAGGATTTCACTTGGAGTGTTCCCGAAGAACGGCTCTACGACGAAGAAACCAACCACATCACCGAAGCCGAGAACCACGCTTTGGAGCCGTTTATACAGCTCAACAAAGCGTCAAACCCCGAAAAGGAATTTGTGGAGTATCTGCAAGGCTTCGGCGACTGCATAGACTGGTGGTATAAGAACGGCGACAGCGGACGGCAGAACTATGCCATACCGTATGAAAAGCCCGACGGCACCCCCGGACTTTTCTACGTCGATTTTGTTATCCGCCTGAAGAACGGCAAAATCTTCCTGTTCGACACCAAGAGCGCCGGAAGTGAACCGCTCACCGCCTACATCAAGCACAACGCCCTGATTGACTACATCGCCAAAGAGAACGAGGGCGGAGCAAACCTCGCCGGTGGCGTTATCGTCAAAGACGGAATGAACTGGGTTTGGTCGCGCTTCAAAATCGAGAACACCACCGAACACATCGGCTGGGACGCTTTCAATCCACGTCAAGAAAACGCATGACTATGGCAAAAGGTATAGACCAAAAATTCGTCCACTACGGTATTCGCAAAGATGACCTCTCTATGATTGAGGCCATCTGCGAAGCCGAGAGCATCGACTTCGAGTGGTTGAGCGAAGAAATTCTCAAAGCTTATCACGCCCGCAAGGTGGACGCGATAGAGATAGACGACGCCGCCACGGAAGAAATCATCCGTGCCGCCATTCAGAAAATCAAACAATAATTCTTCGCCATGCTTATACAGAGAATCAAAGTCAGCAACTACAAGACTTACCTTGACCTCGACCTCGATTTGAGCGTGGACGAGGAACGCCCGATAATTCTTATCGGCGGCTCAAACGGCGGTGGTAAGACCACATTGTTTGAGGCTATCAGCGGTGCGCTTTACGGCCTGAAAATCGAGAGCCGCGAACACTTCATGGAACTGGTGAACCAAGGCGCGGTAGGGCAAGTAAAGCCCGAAATCGTCTTGCAGATAACTTTCAGCGGTAAGGTACTCGGCCAGGAGCAGAAGTATATCCTCAAACGCACATATATCCTTAACCCTGCCGGGAAACCGCTCGAAAGCGTCAGCCTGAATATGAACGGCAACATATTCGTTTACGGCACTATGACCCCGACTAAGGAGCGCATCAAGAACGAGCAAGAGGTCAACAAGATTATCAAGGCCAATCTGCCGCAAGAGCTGAGCCAGTATTTCCTTTTCGATGCCATGCAGTCGAGCGAACTTCTCAAAAAGAATGTGTTCGCTCAGACTATCCGCGACAACTTCGAGAATGTGCTTGGCTTCAAGAAATATCTCCAACTCAAACGTGCCGTGGAAAAGGTGCAACAGGAATGGGCGCAGCTTCGACTGCAAGCCGAGCAGGAAGCCGCAGAGTATAACGAACTTGTCAGCCAAAAGGAAAAGCTCACCGCGGACCTTGCCGCCTGTGCCGCCGAACAGGACGCTCTCTATAAGTACCTAACCTCGATGGAAACCGAATATCAGAAAGCCAAAGAGGGGGCGCAACAGAGTGCAGCCCTCAATAAGCGCATTACTGATATTTCGGCCAAGATAGAGAACGTTATCAGCCGTGCCGCTTCATATGCCGATGATATAAAAGCCTTCATGGAGAATGTTGAACTGAATGTTTTTCTGCCGAAAATCGCAGCAAACCTTTCAGTTGAAATCAACAATATCCTCCGAATTAAGGAGGAACTGAAACAGTCAAGCACAGGCACTTATCCTATTGATACGCTCCGCGACGTTACGGGCAAAATCATCGAGTATCTGAAAGAACTCTCCCTTTGCTCGCCCGACGTTGACGAGGAAAACGTGGTAAACCACATCGTTGCCGTGCAGAACACCACCAACCGGCAAGACCCGTTTGGCTATCTGGACTCTGAGGAAATTGCCGCGCTGAAATCGCTCGTCAGTCGTGGCGCGAACAACCAGTTTGTCGCGCTCTATCGTCAGCGCCAAGACCTCGAAGTGCTACTCGCAACCATCGAGGAAATGCGCACCGAGAAAAACAACCTCGAACAGACCCGCGCAGGGGGCAATGAATTTATCATCGCCCAATACGAGGAAAATCAGCGCAAACTCGAAAAGGCAAAAGTCAACGAGGGACAAATCAAGCAAGAGATACAGAAACTCGAAAACCGCATCCACCGCTTCGATGTGCAGATTCAGCAAGAGCCTGACTTGAAATATGACACGCTCGTGAAACTGAAACCGTTCTTCGAGAAAGTGGCAGACTCTCTGCTCAAAAAGAAGAAAGCGCAGATTGAGAGCGAGATGCAGCAACAGCTCAACCGCTTGCTCGTGTCCTATAAAGGACACATCGGGCGCGTCGAACTGAGCGACAGTATGGAAAACTTCAACATCAAGATTTTCCATACCAAAGGCAACGAAATCTCACTCAATCAGCTCAACGCCGCATCGAAGCAAATCTTCATACAGGTGCTTCTGAAAGTTCTCCGCAACCTCGGCGACTATAATCCGCCGGTGATGATCGATACCGTTATGGGCGTTCTCGACAACGAGAGCCGCGAGATGCTGTTCGAGGAATATTTCCCGAACCTCGCGGAGCAAACCATTCTGCTTTGCACCACCTCGGAGGTGCGCCCCGACAGCGACTATAAGAAGCTAGAAGCATTT
>CAMEGQ010000118.1 GCA_945916235.1 uncultured Porphyromonadaceae bacterium | reverse complement strand
CGCGAGGAGCAGGCCGATACTTTCTTCCCCGCCATCGACACAGACCGATGGGAGATAGAGCGCGAATCCGAACCGCAGACCACAGCCAAAGGCACCGCCTACCGGTTCGTCACCATGCGCAGGCGCTGACCGTTTGCAGATTTTTGCCCATTTGCGCAAACCGAAAAAATAAGCTAACTTTGCCAAACCGATTGCCCCGGTAGTTCAACGGATAGAATAGAAGTTTCCTAAACTTTTGATAGCAGTTCGATTCTGCTCCGGGGTACTGAATTTTCCACCATATAAAGGCACTGCGGCGCGCCGGGTGCCTTTACAGATTTAAGACCTGAAAGAGTGAACGCTGCACAATGGATGCGAATCGTGATTATCGGAGCCATGGCTTCGATGGTGGCGGCGTGCGCCTCTATCGGGCGCCCCGAGGGCGGTCCGCGCGATGTCACTCCGCCGGAATACGTACGCGCCAACCCGGCTCCGGGCTCGCTCAACGTAGACCGCAACCGCATCGACATCTATTTCAACGAGAATGTGAAGCTCGAAGATGTGACCAACAAACTGGTCATCTCTCCCGCCCAGCGCCAGCAGGCCGTGGCCCGGGCCAACGGCCGCCGCGTCACCATCGACCTGCGCGATTCGCTCAAGCCTAACACCACCTACACCATCGACTTCACCGACGCCGTGCGCGACCTCAACGAAGGAAACATCCTCGACGGTTTCGCCATGGATTTCGCCACGGGCGAGTATATCGACTCGATGAAAATCTCGGGTATGGTGTTCGAAGCGCGCAATCTCGAGCCGGCGCAGAACATGGTGGTTGGCGTCTACTCCGCCGACGCCATGACCGACACCACCCTGACCACCCTCCCGCTGGAGCGTGTGGCCAAGACCAACCAGCTGGGCCAGTTCACCATCCGCGGCCTCAAGCCGGGGAGCTACCGCGTGTTCGCCATCGACGACCGCAACCGCGACTGGCACTGGGACGTGTCGGAGGCCATAGCCTTCTCGTCGTTCGATGTCAAGCCGGAGGTGCATCAGGTGGAGGTGACCGACACGCTGCGCGCCGCAGACGGCTCCGACTCGCTGGCCGTGCGTCAGGCCTGGCGCTATACCCCCGACGACATACTGCTCACATGGTACAACGAGCGCTTCAAGCCGCAATATCTGCGCGACTATGAGCGCACCGACCGCCAGAGGGTCACATTCAAATTCGGCACCCGGCCTGATACCATGCCGGTGTTCGAGATTCTCAGCGGCCCCACCAAAGGCCGGAAGCTCAGCGACATAGCCACTCTGGAGACCCGTCTGGAGCGCGACTCGATGGTCTACTGGATACGCGACACGGCCACAGTGGCCTTCGACTCGCTGCTGGTGGCCGCCCACTATCAGAAGACCGACACGCTCAACCGTCTGGTCTGGGCCGACGATACGCTGAAACTGTTTGTCAAAGGCGCTGTGCGCCAGCGCGAAAAGGATGAAGCCAAAGAATGGCAGAAACGCATTAAAGAGCGTGAAAAACAGCAGAAGGAGCACCCCGACAGCGTGTTCCCGCCGCTGGTAAAACCTGCCATCAAGGCCGACCTGAAGCTCAAAAGCCCTCAGGAGCAAGACCTTAACCTGCCGATGATTCTGGAAGCCAACTGGCCGATCGTGTATCCCGATTCGGCGGCATGGCGTCTGGAGATCATGGCCGATTCGGTGTGGAAACCCGTGGAAGGCGCTGTGATGACCGTGGATTCGCTGAATCCGCGCATCTTCAACATATCTCAAAAATGGCTCGAAGGGGAGAGATACCGCTTCCATGCCGACTCGGCTGCCATCGCCGACATCTACGGCAATCTCAACTCGGCAATCGACCTCCAGGTGACCACCAAGACGATGGAGGACTACGGTGCCATCTCGTTCTTCATCTCCGACATCGACCAGATCGGAGATTCGGCTCAGGTGATGGTCGAACTGCTCAACAAATCGGACGCCCCGGTGGCTAAAGTGGCCGCCTCGAAAGAGGGGACCGCCAGATTCGACTTTGTTAAGCCCGACACATACTATGCCCGCGCCTACATAGACCGCAACCGCAACGGCGAGTGGGACACCGGCGCCATAGCCTACTCCATCCAGCCGGAGGACGTGTTCTACTTCACCAAGAAGATCGTATTGCGCAAAAACTGGGACTTCGACGAAGACTGGGCGCTGTTTGAGACTGCCGTCGACCTCCAGAAGCCCAACGACGTAAAGCGTAACAAGCCCAAGACCCGCGACAGAGACCAGAGCGAGGAGGATGACGAATACGACGACTACGACGACAGCGGATTCGGCAATCAGGGCTACTACGACGGCGACTCGTGGGGCAACGGGTCGCAATACAACAACGCCCGCCGCGGCAACTCGCGTGGCCGAGGCCGCGGACTCCGCAACAACACTTCCGACCGTCAGGCCCGCTAATATGCTCACCAGGGATCTCATACCGCAACCTCACATCTGGCAGCTCGTGCTCGAAATCGGCACGGACACGCTCGGCGTGGTCGCATTCTCCCCGTTCGAGGACCATGCCCTGATCCACAGCGAGATTCCGCTCGATCCTCAGGCAGCGTCACCGCTGACGGCGCTGGAGAATGCCGTCTACGACAATCCGATGTTGCTGCTTGATTTCAAGCATGTTACGGTGGTCTACGACACCCTGCGCTTCATGGCCGTCGACCGCCCGGAGCCGGAAGCTGACGACATGGCGCTTTTCCGCCAGGCATATCCCGAGCTGCCCGACGAGGCTTCGGAAATACTCACAGCCGAAGTGCCCGCTGCCTCAGCCTCAATAGTTTACGACATACCGACCGCCCTGCTGGGATTTCTGCGGCGCACCTTCGTGGGGATGTCGCTGACGCTCCCTGTGGCCGCTCAGGCCCAATGGATGGCGATGAAATATCCGGGACGCCGCAGCGGCAAGACGCTGGTCAACGTGCGCCCGCGCCGCGTGGATCTGGTGATTCTTGGCGATGCCGCTCCCCTGGCCATGGTATCCCACGAAATCCGCGAGGCTACCGACGCAGCGTATTATGTGATGGCCACCCGGCAGCTCCATCAGGTGGGCGAATCGGAGGAGATCCTTATCGCCGGGACGCCCGAACTGCGCTCGGCGACGTCAGAACTGCTGCGCCGGTATGTGCGCTATGTGATGCCGGCCATATTCCCCTCGGTAATGTTCCGCGCGGGGAAGGCCTCGCTCTCGGCGCCGCTGGAGATGATACTGGCCCCCATAGCCTACGGCAGCGCTTCCGATGCCAGACCTGCCACCCGGAGCGAGCAAACCAACTGATTCAAATAAACGACAGAAAATGAGAATAATACGTGGCAAATACGGCCGACGCCGCTTTGACGTCCCGACCAACATCACCGCCCGTCCCACCACCGACTTCGCCCGCGAGAACATATTCAATGTGCTGGAGAATCTCGTCGACTTTGAAGAGGATGCGCCCACGGCCCTCGACCTCTTCGCCGGCACGGGGGCAGTGTCGTTCGAACTGCTGTCGCGCGGCTGTTCGCACGTGACTTCGGTGGAAAAAGCTGCCACTCAGGCCTCTTTCATCGCCAAAGTGGCAAAAACGCTCGGGGCAGAAGCGGAGCATACTCTCGTACGCGGCGACGCCATCCGTTTTATCGAACGGGCCGGTGCGCCATACGACATCGTATTCGCCGATCCGCCCTACGACTATCCGGATTTCGCCGAAATTCCATCGAAAGTGCTCGCCTCCAAGCTATTGCACCCAGGGTCGATATTCATCATCGAGCATTCGGCCAAACATGACTTCTCCGCTCTGCCCCATTTCTTCGACCATCGTGCCTACGGATCGGTCAATTTCTCCATCTTTCTCATCCCGAAATAACCGCTTCCCCAGCCCGAAACAACTCCCGGCCTAGCTTGCGGCATCCGTCGCTTTCGTCCCCGGGCTCTCACTCCGGGTTTCGCTCCGGCCGCACCTGTCAGCACTCCGGCGCCCGACGATTTCCGTAGCGAATTTCGCCACAAAATGCCGTCAAGACGTTAATTGCGGAAAAATTTCCTTAAATTCTGCAATAAGCCCCGAAAATTCCTCACTCATTTCAAGATTTTTTCGGGAAAATGTGTAACTTTGCATTGCCAAAAGTGCCACATGCCCCCGGCATCGGTGAGCACCATTGAAAACAAAACTGACAACAAAAAATATTCTTCAATTTTTAATTCACTATGACTAAAATTGGTATTAACGGTTTCGGCCGTATCGGCCGTTTCGTTTTCCGCGCATCGACCAAGCGCGACGACATCGAGGTAGTTGCTATCAACGACCTTCTTCCCGTGGACTACATGGCTTACATGCTGAAGTATGACACCATGCACGGCAAATTCGACGGCACTGTAGAATGCGACACCGAGAAGAACCTCCTCATCGTCAACGGTAAGGCTATCCGCGTTACCGCTTGCAAGAACCCCGCAGAAATCGCTTGGGGCGAAGTTGGCGCAGAATACGTTGTTGAATCGACCGGTCTGTTCCTCACCAAAGAAAAAGCTCAGGCCCACATCGAAGCCGGTGCAAAATACGTTGTTATGTCGGCTCCTTCGAAGGACGACACCCCCATGTTCGTATGCGGTGTAAACGAGAAGACCTACGTTAAGGGTACTCAGTTCGTTTCGAACGCTTCCTGCACCACCAACTGCCTCGCTCCCATTACCAAAGTCCTCAACGACAAGTTTGGCGTGGTAGAAGGCCTCATGACCACCGTTCACTCAACTACCGCTACCCAGAAGACCGTTGACGGTCCTTCGATGAAAGACTGGCGCGGTGGCCGCGCTGCTTCGGGCAACATCATCCCCTCGAGCACCGGTGCTGCCAAGGCTGTAGGTAAAGTTATCCCCGAACTCAACGGCAAACTGACCGGTATGTCGATGCGCGTTCCTACCCTCGATGTATCTGTTGTTGACCTCACCGTCAACCTGGCTAAGCCCGCTACCTACGAGGAAATCTGCGCCGCTATGAAGGAAGCTTCGGAAGGCGAACTCAAAGGCATCCTCGGCTACACCGAAGACGCAGTTGTATCGAGCGACTTCCTCGGCTGCCCGCTGACCTCGATCTTCGACGCTAAGGCCGGTATCCAGCTGACCCCGACCTTCGTTAAGGTTGTTTCGTGGTACGACAACGAGATCGGTTACTCCAACAAGGTTCTCGACCTCATCGCTCACATGAAGAAAGTAAACGGCTAATAAAAAGCCTTACGCGCCGAGTCGGCCCTCCGACCGGCCTTCATATCCACACAGGGAGCAGCGCCTTCAGGCGCCGCTCCCTGTTCGTTTTCTGTATGCGGGATCTTCCCGCCGGCTCCCCGCTTGTCAACGGCCCGCCATGCGCCGGATTCAGACCATAACAGGGCCGATTCGGCCTCAAAATCCATAAAAATTCCGGGGAGAGTAAAATTTCTCCCCCGAAAAATTTGTGGAAACGAAAAAAGGTTGTAAATTTGCACCCGTTGAACGGTCAACAACCGCCGAGGCGGCAAGACAACATCCATCAACAAACGATTCTCACACCTTGCCTTGTGGTGTAATGGTAGCACGTCGGATTCTGGTTCCGCCTGTGAGGGTTCGAATCCTTCCAAGGCAACAAAAAAAGCATCTCTTACGAGATGCTTTTTTGTTTTGGGAGGGTTCGAACCCGTGGGGTTCGTCATCGCCTTGGCGCTTTCGGAGCGCAGCGCAGAAAGAATGGAGCGCAGCGGCTCGTTTTTTGTGCGGGGTATATAAAAGCAAAAACGGAGCGTCATCGCCGACGATCCGTCCTTAAGGGATAATTACGTATGTTATTAACTTTGCTCTAAATTACTATTTTTACTGAGTTTCTTCAATTAGATTTTGGGAGGTATCTAATCAAATCGGGAAGTTTACTCCCACATGCACAGCAAAATTATAGCGCAAACATCACAGATATGTTACGATTTTAACATATTATTGCAACACCATCCGTTTTTAACATCGCAACCCTCACAGTTTAACGAGCGTTAACACTCCACTCAGCTCAAAGCCGTCAGTGTTAGCTCTTTTGTCGGGTTAATCTGGCGCAGGCTGTCAAACAGCGGGAGATAGTCGCCGCGGATGGGAGCGAGAATCACCAGATTGAGCGAAGTGGTATCATTTTCATAGTCAAACTGCAGAAAATAGTTGTTCAGATGCACATTGTAGCTTTTGAGAACGTCGCCGTAAGGGGCGATATCTTTTACAATCCCCTTAATCTGCAATCTGATCACACGGCTTTCTTGGCCCATATTCGCGCGCTGCTCATACACCTCAAACAGCACCAGCGTCACCAGAATCATCGCGGTGGAGAAAATCGAGATCCAATACATCCCCACTCCGACAGCCATGCCGATGGCAGCTGTCATCCAGATGCCGGCCGCTGTGGTCAGACCGCGCACCGCCCCTTTCATGTGGATCATCGCGCCGCCGCCGAGGAATCCGACCCCGGTGATCACCTGCGCCGCGATACGGCCCGGGTCGCCGTTTTTCAACCCCAGATACTCCTGAGGCACATAAATCGACAGTAGCATCGACAGACAGGCGCCCATCGAGATCAGGGCGAAGGTGCGCACACCGGCTATCTGCCCCTTGCGTTTGCGCTCCGCCCCTACCATAATTCCAAGCGCCATCGACAGCACGATGCGGAAAATCATGTTGCCCAAAGTAATCCGATCGGAGTTGATACAGTTGATGAAATCGGTGAAAATATCTTCCATAGCCTGATGAAGGTTTTTTAAATCGTTGAAACGTCTGTAAAAATAACAATTTTTGAAATAACTTCACCTCTGGGACACAAAATATTTTTAGCGAACGAGTTCTTAGAGCCGCCAACCTTCCGGCCCGGGAGAATGTTATAAAAGAGAAACGGGATGTCCGGCCGACAATCAAAAGCAACCCCACAACAACCGAAAGCAACCCCAAACGGCCTAAGGACACACCGCTATCAACCATTTAGACATACTGATATTATGACCTACTCACAACTTATCCACTCCGCTCCCGCCGTATTGGTAGAATTTTACGCCTCATGGTGCCCTCACTGCCACCGCATGATGCCCATCGTGGCAGAAATCCGCGAACTTTTAGCCGGGAGTCTGAAAGTCGAGCAGTTTGACATCGACGAAAACTCAGATCTTGCCGCTCAGGAAGGCGCTGACTCCGTTCCGACGTTCATCCTCTATCGTGACGGCGAGGAAGTATGGCGTCAGACCGGCGAAATGTCGGCCGAAACTCTGCTCAGCCATATTCAGGCTAACCTGAACTAACCACCCATTTTAGCCACACATGCCCGCATCCCACAATATACTCGACGACTTCCTGACAGCTCTCGGGATAGACCATACCCACACCTTCGCCTGTGAGCGCTACTCCATCCTACTTGAGCCCGAAAGCAAAGAAGAGGCAAAAGAAGCCTCCGGCGT
>CAMEGQ010000117.1 GCA_945916235.1 uncultured Porphyromonadaceae bacterium | reverse complement strand
CGCAAAAAAGCGGCCTCAATTGCTATGGGTGGAAAAATTTCAGAAATATTAAGAAATTTTGAGCCGCGCGATAAGAAATGCCGAGAATTATGACTAACTTTGCACGCGAAAAGTGCCATTGCGGAATTATTTCCGTAATTCACCGCTCAACTTTTGGGCTGAAGCCGCTTCCCCAGGCCGGGTGACGGCCGCCGCCCCGGAATCAGAAAGCCGCTCTCCCCGCGCCGGGGACAGCTATAATTCACATTTATAAAAGCAACAATCCACATTTATAAATGAGCATCGGAATCAAAAACCGTAAGGGTCTCGACCTCCATCTGCAGGGCGCCGTAGAGAATACGGCCGCCGTAGTGGCCAAACCTGCCGAGGTCATCGCCATCATTCCCGACGATTTTGTCGGGATTGTTCCCAAAGTCGACGTCCACGAAGGCGATACAGTGCTTGCCGGCACTCCGCTGTTCCATTCCAAGGCCGATGAAGCCCTGAAGGTGGTATCGCCCGCCAAGGGTGTGGTCAAAGCCGTCGTACGCGGCGAGCGCCGCAAGGTGCTCCGCATCGAGGTGGCCACCGAAGGCACCGAGTCGGTAGCCTTCCCCACCGACGGCGTGCTCACCGACGCCGCCAAGGCCCGCGAGCTGCTTCTGGCCTCGGGTCTGTGGGCCATGACCCTGCAGCGCCCCTACGCCATCGTCACCGAGCCCGGCGCCAGGCTGCGCGACGTGTTCGTCACATGCTTCGACGCCGCCCCGCTGGCTGTCAGCCTCACCACCCTCACCGACGACCAGCAGCGCTGGCTCGCCGCCGGAGTAAAGCTCTTCGGACTGCTCACCTCGGGCAAAGTCTACCTTATCACCTCCCCCGCGCAGCATTTCCCCGCGACGGAAGGAGCGGAGACCGTGGTCATTTCCGGACCCTACCCCTCGAGCAATGCCGGTACGGCCATCTCGGCCATCTCCCCCGTGAATAAAGGGGAGACGGTGATGACCCTCAACCTCGACACCCTGCTCCGCGCAGGGGAGCTCGCCCTGACCGGCAAGCTCTCCGGACAGACTCTCGTAGCCCTGACCGGCTCCGAGGTCAAACACCCCAAAATGATCTCCACCACCATCGGTGCCCCCATAGCCGCCATCCTCGACGGCGAAGTGGAGTCTGACGGCCACCACCACCGCATCATCTCGGGCAATGTGTTCACCGGCGTCAAGGTCGACGTCGACGGCTTCCTGCGCTACCCCTATTCGCAGGTGACAGTAATCCCCGAGGGCGACGATGTGGCTGAATTCATGGGCTGGGCCTCCTTCAACCCCTCGAAGATGAGCCAGAGCACCACCTTCCCCGGCCATTTCCGCCGTCATCATCTGTTCAACCCCGACGCCCGTCTGCTCGGCGGCCGCCGAGCCATGATCATGAGCGGCCAATACGACAAAGTCACACCTATCGACATCCTGCCCGAATATTTGATTAAAGCTATCCTCGGCCGCGACATCGACCGCATGGAGCAGCTCGGCATCTATGAAGTAGCCCCCGAAGATTTCGCGGCAGCCGAATATGTCGACACATCCAAACTCGAGCTTCAGAAAATCGTGCGCGAAGGCCTCGACTACCTGCGCAAAGAACTCGAATAATCCCACCCGTTTCCGAAAATGAAAGCACTTAAGAAACTTCTCGACAAAGCGCGTCCGGCCTTCGAGGAAGGTGGCAAGCTCCACGCCTTCCGCTCGGTATATGAAGGTATGGACACGTTCCTGTTCACGCCCTCCGAAACCTCGGCCTCGGGAGTGCACATCCACGACAGCATGGACTCCAAGCGCACCATGATTATCGTCATCTGCGCCCTGCTGCCCTGTCTGCTGTTCGGCATGTACAACACCGGCTACCAGCACTGGCTGGCATGCGGCGCCACCGAATTCCCCTTCTGGACCCTGCTGCTCTACGGCTTCCTGGCCGTGCTTCCGCGCATCGTGGTCAGCTACGTAGTCGGCCTCGGCATCGAATTCACCGTGGCCCAATGGCGCAAGGAGGAGATTCAGGAAGGTTTCCTCGTCACCGGTATCCTCATCCCGATGATCTGCCCCATCGAGACTCCGCTGTGGATGATCGCCGTGGCCACCGCCATCAGCGTCATCTTCGTCAAGGAGGTGTTCGGCGGTACGGGATACAATATCTTTAATGTAGCGCTGGTCACCCGCGCCGTGCTCTTCTTCTCCTATCCGGCCAAGATGAGCGGCGACGGAGTGTTCGTATCGCTCAGCCCGATGCTGGGCATCGGCGGCCAGGCTCCCGACGGCTTCACCGGCGCCACCCCGCTGGGCGAAGTAGCCGCCTCGGGCGCTACCTCACATGCCGAGCTGGCTCAGGCCATCACGGGCATCAACGGCGAACCCATCTCGGGCTGGGACATGTTCCTCGGCCTGATTCCCGGCTCATTCGGCGAGACCTCGATGATTTGCATCCTGCTGGGCGGCCTTCTGCTGCTCATGGCAGGCATCGCCTCATGGCGCATCATCCTTTCGGCCTTCGCCGGCGCCTCGCTCATGGCCTGGATCGCCCACCTGACAGCCACGCCCACATATCCGGCCTCGTTCCTTACCGTAGGCGAGCAGCTCTGTCTCGGCGGATTCGCCTTCGCTGCCGTGTTCATGGCCACTGACCCCGTCACTGCCTGCCGCACCAATGTGGGCAAATACATCTACGGCTTCCTCATCGGCGTGGTCGCTATCCTCATCCGCACCTACAACAACGGCTACCCCGAAGGCGCCATGCTCGCAGTGCTGCTGATGAACGCTCTGGCTCCGCTTATCGACTGGTGTGTGGTTGAAGCCAACGTGCGCCGCCGCCTCAAACGAGCCAAAGCCTGAACCCTCCCCGTATTAAGCATGCAAATTCCCCAAAGGATATGATCAACAAACAAAGCAACGTATACACCATCATCTATATCACTGTGATGGTAGTGGTGGTAGGAGCCGCTCTGGCCTTCACCGCCATGTCGCTCAAAGACCGCCAGCAAGAGAATGCCGACGCCGACAAGATGAAGCAGATTCTCCAGTCGGTCCATGTCGCTACCGAACGCTCCACCGTGGTCGACACCTTCAGTCAGACCGTCACTTCCCAGTTTATCGTCAACGCCCAGGGCGACACTATCGCCACCGGCGATGCCGCCTTCGCCGTAGATATGGCCAAGGAGAAGAGCGTAGCCGCCGACAAGCGTCAGCTCCCGGTGTTCGTCTGCACTCTCGCCGACGGCTCTGTCAAATATGTGCTCCCGCTGGCCGGCATGGGGCTGTGGGGCCCGATCTGGGGCTATGTGGCTTTCGATGAAGATGGTTCCACCGTCTACGGCGCCTACTTCGACCATCAGGGCGAGACTCCGGGCCTCGGCGCCGAAATAACCAAGCCGGCCTTCACCGACCAGTTCGAGGGCAAACACATGTTCATCGACGGACAGTTCATCCCCGTGACTGTGGTCAAGAAGGGTCAGAAGCCTGCCGGTGCGGGCGATTATGTCGACGGCATCTCGGGCGGCACAATCACCTCGAAGGGTGTGGCCGCCATGCTCGACGACTGCCTCCTCCCCTACCGCGCCTGGCTCGACAGCGTTCGCAAATAATGCCGCCCGGCCTCTTAGCTATCAATCTCTGAATCAAATTTCTTTCGCCAAACGACTATGGCAGACAAGACATCTTATAAAGACATATTCTTCAATCCTTTCTCGAAGGATAACCCCGTGATTGTGCAGGTGCTCGGCATCTGCTCGGCGCTGGCCGTTACGGCCAAGATGGAGCCGGCCCTGGTGATGGGCATCTCGGTGATTGCCGTGCTGGCTTTCTCCAATGTCATCATCTCGCTGCTGCGCAACACCATCCCCACCAACATCCGCATCATCGTGCAGCTGGTGGTGGTAGCCGCTCTGGTAATCATCGTCAACCAGCTCCTGATCGCCTACGCCTACGACGTCAGCAAGCAGCTGTCGGTGTTCGTATCGCTGATTATCACCAACTGTATCCTCATGGGCCGGCTCGAAGCCTTCGCCATGGGCAATAAGCCCTGGCCTGCCTTCCTCGACGGCGTGGGCAACGGCATCGGCTACGCCATGGTGCTCCTGATCGTAGCCTTCTTCCGCGAGCTCCTCGGCAGCGGCACTCTGTTCGGCTTCCAGGTCGTCCCCCAGTGTTTCTACGACGCCGGATACGCCAACAACGGCCTTATGATTCTCCCCCCGATGGCCCTGCTGGTAGTGGCCTGCATCATCTGGGTTCACCGCTCAATCAACAAAGACCTCCAGGAGAAATAATTTCCCGCTCACCAATCCCGTAAATCCCCGGCTGTCGCCCCGATAACCGATGATGGCAGCCGCCAAATAAGAAGAAATGGAAAATTTGAACCTGTTCATACGGTCGATTTTCGTCGACAACATGGTGTTCGCCTACTTCCTCGGCATGTGCTCCTTCCTGGCCGTGTCGAAAAATGTCAAGACCGCCTTCGGTCTGGGCGTAGCCGTAACATTCATGCTCGTAATCACAGTGCCCATCAACTATCTGCTCCAGAACTATGTGCTGCAGGCCGGAGCGCTCACATGGCTCGGCCCCGACTATGCCGGTGTCGACCTGAGCTTCCTGTCGCTCATCATGTTCATCGCCGTCATCGCCTCAATGACTCAGCTGGTCGAGATGGCTGTCGAGAAATACTCCCCGTCGCTCTACGCCTCGCTGGGTATCTTCCTGCCGCTGATCGCCGTCAACTGCGCCATCCTCGGCGGCTCGCTCTTCATGCAGCAGCGCGGCTTCGGCTCGGTATGGACCGCCACCTGCGCCGGCGCCGGATGGGGTCTGGGCTGGCTCCTGGCCATCGTCGCCATAGCCGCCATACGTGAGCGCGTGGCCTCATACAGCAATGTCCCCGCTCCCCTGCGCGGCATCGGCATCGCCTTCATCATCTGCGCGCTGATGGGCATCGCCTTCATGAGCTTCCTCGGCATCAAAATCTGATTATCGTCCAATCGAACAATCCACCCTATAAATGACTCCACTCGTATTATCGCAGACAAGCGCTACGCTCGTAGCCGGAATCGGCATATTCCTGGCCATCACCCTTCTGCTGGTGATTGTGCTCCTCGTGGCCAAGCATTACCTGGTCAGCTCAGGCAAAGTGACCGTCACCATCAACGACGACAAGAAGGTAGAAGTCGACTCGGGCGGCCCGCTGCTGTCGGCTCTGGCCACTCAGAATGTATTCCTCCCCTCGGCCTGCGGCGGCAAAGGCAGCTGCGGCCAGTGTAAAGTGCGCGTCACCGCCGGCGGCGGCGAAATCCTCCCCACCGAGGCCGTACACTTCACCCGCAAGGAGATCAAAGACGACTGGCGTCTGGCCTGCCAGGTCAAGGTCAAGAACGACCTCGACATAAAGGTACCCGCCTCAGTGCTCGACATCAAGGAGTATGAATGCACCGTGGTGTCGAACAACAATGTCGCCACCTTCATCAAGGAATTCATCGTTGCCCTCCCCGAAGGCGAACACATGAACTTCATCCCCGGCTCCTACGCCCAGATCAAGATTCCCCCCTTCTCGATCGACTACGACAAGGATATCGACAAAGCCTCTATAGGCAAGGAATACCTCCCGGCATGGGAAAAGTTCGGCCTGTTCAATCTCAAGTGTGTCAACACGGAGACCACAGTCCGCGCCTACTCCATGGCCAACTATCCGGCCGAAGGCGACCGCTTCATGCTGACGGTGCGCATCGCCACTCCGCCCTTCAAGCCGAAACCCGAAGTGGGCTTCATGGATGTCAACCCCGGCATCGCTTCGAGCTACATCTTCACGCTCAAGCCCGGCGACAAAGTGATCATGAGCGGCCCTTACGGCGACTTCCATCCGATCTTCGACTCGAAGAACGAGATGATGTGGATCGGCGGCGGCGCCGGCATGGCTCCGCTCCGCGCCCAGATCATGCACATGACCAAGACCCTGCACACCACCGACCGCAAGATGAACTTCTTCTACGGCGCCCGCGCGCTCAACGAGGTGTTCTATCTCGACGATTTCCTCAAGCTCGAGAAGGAATTCCCCAACTTCAAGTTCCATCTGGCTCTCGACCGTCCCGACCCGGCAGCCGATGCCGCAGGGGTGAAATACACTCCGGGCTTCGTGCATCAGGTGATTTACGACACATATCTCAAGGACCACGAATCGCCCGAAGACATCGAATACTACATGTGCGGCCCGGGCCCGATGAGCAAGGCCGTCAACAAGATGCTCGACTCGCTCGGCGTCGATCCCACCAACATCCACTACGATAACTTCGGCGGCTGATGATTACCATCCACGAAAATTTCGACATCAGAAAGCTGACCACATTCGGCCTCCCGGCCGAATGTGGCCGCTTTATTGAATACACCGGAGAGGACGACCTGCAGAAGATGCGCGCCGAGGGAATACTGCGCGACGCTCTCCCCTTGGGAGGCGGCAGCAACATGCTCTTCACCACAGGGAGCTTCCCAGGCACGGTGATCCACTCCACAAGCCGCGAGTCGCTCCTCCGGCCTCAGAGCGACGGCTCGGTCGAGCTGACCCTCTCCGCCGGATACCCGCTCGACGAGGCCTGCGCCATGGCCGCCCGCGTGGGGCTGTGGGGGATGGAGAATCTCTCGGGCATCCCGGGCAATATCGGCGGAGCCGCTGTGCAGAATGTAGGCGCTTACGGCACCGAGCTTAAGGACTTACTGAAATCCGCGGTCTGCTTCGACTCCGAGGTGGGCGAACTGGTCCGGCTCTCCAACGGGGATTGCCGCTACGGCTACCGCGATTCGGCGTTCAAGCATATGGAATATCCCTGCCGGCTGATAGTGTATGCCGTCGTCCTGCGCCTTGCCCCCAACGGCGCCCCCAACCTCGCCTACTCCAGGCTGGCAAAGGCTCTGGAGGGTCGCAGCGGGCTCACTCCGATGGATGTGCGCCGGGCCATCATAGCCCTGCGCAATCAGAAGCTCCCCGACCCGGCGAAGGTGGGAAGTGCAGGCTCGTTTTTCAAAAACCCCGTGGTTTCGGCCGCGGAATATGAGCGCATCTGCGCCCGCTACCGCGAAAACATGGTTGCCGAGGATGGAAACGCTCAGGCCGACGCTGACCAGCTCGTCCCGGGCCACGTCAACGCCTCGGGCGAGGTCAAGCTTTCGGCGGCATGGCTCATCGACCATGCCGGATGCAAATCGTTCAGCGTGGGCGGCGCGGCTCTCTGGCCGTCGCAGCCGCTGGTTATCGTCAACGCCGACGGCCACGCCACCGGAGCCGATGTAGTGGCGCTCGAGGAGCGCATACGCCGGAGGGTGCAGAGCGTGTTCGGCATCGACCTCCAACCCGAAGTAATCCATATCCCGTAGGCGCCCCGCCGAGGCCTTTATCCCAAATTCCCCGGACTGACACCATCCACCGGACTGACACCATCCACCGGACTGACACC
>CAMEGQ010000116.1 GCA_945916235.1 uncultured Porphyromonadaceae bacterium | reverse complement strand
CCTGAGCCAGGATCAAACTCTTCGTTGTTGTTATCTTGTTCTTTTCTTTTCAGAATCGAATGCCGCGCCTGAGCGCGGGCCGTCAACCTCGAGACTTCGTTCTCCGGCCGGACTACTGTAGTTTCCTGGAATTGACAGAAACAATCTCCTGCTCTCCGGCTTCGGTGCCGGGGCAGGTTCCTGCTCTTGTACTACTTCAGTCTATTGTAAATTTTTCAATGTTCTATTGCTTCTGAGAAGCGCCCCGGAGTTTCAGTCCGAAAGGTTTTGCAAAGTTAGAGACTTTTTCTGAATTACAAAAATTTTTCTCAACTTTTTAACAAAATTTTTTGAGTCGTTGTCGAACTTTCCGGTTTTCAACCTTGTTATCACCGTTTGTGGCGGTGACAGCGAGGCCGCTGCCTCATTTGCGGGTGCAAAGTTACACACTTCCCCCGAAACCACCAAATATTTCAGGCTGTTTTTTTGAAGATTTTTTGCATGAGGCAGCCCCCGGAGCACTTGCCGACTGAGGCTCAGGGACTTGCACAAAGGAAATTTCCGGGCATTTTTCCGGGTATTTTTCCGGTCATACATAAGAGCGCTTGCCGCGGAACCAGGGGAACGGCTTTGCATGCGCAAAGCACGCTAAAAAGATAATGGCAGAACTGGACGCAGGAACAGAGATAAAATAAGGAGAAATAAAACAAAAATCCCTTTAGCTGTGACGCTAAAGGGTATTTGAGAGCCGCGAGTGGGACTCGAACCCACGACCTTTTCGTTACGAATGAAATGCTCTACCAACTGAGCTATTGCGGCTTGTCGCGCAAAACAGGCGAAGCTTTCTTCGCTTTTGCGTGGGCAAATTTACGATATTTTCCCATTCCTTGCAAACGTTGTACAAAAAATAAGCTATATTTGCGGTAAGAAATTGTTAAACAATTGTTATATGTTTGATGGCTTTGGCTGTCAATTTTTGATTCAAAGATAAATTTTTACGGTTCTATATGACTGAATACGTTCACTATCATACGGCTGACTTAAAGGCGGATTTGCGATATCTCCAGTTGCTCTCGCGCTCTTTCCCTACTTTGGCGAAGGCTTCTACTGAGGTGATTAATCTCGAGGCTATTCTTGACCTTCCCAAGGGAACGGAGCATTTTCTGACCGATATCCACGGCGAGGCGGAGGCTTTTCAGCATGTGCTGAAAAATGCTTCGGGGACGGTGAAGCGCAAGGTGACGGAGCTTTTCGGCAATACTCTTCGAGAGGGGGATATAAAGGATCTCTGCACGCTGATTTATTATCCGAGGGAGAAACTCCAGATTGTGCGCCAGAGCGAACGCGAACTGACGGAATGGTATGAGGTGATGTTAAATCGTCTGGTGCGTGTATGCCAGACGGTGTCGTCGAAATATACCCGATCTAAGGTGAACAAGGCGCTCCCTGCCGACTTCAGTTATATTATCCAGGAACTTCTGCATGAGACGGAGAGCGATCTGAACAAGCAGGCTTATTTCAAGCAGATTATCTCTACGATTATCGCCACACGCCGTGCCGACGATTTCATCGTGGCTATGTGTGAGCTGATTCAGAGGCTGGTGATCGATTCTCTTCATATTGTAGGGGATATCTACGACCGCGGTGCTGGTGCGCATCTTATTATGGACACACTGTGCGACTACCATAATGTCGACATACAGTGGGGCAACCATGATATCCTGTGGATGGGTGCCTTTGCGGGCAACGATGCCATGATTGCCAATGTGCTGCGCATTTCGTTGCGCTACGGCAATCTCGAAACGCTTGAGGAGGGTTACGGTATCAACCTGCTCCCGTTGGCTACGATGGCGATGGATGCCTATGCCGATGCTTGTCTTGATGCCTATATGCCGCGTATCAAATTCTCCCACCGCGTATATACCGACAAGGAGGTGCGCATCATGGCTATGATGCATAAGGCCATAAGTGTGATTCAATGGAAACTTGAGGCCCAGTTGATTGCCCGGCGTCCGGACTTCAACATGGCTGACCGCAGTCTGCTTGATAAGATTGATTACGCCAAGGGCACTATCATGCTTGACGGCAAGGAGTATGAACTGACCGATAAATTTTTCCCGACTATCGATCCTGCCGACCCGTTCCGTCTGTCGGAGGCGGAACAGAAAATCGTCAATACGCTGCATAATTCGTTTGTCAACAGCGAAAAACTGCAAAAACATATGAATCTGCTTTTGCAGAACGGGTCGATGTATCTTGCGCGCAACAATAATCTGATGTTCCACGCCTCTATTCCGATGAATGCCGACGGAAGTTTCCGTGAAGTGGCGGTGGCAGGCGACCGGTTGTCTGGCAAACGGTTGCTTGACCGTCTGGATCAGCTTGTGCGCATCGCCTGCATCCCCGATGAGGTGACTGACAATGCCTACGAGGTGGATTACATGTGGTATCTATGGTGTGGAAGCGATTCGCCTCTGTTCGATAAATCGAAAATGGCTACCTTCGAGCGATATATGCTTGCCGACAAGACGACCCATGAGGAAGTGAAGGGGTATTATTATCAGCTTAACGACTCTCCGGAAATTTGCGATAATATCCTGCGAGAATTCGGATTGCCTACCGAAGGCGCACATATCATAAATGGTCATGTCCCGGTGAAAACCACCAAGGGGGAGAATCCTGTGAAGGCAGGCGGTAAGCTTTTGGCGATCGACGGCGGATTCTCCCGTGCTTACCAGAAGGAGACTGGTATAGCCGGTTACACTCTTGTCTATCATTCTCGCGGTTTCCAGCTCGTTCAGCATCAGCCCTTCGAGTCGCGTCAGAAGGCCATCGAGGAAGGACAAGATATCATATCAAATACTGTCCTGAACGAATATAAAGCCAAACGTCTGAAAGTACGCGATACAGACAAAGGCCGGGAGATTGCCACGCAGGTCGACAATCTCATGCGGTTGCTCGCTGCCTATCGCCGTGGCCTCATCCACGAAGCCAACTGAGGCTTTTATTGTTTTTGAAACAGTGAGATAAATCGTATAATCTTGCTATATTTGTGGAAACCAATTGGATATTCTTAAATGGGAGGTGTTGGAAGCAGCAGAGTTCGCGATGTAGCTGGAAGGAAAACACGCGAAGGGGCGCCGCGCACCAAAATCTCGACAACTCTTCCGATATAGCTATTGCCGCTGATAAGGGATGAGTCGAATAGCAGCAAAACTTCATCATCTCAGCTGATAACCGAATTTTTAAACAAAGCCCTTGATTAATGAAACGTAAGAGAACCTTTTGGAAATGGATTGAGGTCTGGCCAAGGGCATTTTGTATTGCAGAGGCTCGAAAGCAAAGGATACGTCAAGAAATCCGTGAATCATGGATTTGTGATAACCGGAGTTTTATAAAAAATGCGAACGAGAAGACGCAAAAAACATCTATAAGCCTTCTGCTGACGAAACCAACATAGTCGGCCCCTTTGGCGGAGAATTCGGTGATGGTATGTTTTAGGCCCTTTAGGGGAGGCGGCTTAAACACAGCGAGGGGTACTACGTGCCGGAAAATCCGCAGACCCCGATTCCGGGGATGGTAGCGGTGGTGACAATTGCATCGATTGCAAAAGTTTTGCAGCTGACCCTAGAGTGGCGATTCTATTTAGCGAACCGCAATACGTAATAATCCTATATTAACGAGAAAACCCCGGCTGATGTCGGGGTTCGTTGGAGGTACCAAGCGGAATCGAACCGCTGTAAACGGTTTTGCAGACCGTTACCTAACCACTCGGCCATGGTACCATCGGTTTTGCGTTTGCAAAGGTAGGAAGGTTTTCTCAATTTTCCAAATGTTCTTCAAAAAATAGCTAAAATAATTACTGAATTCAGTAATTATTTTACTGAGTATGGAATTTATTAGTGAGAATCTGATGTAACATTAATGGTGTCCGGGGTAAAAGTGAAGATGAGATTAGGGCCGCAGCAAAGGTATTGCTACGGCCCTAAGTTATGGTATTTAGGCGCGCGGACAGTTGCTTGTGAATCACTCTGCCTTAATCGGCGCCATTAGTATGGGATTATTCAAATTCGATAAGCGGAGCGTCGGTGCCGACTACTTCGTCTACGGTGACGAAAACGCGCTTTACGGTTAGGTCGCGTTCGGCCTCGAGGTCGTTTTCCATCTTCATGGCTTCATAGACGAGCATCTTCTGGCCTTTCTTCACTTTGTCGCCGGCTTTAACGTCGATTTCGATGATACGGCCACCCATTGGCGCACGGAATACTTCGCCGGTGATAGGCTCGTCGGCCTTGACTTCTGCCGTAACTTCAGCGGGAGCCTCTACTTTGGGCTGGTTGGCAGCGAATTCCTCAGCGCGGCGGTTGCGCAGGAATTTGTTGGCTACGTTGGGCAGCAGTTCGAGCAGGAGGTATTCCTCGTTGTTGGAGGCGAGCTTCACGCCGCTGAGATCGTCGACGGTGGGGTTCTCCGGTTTTTTGTATTTCGATACATCATAGGGACGCTCTGTGGCATCGCCGGTGATTTTCTTGCGGAATGCCGGATCGATGGGAGCCGGAGTATGACCGTATTCGCCTTTTACCAGAGAGATAAACTGGTTGGAGGTGTTGGTATAGTCGGGGTTACCTTTTTTGCGGTCGATTGCGAGGTTGACGGCCTGAGCGCCTACAATCTGTGATGTAGGTGTAACAAGGGGTACCAGACCTGCGTCGCGGCGAACTTTGGGGATGAGCTTCATGGCGTCTTCCAGAAGGTCGGAAGAGTTGAGAGCCTTAAGCTGTGCGACCATGTTGGAGTACATACCGCCGGGGACTTCGGCTTCCTTCACAAGCAGATTGGGCTTGGGGAATCCAAAATAGTCTTCAATGGCGTGGCATGCATCGAGCAGGACCTCCTCGTTGCCGGCCTTGGCGGCGGCGATGGCGGAGTCGAACAGGGCATCAATGTCGGCAGGAAGTTTGTCGGTCAACGGGTTGAAATGACGGGGGAAGTGGTCTTTGTTGAGGTCGACATCTGCCAGGTTGCGGCGAATGCTTTCCAGACGGTCGCGGATTTCTCCCACTTTCTCCATGTTGACGTCAACTTCCACTCCCAGTTTCTGGCAGAAGATGTAGACGAGTTCGATGGCAGGAGCAGCGGAGCCTTCTCCGAAGAACCATATATTGGTATCGAGGATATCTACGCCGTTGAGGATAGCCATAAGCGAAGATGCCAGACCATAGCCCGGGGTACAGTGGGTATGGAAATCAACCGGCACCTTCACGGCAGCTTTCAGCTTGCCGATGATCGAGGCGGCGCGCAGCGGATTGACCAGACCTGCCATATCCTTGAGGGTGATGATTTTTGCACCCAGACGCTCCATCTCGACGGCTTTCTGTACGAAATATTCGTCAGTGAAGATCTTTTCGGGAGCTTTCTCTTTCTTGCCGAAGAGCGAAGCTAAGAAGCCTTTCTTGGCGGGAGCCTCTTCTTTGGGGTCGACGGTGTAGCAGACTGCTGCATCGGCGATACCGCCGAGTTCGTTGATGAGGCGGATTGACTCTTTGACGTTGTCGATATCGTTGAGGGCGTCGAAGATGCGCATTACGTTCAGACCGTTGGCGATAGCTTCTTTATAGAAACCTTCAAGCACAGAGTCGGGGTAGGGCACATATCCGAAAAGGTTGCGTCCGCGCGAAAGAGCCGACAGCAGCGATTTGCCGCCGATGGCTTTGCTGATGGTGCGCAGACGCACCCAGGGGGATTCGTCGAGATAGCGCATCACGGAGTCGGGAACGGCGCCGCCCCACACTTCCATAATGTAGAATCCGGCGTCCTTGTAAAGCGGAAGCAACGGGTCGATGTCAGATTGTTTCAATCGGGTGGCGAACAGGCTCTGCTGTCCGTCGCGCAGGGTAAGGTCCCTGATTTTTAGTTTTTTCGTTGCCATAACAGTATCTGATTGATTGTTCTTTCGTTGTTTTGACAATGCGAATTTACGAATTTTTTCTGAATTAGCGGTAAAATCGGGAATTATAGCGTGAATGTTCGCTGGAGTGGAGCCTTGATAAGACAGCAAAGGAGGTGCGCCATCAGATGGCGCATCTCCTTGCAGGCGGCTTTCAGGGGAAAGCCTGTTTAGGTTTTGTTATTGATTTCATCAATTGGCAGGGACGAAGATTACGATACGGTTCCAATTGTTGACATCGTAGGGCTGAACTGCGCTGCCTTCACCTTCGATGGTAAGGCGATTGCTGTTGATGCCGTAGGTCTTGGTAAGGGCGTTGGCTACAGCGTTGGCGCGGCGTTCGGAAAGGCCTTTATTGTATTCGGCAGAACCGGTATCCTTGTCAGCAAAGCCTTTGATCACTACGTTGAGGTTGGGGTTAGCCTTCATGTATTCAGCGGTGTTGTAGACGTTGACCATCTCTTCATCGGAAATCTTATCTGAGTTGATGGCGAAGCGGACGGTCGACATCATGGGAGCTGCGTTAACAACAGGAGCTGCAGCGGGAGCTGCTTTAGCTTCGGGGCAGGGGAGCTGGGCTTCAGCGGCAGCGAGGGCTGCTGCAGTGGCGGCGAGTTCACCACGGAGGGCATTTACCTGACCGTTGAGCGTGTTGATGTAGGCCATATCTTTGCAGGGGTTGTAAGCCTGATATTTTACACCACCGAAGTTGATGTTGAAACCACCGATAGCCGATACGAACATGTCGATGGACTTGTTATAGGCGCAACCATTGAAGTTATCACCGTAGAATCCGGCGCGGCCTTCCAGGAAGAAATCAACATAGCGGCAAAGACGGAAGCGGAACTGAATACCGGCAGATACTGGGAGGGTCCATTCGCGAGTGCGAAGCGTAGTAGCATTTTTATAGATGTTGGAGCCTTCGGAATTGATGTCCCAAACCAGGGCACCGCCGACACCTACAAACGGGATAACGCTGACAGGACGGTCGGGGTTAACACCGCCGAGCGAGTTGCACATATCCCACATAATGTCGAAGTCGAGTTCGGCCTTCTTTGCTTTGCTGAAGTTGTCGTTGTCCCAGTGCATCGAGCCGTAGTAACCGCTGAAGCGGAACCCGAGATAAGGCGAGAACCATTTGCCGACGCCAAGATTATAGATGGCTGTCATGTGGCGTTTGGCATTCTGCCCGTTGTCAAGTTCGTTTTCGACGATGGGCACACCTACACCGGCACCTAACTGCAGGAATACATTGTCGTGTTTGTCGACATAATACTGGGTTTTACAATTGGAAACATCGGCTACGCTTACGGATTCCTCCTCGACGAATACCGTTTCCTGAGCATTAGCTGAAATGGCGGATGCAATCGCGAGACATCCCGTGGCCATCCATAGAGCATAATTTCTTTTCATTGTGGTGTAATTTAGACGTAATGTAAGTTAATAACTTTTTCGAGCTTCTAATTTCGGAGCGTTCAACTATAAAACATAATTTAAGATTTTTTTGTTCAGCAGAACTCGACGTTGATATTTCAACGACGGAAACAGGTAAGTTGTTGTCGGAGCGTTATTACGCCACCGACGGCAAAGTGATGCTTTACGACTTGCGTTCGCTCGTCGAACAGGCGATGCGTCCGAGTGGTATTGTGGTGATGTGCGTGTGGTTTGAGGTGTACGTGGATATTCCCGACGAGCACAGCGACGACTACGA
>CAMEGQ010000115.1 GCA_945916235.1 uncultured Porphyromonadaceae bacterium | reverse complement strand
TTTTGCTCTGTTTTGCACCGAAAACGGTGTTTACACAAAATTTGGGATATTACCGCCGACCTCATCCTTACCAACTTTGGCCGGTAAGGATTTTCTTTTGCTCTCTTATCACAACTTATTGTAGATTTCCCTTTATTTTCAGCGCTTTCACGGCTTTTTTGTTTTAAGCCTCTTGTAAGCTGTTATGGCTTATTATACGCGCTAAAAAGGTGATGCTCAAGGTTTTTCTCAAGGTTTTTTACAGTCTGTCTCATCTTACTTTAGATGAAAACCTTGAGCTTATATGCCTTGCTCCGCCAGAAACATGTTGACCTATCCAAGTAAATGTTTCTTCACTCCAAAATGTAAATTCGGCCTTATCAAAAACTGTCGTCTTTTCTCGCTCTATATCTAATCCCAATAGGTATATAGGAAGCCAAAAGACGACAGTTTTTGCGAACAAATGACATGGTGTAACCTATTCACTTCAACTTGAAAACCGTGTTGTGATTGTACATGAAGTAAGTGGGTATTCTGGACTATGCTACAATCTGATGTTTAATCAAAATATCTGCCATTTCTTTCTCATACAGTTCTTGGTTAACTGTTCGTCCCAAGTAATCAAACGGTATATCGTTTTCTCTCAAAATGTTCATTGCTTTATAATACAAAGCATGGCTCATATTCGATACATTTAAGAATACAAAATCCGCTGATTGAAGTGACGATAAATCGGCTGTCTTTATGTTTCCATCAAATATTTGAAATGCCGGATACTTGTTTTTGAGATTATTCCGCCAGTTGATATGCCCCCCTATCACAATAATCCGTTTCCCGTTTGTAAGCTCAGATAGGCTCTTAGAATTCTTCTCGGGATAATACTCTCGTTGGATATCAAACACAAAAGACCGCAAAGTATTCAGCTCTGCATTCTTCTCGATTTCTTTCTTTAGCTCAGCTTCTAATTCGGATATTTTTCGCTTAAGCAAAATGTTCTCTTCACTATAGGGCTGCAGTAGTTCTTTTGTTTCTCTACTCTGTGCATTGGTTAAAATTTGAATCTGATTATTCAATACATCAATTCTTTTTTCGTAAGTAGACGAATTAGCCTTGAGCCTTTCTATTTCTTCATTTTTCTCCGATATTCTATCCTGCAACGCAGCAACGGTCGAGTACATCGTTTCATTATTATTCTCAAAAAACACCTTTTTGCTGTCGACTATGTGCTGAAGCAAAATATAGATAATAGACATTGCAACATATCAATAACATCACTGCTTTGAAAAAAAGATTGACAGTCAGCCTTTAAGGCGGCAGTGGAGACAAAGAGCATATCGAAATTCGCATTGTGCGCAACTAATAAAGCAGAATCTCCGATAAAATCCTTGAATTTAGATATGGCGGATTCTACACTAACGCCTTTTTCGCGCAGAAAAGCCGCGGAGATATGATTGGCAGCTTCAGCCTCTCGACTAATTTGGTGTCCGTCATAGAGATTCACATAGAAATGAAACTCTTTTGCGTATAGTCCGTCAGGCTTCTGATAGAGTCGCTGAGCGGCTAATTCGATAATCTGGTCTTTGTATGGAGACAGGCCTGAAGTCTCAACGTCAAACAATATGACTGAACTATATTTTTCAAAAATAGACACAATTCCATTTGCCATAGCCCCTGTTTTTGATAGGACTTGGCTTTCTGAAGCGAATTCTTCCGTTACGCTTTCGCGGTACACTTGCGTATTTTGGATTTCCTGAAGCGGTTGAGGACTACCCATTTCTTCAAACTGGCTATACACTCGTGCGTCTTGGATTCGTCTATCAGGACAGCGTGTAGTGGTACTCTTTTGCGTGGCGGACTCTTTTATCGCGATAGGCTTTTGATGTGCAGTCGGCTTTTCCTTTTGATTCTTTTTCTTATCGGCTGAAAAGGCAGCTGAGATACCGTACACGACCCCTCCAATTATAGAAGTAATCATGAATATGTCTAAAATGTTAAGTTCAGAAACACTATCACCGCAGAACCTACAATACATATAGAGAAAAAATATAATAAGGATTGCAGTATTCAAGTAGAATCACCTCAATCTTATACATTATCAATTTATTATACTCCGCCACGTTTTGCTCGTCAATATAGCTTATAGCAATATTTCTATTTCTTTGATTTTTAGTCAAACTGTCCATATATCTCATGACGGTATTTCCTTGGAACTGCTGTTTAACATTGCGACCGTCCTTGAAATTGAGCCATATCTGCTGTTGAAGTTCAGATTGGAAAAATGAAATTGCCCTATCGTCTGTGAAAGGCGATAAGGCAATTTTTTGATTTATTCACTTCAAGTCCATCAGAAAAAAGCGAGCGCCCATCCCTTACATCACATAGAGGACGAGCGCTGCGGTTATTCTTATGAGATTTCAGAAAATCTCTGCGATGCCATGATTTCATCATAGCGCTTGATGTACGCATTGGCCTTTTCCTCGACCAACGCCTCAACATACTTCTCAAATTCTTCCTGCGTCACGCCCTCCTTGCGGGCATAGAACGCATCGTAGCACTCCCAACAAAAATAGCCGTTGTCCAAGAGCTCTTTCAGCACATCAAGATAGATACAGCTCTCATGCAGGAAGATTTCCGTTCCGTAGAGCTTTCCGCCCTCGGCTTTGATAACGGCGCATTGGTATGCTTTCATTATCGCGTCAATTTCGCCTTTATCCTCCACCGCACGATGCCCCATTGCGTTGCGGGTATGGTTCCGAATGCTTTCCTCCGTATCAAAATAACCTCTCATGTGCAATTTTTTGATAGCCTCTCTCAGTTCCGCGAACTTTTGAACTATTGTACCATTGGTGGGACATACTTCTGAAAGAATGTATTCCTGATAAATTCTTTCATAGATGTCTGTACTTTCTTTCTCCCAATGATGTTGATTTAGAGATAAAGTTATTCTTGGTACAGAGGACTTCACATCTTTGGAAAGATTTAATCCATGCTTTTCCAGTAATTCTTTTTTGATGAGCCGATGAAAGTTTTCACCATGTTCTTCTGTATTGCTTGCTGATACGCTACTATTTGTTGCTCGAAGTCGAATCCCTTGGACAGCATTTTTCTCTTTGTCCCAAGTGAAATTCAGTTCAAATCTCACCTTAAACTCAGGATAATCAGCATAGTGCTTTTCGTTTATTTCATCGGCAATTTCCTGATACTTTTTGAGGTCAGGATATCTCTGATGCAAAAGCTCTGAAAGGCAATTTTCAAATTCCGCGCGGGACAGATTCTTGGGCTTTACGAGGTTCAGGCGTGAGGAAACATAGACATTTTTCACGCTGATTCCAAAAGCATCCGGTATGACGATTTTCTTTCTTCTGCCCCGATTCTTCGTCTGAAACACCTCTATGCCCTCTTGCTTACAGTATTCCAAGAGCTTTACTTCGTTGTCGTAGTAATAGCGGTAGGTCTTGGCGTAATTCAGCTTGTCGTTTTTACATCCGAAGCGATACTTCTCGCTCTCAGGACTGATAAGGCCAATTTCACACATGAATTTAATGAGGTTAGTGACGTTGGCCGGTGTGCCTGCAATGGCAAGCATATTCTTGTTGGTCGTGGGGATAGGCATAATCGTGCATCCCTCAGACGCTCGAATATTGCGCTCGCGCATCACAAAGGCCAGGACCTTAGAGAGCTTTTTCCTCTGCGATTTCTTCGACCTGCTCTCAGGGATGTTAAATGCTGGGAGGATATAATCCTCACAGCGCCTTGGCCTCCACTCGCTTTTGTACTTTGCTGCCTTTTCTTTTCTGTTCTTCTCATTCAGAACAATTTTATTATATATTTCGCTTAGATTCATAGTATTCTCCTGTTTTTTTCAATTTTATTTGTCAGATTGTCTTTTACTGAGAGTGCGGTCCTGAAAATCTCGCTTGCTCTATCAATCCTCGTCTTGTCTGCGTGGGTATACATTCGGAGCGTCACAGCTTTATCGCTGTGTCCCAGCTTTTCTGAAACGCTTGCGATATCAGCGCCGTTTGTAATGGCTACGCTCGCAAAGCTATGGCGCAGCATATGCGGATGAAGTCCCTCAATACCGCATTTCTCGCCGAGCTTTTTGAGGTAGTTTCGGGGCGAATCAGGATGCAGCGGCTTGCCTGTTTTTTCGTTGGTGAACACATACGACGATTCCCCCGTAAGCATTTGCTTCTCCTTTAGCCTTTCCAGCATCCTCATGGTCTCTTCATCAACGCCAAAGGTCCTGCTCTTCCCGTTCTTCGTCGTATCTCGAAAGGAGCCCTTATCCGGTGAGTAAACCATAGTCCCATCGACCGTAATCGTGTTCCCCTCAAAATCAACATTCCTCCATAGCAGACCAATACATTCACCGACGCGCATTCCGCTGTCAATCAGCAGCCGAACAAGCGTCTGCCATAGCAGTGGTTCCGTCTCCAGCGCCTTACGGAGCCTTTGAAGCTCTTCGACCGTGCAGGCCATTGGGTCCTGTGGTGTGCCTGAATCCTTGTATCTTCTCGGTCTGTCTACCCTGTCCATCGGATTTCGGTCTATCAGCTCGTCCTTATACGCCATTTTCATGACCGCACGGATAATGGTATAGACCTTTATCGCAGTTGACAGCGAAGTGCCGGACACTTGGTATTTCCTCAACAGCTCATTGATGTCCCCCGACTTCATTTCACTTAGCTCTATCTGTCCAATATCGGGATAGATGTGCTTTTCGAGCTGCAAGCGGTAGTTGTACGCTGTGTTCTCAGAACATCTCAGGCGCAAATCAGGCAGAAAGGTCTCGTCGCAAAATCGTTGAACGGTCATTCTGTTTTTTGCTTCGAGCGCTCTCCTCATTGCTGCCTGTCGCTCTTCCTCCTTTCTTTCGCCGCGTGTCTTGACCTTTCCCGCCCTGCAATCCTGCTCGAACTCATACGCTGCTTGCTGCAGTCTTGCCTTGATGGTCTTTGCACTCAGGCCCTCCGGTGCATCCCATCGCATCGTATAAGCCGATTTGCCATAGCCTCTGCTAACGGAAATCTCATAGTAAACGCTGCCGTTTTTTCGTTGGCGCTTTCTTGTAGCTGGCATAATGCCCTCCTTACTGGTGAGCAACAGACTGTGCCGCCAGTCTGTGCTCACGCTCAATGAATGCCTCATAATCAACCATGTACTTAATACCCATCATTCGGTGAGGAATCGTCCCATCCTTACACCGATTACGGATATAAAACTGGCTTAGTCCGCTGCGTGTGGCTGTCTCTTTGATTGTCAAAAATACGCTCATTTGAATAAACTCCTTTTTGTTGGTTGAATTAACGCTAACTTCTTTCTCAAAAACTATTCCGCCCTGCGCGCTTGAACGGAAGCCGTTTCTGTCAGGTTTTATTGAATGTTGTCATTCAATCAACGTTAACTCTTTATTATGGCTGAATTATATATCCCCTTTAAGCGGTTGTCAATAGGTTAATAAAATATTCTTCAATTTACGCAAATTTTAATTGACGAACTGACTTTCCCTCGCTATAATCAAATGCGGAGGGATGCCGTATGTATAACAAGCCCGTAAAAATCGACAGCTCTATTTTAGCCAGTCGCCTGAAAAACTGCCGTGAGGAACGTAACGTAACCAAGGCAGAGATGGCACATGACCTCAATATTGCGCCAAGCTCCATGACCTACTATGAATCCGGTCAGGCTATACCGTCCATAGATAAGCTATATGCCATTGCTGATTACCTCAACACGTCCATTGACTACCTTGCCGGTCGAATGGATAAATCCGTTGAGAGCGTCAGAAGCGAAAAAGACGTAGCAGAATTTATTACAAGGCTTACTGACTACGAGGGAATAAATCTGCTCTGTGACGAAGAAGGAACGCCGGTGCTCTCTTTTGAGTCCGAGGTGCTGAATGACTTCCTTAAAAATCGGATTGAGATTGAGGATTTGAAGAAAGAAGCAGGGAACACGGATATTCCTGAAAAATTCTTCAATGAGATGTTCAAATCAAAGAACAAAAATGAGACGTACTATCTCCGTGATATGGCTGAAAGACAGCTTACACTAAAGGACGGCAGCAATAATGCCACAATAAGACGCAAGCGTAGATTAGCCGGTGGAGAATTGGCCGATGCTGCTCAGACAGCCCCTAATTGCGCAATCAGAATTAAACCCAAAAAAGCAAAAGAAAAAGACGATGGACAAACCTAACGTCCATCGTCTTATTTTAAGCTCAAGGTTTTCTCAAGGTTTTTGATGCCCCTCAAGGTTTTCATCTAAAGCAAAAGTCCCGAAATCGTAGTGATTTCAGGACTTTTCTGGAGCTGCTGGGCAGATTCGAACTGCCGACCTCATCCTTACCAACTGCCGTAGAGCCTTCCAGCCCTTGCTGTATAAGGCTTTGCGGCGTTTTTTTGTCCAAAAAGGATGAGGTCGCAGCCTGTTTGCTCCATTGTTTCCGTCCGCTCATTTCCCCGTGTGGGTCACGGTGTGGGTCAAAGCGCTTTCAGGACGCGAACGAGGGACGCACCTCCGACAGCGGTAAGCCGAGCCTCTGCGCTCTGTCCCGCTCATAGGTAACGCGAGTCACTTCTTCAATAAAGCTTTTCTCCTTCGGTGTGGCGCTTGCCCAACGCACACTGTATTTGCGGCACAGTTGAAAGAATATCTCATAAAAACGTTCTTCCTCTGCATCCTTGCGGCAATACCACGCCGCATCAGATGCCGGTCTAATTTTATTCATATCCATGCAAAGCACCTCCTCGCAGAAAATCAATCCAGATAGGTGAAGAAAATTCGTTTGGCAGCTTCGTCCGCAATCAAATACCTTGGCGCGGAAGATTGAAAGGTTGGAAGTAAAACGGCCCCAAAGTCTTCCTCATAATGCTTTGCCAAGCTCGTCGTCTTCGCTTCAAGCACCACATCGCCGGTCAAACCGCTGTCAATGGACAGCTTGATGCCATAGGCGATCAGCAGCCTCCCTATCCCTCTGTACTTCGGGGTTCCTCCGTCGAGTGTGGGATTTGACTCGGGCTGTGCCTCCATATACACAATGTGTACGACCAGCGCAGTCGGAAGGACCTCATATGCTGCCAGAGCAATCAGCTCATCTCCAACTCTGGCCGCGTATTTTTCATAGTTTTCGTCAGCTAAGTATTCGCTCGCCCAAGAGGTCTGCCACAACGGTTCTCGGTCTGTCAACGCGGCATCCTGCGGTGTCATCGATTCCATAGCCACAGGCACCTGCTGATTGGCGGCATCATAAACAAACGGTCGAAACTGCACAGTCCTCACCTCATAAACAGTATACCACGGTTTTTGTGAAAAATGAAGTGGAAAATTGAAGCTATCGCAGCCACGCTTTTTGTTCTAAAAACGCACCGCTGGAAACCTGCTAAAAAGTCAAGCCCTAATTAAAAAAAGTTATAGGCAGAAAAAGAGCATAGCAAAGCAGAGACGGCAAAGCGGATCGCTTGGCCGCCTCAAATAAAGTATTGGAGATCTCAGCTCATTCTATTGCCGACAAACTGCGGTAGAGCTCTGTGACCTTGCCATAATAGACTCGGAGGAACTTATTCAAGCCTGCCACCATGGCAAGTTTACCGCATTTCCCTTCACTGCGTTTTTTCTCAATGAATGTAAAGATCGGGTCGTTTGCCGGCTTGTGCATCACATAGCTCTGCATGACTTCGTACCCGGTCTTAC
>CAMEGQ010000114.1 GCA_945916235.1 uncultured Porphyromonadaceae bacterium | reverse complement strand
TTGCATCTCTATATATGTTTGTCGACATCACTTCCTTTATCCCGAACTCGCGTTTTTAGGCTTTCTCTGAAAGCTCAAGCCAGCGCAATTCCTTATCGTCGAGAAGCAACTTCACCTCTTCATATCGGGCCGACAACGCCAGAATATCGGGCAATGTTTCGCCCGAGTTGAATTTAGCTTCGAGAGCCGCCTTCTCAGCATTGAGCGATTCAAGTTCACTTTCAAGTGTCTCCATCTCCTTCCGTTCCTTGAAGGAAAGTTTGGCCGGACGCGTGGATGGCGCTTTAGGTTCAGGCGTTTTCTGCTTTTGTTTGGCTTCCAACTCCTTTGCAGCCTTCTCAGCAGCAACCGCTTCGGCTTTTCGCATCTCGCGATAGTCAGAATAATTGCCAGGGAAATCTTTCACCACTCCATCTCCTTCGAACACGAAAAGATGGTCGACTACGCTGTCGAGAAAAAATCGGTCGTGACTGACGATTATAGCGCACCCTTTGAAATCGGCAAGATATTGTTCAAGTACGCCAAGGGTCACAATATCCAGATTGTTTGTCGGTTCATCAAGGACAAGGAAATTGGGTTGCCGGATCAGAATTGACGCAAGATAAAGCCGGCTCTTTTCGCCGCCGCTTAGTTTGGCCACAAGTTTCTGCTGGTCGGCCGGGGTGAAAAGGAATTGCTGAAGGAATTGAGAAGGGGAGAGCCGCTGCTGACCCTCGTTTAATATAATATCATCCGCAATCTCTGAAATCACATCAATCACCTTTTTGTCGGGTCGGAAAGAAATGCCTTGCTGAGAATAATATCCGAAATTAACGGTCTGACCTATATCCCAGCTACCGCTATCAGCCATGACTTCTCCGAGAAGCATTTTTATGAAAGTAGATTTGCCTACACCGTTATGGCCTATGATTCCGACTTTCTCATACCGGGAGAATATATAGTTAAAATCATCAAGCACGACTTTGTCGCCAAAACGTTTGCTTATCCCATTGGCTTCGAAGATTTTAGAACCGATATATGACGATTTGACCTGCAGGCAGACATTTCGCTCGCGCAAATCGACGGCAGCACGCTGACGCAGATCGTAATAGTTGTCGATGCGGTATTTCGCCTTTCCGGCGCGAGCCTGAGGCTGACGGTTCATCCATTCCTGTTCTTTTCGAAGCAGATTCTTCACCTTGGCGAGTTCGGCCGACATGGCATCGATGCGCTCCTGACGCCGGCGAAGATAATTATCGTAATTGCCTGCGTACTCATAAACATTCGTGCGGTCGATTTCGAAAATCTTGGTGCATACGCGATCGAGGAGGTATCGGTCGTGAGTTACCATCAGGAAAGCTATTTTGGCACGCGACAGGTAGCCTTCGAGCCATTCGATTGACTCGATGTCAAGATGGTTGGAAGGCTCGTCGAGAAGGAGGAGCTGCGGCTGCTGAAGTATTGCGCGGGCAATTGCCACCCGTTTCCGCTGACCGCCGGAAAGAGTACCGATAAGGGCAAACATATCTCCGACTCCGAGTTGCGACAGGAGCTGACGCAAGCGGTCTTCATAGTCCCATGCTCCGACAGCATCCATTGCGGCTGTCGTATCGGCAATACGGACAGCATCACCCGACTTAAGGGCTATTTCATAATCGTTTACAGCTTTTACTACATCTCCGGCGCCCTGCATGCAAGCATGCAGCACAGTAGCAGATTCGTCAAGTTGCGGCATCTGTTCCAGCAGACACATCCGCAATCCGTTGCGCTCAACTATCGACCCGCTGTCGGCCGATTCCAAGCCGGCGAGACAGCGGAGCAGGGTAGTTTTACCCATCCCGTTTTTCGCTATCAGTCCGATTTTGTCACCTTCGTTGATTCCGAAGGTGATGTCGCTGAATAGAATCCGGTCGTCGAAACTTTTTGTGAGATGTTCTACCTGTAGAAGTGATGCCATGGGAGCTATTGACAATGCGTAAACGCTTATAAACGATAAGTAAGACTGCAAAATTACGATTTTTCGGCAGATTTTCCGTAACTTTGCAGATATTAGAAGGCTATTAGGCAAAAAGCCTCGCGCGCCTTCGATAGAATAAGCCGAATCTAAAACCCATTATATAACATGAAAACGCGTGACCAACTGATCGACGATCTGCTGACACTCGCATTTGCCGAAGATGTAGGCGATGGCGATGCTACCACTCTTTCCACTATCCCCGAGGACGAGATAGGCCGCCAGCAATTGATTGTAAAGCAAGAAGGGATTCTTGCCGGTGTGGATATAGCCCGCAAGGTATTCGATAAATTCGACCCGGATTTGAAAATGACGGTATTCATCAACGACGGAGCCCGCGTAAAGCCGGGAGACATCGCCTTTGTGGTGGAGGGCCGAGTGCGTTCGCTGCTTCAGACCGAGCGCATCATGCTCAACATCATGCAACGCATGAGCGGCGTAGCTACCATGACCGACAAATACCAGAGTCGGCTTGAAGGTCTGCATACCAAAGTGCTCGATACCCGCAAGACTACTCCCGGCATGCGCCTTCTCGAAAAAGAGGCTGTGAAAATCGGCGGAGGAAGCAATCATCGCATAGGCCTTTTCGATATGATTCTCATAAAAGATAACCATGTGGATTTTGCCGGCGGTATTCCTCAGGCAGTCAAGGCAGCGAAAGATTGGTGTAAAGCCAACGGCAAAGATCTTCAGATTGAGCTTGAGGTTCGCAATACAGATGAGATTAATCAGGCTCTGGAAGCCGGAGTCGATCGCATCATGCTCGACAATTTTACTCCGGCCCGTACCAAGGAAGCAGTAGAGCACATCCGCAAATATACGGCGACTCCGGAAGAGCTTGCAGCTGATCCCCACAAACATTCCGGCAAAGATGTCGAAATCGAATCATCGGGAGGTATCACCATAGAGACTCTTCGCGACTACGGCGAATGTGGAGTGGACTTTATCTCCGTGGGCGCGCTTACCCATTCGGTAAAGGGTCTCGACATGAGCTTTAAAGCAGTCTGAATGTTAGAGCCGTACAAAATAAATGCTGCCATAGCAATCGAGCTATGGCAGCTAATTTATTTCTATTGCTAACGGGGTATCCGGCTGTGAGTCAGCCGAAGATTTCGTCGATTTTGGGAAGAAGCGCTTTAAGCGAGGGGGCATGAAAGTCAGAGAGCGGGGCAACCTTAGTCTCAGGATTGGTGGTAGTGATTCCAACGACCCTGCATTTGGCGCTGCGTCCGGATTCAAGACCCTGAAATGAATCTTCAAACACCACGCTCTCTTCAGGCGCCGCTCCGGCTTTACGCGCACCAACCTGATAAGGCTCAGGGTCAGGTTTGGAATGCGTCACATCTTCCGAGGTGACTACTGCATCAAAATGACTGCTGAAATCAGGATGCTGGCTGTAAAGCACTCCCATCTTCTGATTGTCGCTGCTGGTGACAATCACAGTTTTTACGCCACGGCTACGGACTGCATCGACAAAGTCCAGAGCGCCATCAAAAATTGGATAAACGATCTCGTCCTCAAACCGATGAAGCATCTTATCAACATCTGCGCGGACTTTCGGATCCGGAAAATGTGTTTCCAGAATATCTATAAGTGTAGTGCCCTTGATGTCCTGAGCGAAGGTTGGCGAGGGGAGATGATGACGTTCGCCCACACGCTGCCAAAATTCTGTGTAGAGAGTTTCGGAATCTATCAGTACACCGTCGAGGTCAAATAAGGCTGCTTTATATTTCATACGAATTAAAAATGCTTGAGAGTGTGGCGCCAAAAGGGCCAAAGTGGAAATTTGAACCGCAAAGTTACAAAATTTAACACCACTAACTGAGGGATTTTTTGTTAATTTGCATTATAAATAGAAAACGTCGATGAGCGATAAAGGTTTTAACAATAAGAACAATGTGACGACCACTGCGCAGCAGACATCGCAGGCCGCTTCCCCGGCATGCGAACTTGCTGCGCCGGCGACGTCCGTTTCTCCCGCCGAAAGCAAAACCCTCAAGACGTCTGATCCTACCGCTTTGGGAACTCTCCCCATCGGTCGGCTGCTGATTCAATATTCCATTCCGGCCATCATAGCCTCTGTGGCCGTGTCGGTCTATAATATTGTAGACAGCATCTTTATCGGTCAGGGTGTGGGACCCATGGCAATCGCCGGCCTCGCAATCACGCTCCCGCTGATGAATCTTGTGATGGCTTTCTGTACGCTCATTGCTGCCGGAGGTGCCACCATCAGTTCGATTTTCATGGGGCAGAAGAAGATCGTTCGCGCCACGGATGTGGTCAACAATGTGATGACCTTCTGCCTTATCCATGCCGTGGTGTTCGGCGGTGTGACGCTCCTTTTTCTCGACGAGATACTGCTTTTCTTCGGGGCTACGGACCAGACCATAAGCTACGCCCGAGAGTTCATGGAAGTAATTCTGCTGTTCACGCCTGTATCGTATGTATTCATCGGATTGAACAACCTGATGCGAGCCACTGGCTACCCCAAAAAGGCGATGATATCAGCGCTGCTGTCGGTGGTGGTCAACGTCATTCTCGCTCCGGTCTTCATCTATGTGTTCCATTGGGGGATAGCCGGGGCGGCATGGGCCACCAATTTCGGCCAGGCAGCCGCCTTCATCTGGGTACTTTACCATTTTTTATCAAAGAAAAGCTACATACATTTTGAGATTCACCGCAGCTGGTTTAATCTCGACATCCTGCACAAAATCTACGCTATCGGGCTTTCGCCGTTCCTGATGAACGTATGCGCCTGCATCGTGGTAATTTTTCTCAACAAAGCTCTGCTTGACTACGGAGGAGCCGATGGCAATCTGGCCGTGGGAGCGTTCGGAATAATGAACCGCACCACGATGTTTTTTGTGATGGTAGTGTTCGGCGTAACTCAGGGTATGCAGCCTATACTCGGATTTAACTACGGAGCCAAACAGTGGGGCCGCGTGAAGCAGACCCTCATGCGAGGCATCTATCTGGGGGTGGCCATCACAACGCTCGGATGGGTGATTACCGAATGTTTCCCCGACGAAGTCAGCCGGCTGTTCACCACCGATGAGGCCCTGATCAAGATAGCCCGTGAAGGATTCAGAATCTACTTTATCTGTTATCCTGTGGTCGGATGCCAGATAGTAATCCAGAATTTCTTCCAGTCGATTGGCCGGCCGCAGATCTCGATTTTCCTCTCGCTTACGCGCCAATTGCTGTTCCTTCTGCCATTTCTGCTCATTCTTCCGCGCTACTTCGGCATCCCGGGCGTATGGATTTCGATGACATTCAGCGATTTCCTGGCCTTTGCAGTGGCGCTGGTGACTATGCTTGTGATGCTGAGGCGTCAGGGGCAACAGCTCAAAGATGCCTGGCATCCTTAACTTAGATAACTGACAAATTTCAACCATAAGATCGCAATGAAAGAGAGTATTGACCTGAAAGTTTCGCCGGAGGTAGCAGCTACGCCGCTCCGTCTGCAAGCAGCAGCCTCCACCGCTTTGGGCGTTGATGTGAACCGCATAGCAGAAATCAAAATCCGCCGGCGGTCGATCGATGCGCGTCAACGGAAAGTGATGATCAATCTCTCTTTGGACGTGTACCTTGACCAAAAGCCAGACCCCTCGGAGCTGGCCGTTACGCCGCCGGATTATAAGGATGTCACCGACAGCCGTCAGGTGATTATTGTGGGTGCGGGTCCAGCCGGACTTTTTGCCGCTTTGCGGCTACTGGAGTTGGGTCTCAAGCCCGTAGTGCTGGAGCGCGGCAAGAGCGTAGATCAACGTGGGGCCGACATGGCCCGCATCTCAAGGGAAAACACCGTCGACCCGGATTCCAATTACTGTTTTGGAGAGGGTGGGGCCGGAGCCTATTCCGACGGCAAGCTTTACACACGCAGCAAAAAACGCGGCTCAGTGGAGGATATTCTGAAAGCTTTTGTTGTACATGGTGCAAATAGCGACATCCTTGTAGATGCGCATCCGCATATCGGCACGGACAAACTACCGCTTATTATCCGCAACATCCGCGAGACCATTCTCAGCCATGGTGGTGAAGTACATTTTTCCACCCGCGTGGAGCAGCTTACCATTGAAGGGGGTAAGGCGGTGGGAGTGGTGACAGCCGACGGTACATCATTCCGCGGACCGGTAATCCTTGCAACAGGCCATTCAGCCCGCGACACATATCGCATGCTCGATCATGCCAAAGTGGCTCTCGAACCGAAGGCCATAGCTGTCGGAGTTCGTCTGGAGCATCCACAGTCTCTGATCGACCGGATTCAATATCACAATCCCGGGGGGAGGGGAAAATACCTGCCTGCGGCTGAATACTCGATGCTGACACGCGTCGACGGACGAGGCGTATATTCTTTCTGCATGTGCCCCGGAGGCACAATCATCCCGGCAGCCACAGAGAACGGGCAGCTCGTAGTCAACGGTATGTCGTCAGCGTCGCGAGGTTCAAAATGGGCCAATTCCGGGATGGTGGTAGAAGTGCTTCCTGAAGACCTGAAGGAATATGAGAATGAAGGCGTCTTCAAGGTGATGAAATTTCAGGAAGATATTGAACACCGCTTTTCCGCAGATGCCAACGGATCTCAAAACGCTCCGGCACAACGCATGCATGACTTTGTCAATGGTAAGCCTTCACAGTCGCTTCCACCGACATCGTACGCTCCCGGCATTCATGCATCCCGCATCGACCACCTGCTTCCGGAATTTGTGGCAAAAAGACTTCAGAAAGGGTTTGCTGACTTCGGACGTAAGGCCCGCGGCTTTCTGACCAATGATGCCGTATTGATCGGAGCCGAAACCCGCACCTCATCACCGATACGCATACCCCGCGACAACGAAACCATGCAGCACATTTCCACATCGGGTCTCTATCCTTGTGGAGAAGGTGCAGGCTACGCCGGAGGCATCGTTTCAGCCGCCATAGATGGCCGCCGATGCGCCGAAGCCGCCGCTCAGCTTCTCGCGGAATAATCTGCTGACATTCCATATTCTCCCCTTCGATTTATTTCAAAATACCGGAGGCGGCGGAACCAGATACACTCGGCTCGTTGTCACGGTTTACCTTTTTGCCGAAGCCGAAGGTGTAGGTTGCGGTCAGTTGTATCAGAGCGTGACTGCTTCCGTTGTATATTTGTTCAACAGTATCATAATACTTGCTGTGCATTGTCCTGCGGTCGCTGCGCCAGCTCCATCGACTCATATTCAATATGTTAGCTTTGACGTTCCAGTTTGAATTAGCCCAGCCTACCGTTATATACCAGTCACTTTTTGACTTTACCCATATTCCGTTGATAGCTCCTTCAGGTTTGCCTTGATCAGAAATGTATGTCGGAGCGAAATTCCAGTCGTTAAGATAATAGCGTATCCGAGCATACCAGTCAACAAAAGAGGCCTATAGGTCAAAAATTTGTTCCCACGCCGGTTCTCGTACAACCGTTTTGTCGAGATCATACCGCGTTGCTTCGTGGCTCTGACAGTGTTCCTGAGGCTTGCCTGTTTCGGGGAATGCACCGGGATCAGCTTTGTTGACAGCACCTGTATTCCGGTGATACACAACAAGCGTGAGTTCAACATGAAGGTGTTCAAAGGCATCGCAGCCAAGGGCAAGAGCACCATGGGATGGTACGTCGGCTTCAAACTGCATCTCCTGTGCAACGAAAAGGGAGAGCTTGTGAACTTCGTCCTCACCCGTGCCAACGTCGATGACCGTGAGGTATCAGTCA
>CAMEGQ010000113.1 GCA_945916235.1 uncultured Porphyromonadaceae bacterium | reverse complement strand
CCGAACGGCGACTTGACGGCCAGTGAATTTATCTGCGAGCTTATGGTGTTTGCCATGCCTTCGTCGCCGAGAATGGCTTTCATCGCGAGCTTCTGTTTCTCCAGTTCGCCACCTATCTCTACGACTTTCGTCATGAAGTTTTTCAAGGCGACCACCGAATAAGCCGAAGCGAGCATCGGGCCGAGTTCGCCTGCTATGCGGATATTGCCGCGCATGGCAGAGCCGAGCGAAATAGAGGAATGAATATGTGAGTCTGTGGCGCGTCTGACAGTCCTATGCGCCGAAGCGAGACGCTGCTGTGCAAGGGCATTGGCGGCGGCAGCTTTAGATTCGGCCAAAGCTGCTTTGGCGGCGGCAACCTGCATTGCAGCCATACGCTTTGTCTCGGCCTCGTGCTGTCGTTTGTCTGCGGCGGTAAAACCACGCTGCAATCCTGCGTGTTGCAGTGCGTCGCGGACAGCCTGCTGTGCGCTCGCCGCCTCAACGCGCACACTTATCGGGAAAGGCTGACTTTTAAGCGAGTCGCGGATAGAATCGTGCAGTATCTGTTTATCTACTTTTAACGCCAAATCCTTGCCATTATAAGATTCGAGAGCCTTTTCAAGTGAGTTGAGAAACTTCTTTGTGTCAATCTCCAGTCCGAGGTTTTTGAGCTTTTTATTTATGCGCTGGAGGTCTGCATCCGTCATATCGCGGATGTTCAGTGTGTAAAACAAAGCGCCAAGATTTTGAGCCATGCGTTGATGCAAATTAAAAAGAGCCTACCCCGATTACTCGGAATAAGCTCTTTTGGCTTTCTTAGGCTCTGTGGTTAAGAACTACGCAAAGATAGCTGTTTTATTAGAAAATGGCAATATTTTCACGGCCAAAGGACACAACAAATCGTCTATCTCCTACCGTGCAATCTGACAATTTCTATGATGTAATATTTGACAAAGCTATCAATATAGAAAATGGCAAAAGCGCGTAAAAAGCGATTTTCCAAATAAAATAACGATTATTCGTGGTGCGTTTATGGTGCGCTGACAATCACTATCAACAAATACAATAGTGATTTTCAGTAAATTAGTAAAGAGTGCTAAAATTTTACCAGCGAATTTTAAGGCTTTTACTACTACACGCGCTAATACTACGCAAATAACACATAAACAACATAGTTTTCAGTTAAATACGCATACGCACTATAACACTTAAGTAAGCAAAGTGTATTGTGTGTATATTGTAAATATATTATCTTTGTGGTGCGTTTATGGTGCGCACTAAAATTAGCGCACCAATGCGCACCAACGAGTTTAGAAACATTCTAAATAATATGAACTATGCCTACACAATTAAACACAAAAGACTTTGTCAACCTGCGGCAACGCAAAAGACCTAATGGCCGTATCGCGCTTTATCTCGACATATGCAAAAACGGCAAACGAACCTATGAATATCTAAAACTCTACCTAATCCCTGAAAATTCAAAGGCCGATAAAGCGGCGAATAAAGAAACCATGCGCCAAGCCGAGGTTATAAAGGCGCAGCGCGTTATCGAAATGCACTCGCGACAAATGGGTATCGAAAGCGTCGACCCCTCAAAAGTGCGTTTCTACGATTTTATCGAGTCCCTGATAAACCGCAAAGAGGGAACAACAAAAACAAGCTGGCAGAACTGTTTGGCGCACTTATTACGTTACGAACCCGACCAATCGATTACATTTAAGGATATTACAAATAATTGGGTGCAGGGCTTCCGCGACTATCTCGACACCAAAGCGAAGCAGTGGGATATTGACGACCGCAAACATAACGTCGAGTCAAAACCTATTGGAGACGGCACCAAAGCATTGATGTTTCAGAAGCTGTGTTCCGCCTTGTCAATGGCAGTAAAACAAGGCATCATCAGTCATAATCCGTCACTGACCGTAGAGCGGTTCAAAGAGCCGGAATCCGACCGCGAGTTCCTTACGATTGACGAGCTGCGCAAGCTCACGCAGACACCTCCGCCCGATGAAAAAGTCGGTCGTGCGTTTCTATTCTCCTGTCTTACGGGATTGCGCTGGAGCGACATCGTGAAATTGAAATGGGGCGACGTACAGCTTATCGGCCAAACGACGCGAATAGTATTCACACAGCAAAAGACCGGCGGACGTGAATATCTCGACCTCAATCCGCAGGCCGTCGAGCTTATGGGAGAACGCGAAATGGATAATATGCTGGTGTTCCCCGGTCTTACGTCCTTACAGAACGCACGGATTAACGTAACCGCATGGGTGCGGTCTGCCGGCATAAACAAACACATCACATTCCATTGCGCCCGTCATACTTTTGCAATCATGATGCTTGACCTCGGCGTTGACCTATATACCGTTTCAAAACTTCTCGGACACAAAAGTATCGAAACTACTCAGATTTACGCCAAAATACTCGACAAAAACAAACAGGCGGCAGTCAACCGCATCCCGGATATATTCGGCAAAGTATAAAGAAAGTTAAAATTTAAAGCCTAAGTGTAGCGCGGATATGTTGTTATTATAGCATATCCGCGTGTCGTTATTTTGCTGACCTCCAAACTATTGCATAAGCCATATGAACACATTAACTTTGCCTCCGTATCAAGGAATGTGATACCGAGAACCTATAACGGCGACACGAATTATCGCCGGAAACGGAAGAACCCGCACGTCATTCCCCTTGGTGCGAGGTTCTTCTTTTTGTTGCCCCAAGCGAACGAACTGCGGACGGGAGTAGAAAGAAGAACCGAAAGTCAACGATTGGAGCTTGGTGTCAGCGAACGTTCGGCCAATCGGAGACTGTAAACAACCTCCCGAACTTGCCGGTGTAATTCCGGCGGGGCACGCACGAAAGGAGGACGCAGGCTTGAAACTGTATGCGTGTGCGAAAGTGGGCTTTTCAATGACAGTAACCCCACCCCGAGCCACCGGGTTAAGGCGAGAATACGGATACCTCATGATGGGTTAATTCTCGACAGCTCCAAGATAGGATGATTTTATTTTCAAAGTCTCCTAAAAGGGGCTGGTACACTCAAAGCCGTTTTCCTAATCAAAGTTAATTCCTTATTTTCAGTATAATAATAAACTTAAAAAAGAAAAAAAGAAAAAAAAGAAAAAATGGGAAATGCGAAAATTTACATAAGTTATCAAATCTGTTTTTCGCGTTTTATTTTCTCGATAATCTTGTTCAAGGCTGATATGTGCGCCATCGCACCGTCGTATGCCAGTTTATAGTCTATGCCGCCGTCTAATCCCTGTACCATCTGACCTTTGCCGGTACAGAGCCACACAAGATTGAGCTGCGGATAGGCACTGACAATACGACCGAGTATTTTGCTTCCTATGTCGCCTTTGCCCGTGCTTACGTTGTTGCGTATATACTTTGCGCTAAGACTACATTGACGCTCAAAGTCATACTCAGACTTGCACAGTCCTTGCATTCGCGCCCACGCCACGAACTTGCGTAATCGGAGGATTGGAGTCAACTCAGAATTTACGTCCATAGATCACTCTTGCGTATCACTATTTTTGTCAAAATACAGCTGCGCAGCCTCGGCCACAGACGCGATTGCCCGGAGGACGCAGGCGCAGCCCTTTTCATTATTCTCGTTCATTTCTTTTCCATTAAAGCGATTAACCTATCCAGTTGGGCGTCTTTTCGAGCCAAACTCTTTTCAAGGACGTCGATGCGCTTGTCTTTCTCGGCAAGTAAAGCTGTCAAGTGTTCTATTTCCTTTGTTAGAGCATCAATCACTACCTTATCCACTTGACAAGACTCTTCATAATAGTCGCGTCCGGCTTTGCGTATCTCTTTGGCATTGTCGCCGTCTGAATGGTGTGACATATCGGAAATGACGGCGCATTCGGGTCGCCCGAAGAAATAGCTTATGGGGCGATTGTATATGGCCGCAAGCTGTTCTATAAAACCAGTTTTGATGTCTGCCGTCGATAGTTTAGCGTCAAGGTTTTGTTTTGACATATCCAACTTTTTGGCAACTTCAACCAAAGTAGGCTCTATTTTAAGCAATTGCGCTTTTAATGTTTCTCCATTCATGGAAGGCAAAGTGTTAAAAATATGTTAAAAGTCAAATATTCCTTTGACTCGTCAAATATTCATTTTACCTTTGCGGTGTCTTAGTTCAAGCGAGACGAAAAAGACAACAACAAAGGAGGACAGCTTTTCGGAGCTATCTCACATATCATCAACAGCAAAGTTAACTGTTCTCTTTTGTTTTTCCAAATTAAAATCAAGAAAAACTTGAATAAATAAAATGAGACTAAAACGAATTAAAGAATTTGCAGCAGAGACAACAAAACTGACGGAGTTTTGCCGGAATACCCCCGTGGGCGCATTGTCCGTTATGGAGTGCGACAGCATCCGTGAGTTCGGCAGCGCGAGAACAACCGCCTACAACATAAAGTCTGAAAAACGCGACGACGGCTATAAATACAAAGTGTCGCTCGATAGCATCGCTCAGACCGTAACCGTAAGTCTAACTAAGTAAATACCCTACCCAATCATGAACGATATTCAGATTTTCAGCAACCCGCAGTTCGGCGAGATAAGGATAACTATATCGGAAGATGATAAACCAATGTTCTGTCTTGCTGACGTATGCAAGGCATTGGAAATATCCAATGTGGGAAATGTTAAACAACGGCTCTCTGAAAAGGGTATCCGCAATATGGATACCCTTACAGCAGGCGGCGTTCAGTCAATGACCTACATCAACGAAGCCAACCTCTACAAGTGCATCTTTCAGTCGCGGAAGCCCGAAGCAGAGAAGTTTCAGGATTGGGTTTACGAGGAAGTTTTGCCCTCTATCCGCAAGCACGGAGTTTTCGCCACTCCGCAGACGATTGACAACCTCCTTGCCGACCCCGACAACGCAATCAAGGTCTTTCAGACACTCAAAGAGGAAAGACAGCTAAGGCAGATAGCCGAGGCAAAGATTAAAGCCGACGCTCCCCTTGTGGGCTTCGCAAACGCCCTCATGACTGCAAAGACATCCTGTCTCATCGGCGAACTCGCCAAGATTATCTCGCAGAACGGCTGCTCCATCGGTCAGAACCGACTTTTCGAATGGCTGCGAGACAACGGCTATCTCGGTAAACACGGCGAACGCCGCAATATACCCAATCAGCAATACGTCGAAATGGGACTGTTCGAGATAAAGAAAGGCGTCCGCTCCGGCAACGACGGGGTTCTCTACGAGACCAAAACACCCAAAGTAACCGTCAAAGGTCAAAGTTACTTCATCAACAAGTTTCTCAACCGATAACAGACCGCCATATGACCGCTCTCCTAATCCCAGCTTTCTGTCTCGGACTGTTAATCGGCATAATTTACACCTATGCCGCCTATCAGATAAGCGAGCGTAAACACAAACACGATGACGACAATGACAACTGAACAGCTTGAAGCACGACTCGACCGTATAGAGACCATGCTCACGGAAATACTCGGACGCCCGTCGTCGCCCTACAAAGACGTCATGAATACTGCTGAAATAGCGCAATACCTCGGCGTAACGCCCGGACATATTCGCACAATGGTCAGCGACGGCAAAATACCCTGTTACAAATCGGGTAATTCCAACCGCAACTACTTCCGCCGTACAGAAATCGACGACTGGAAAGCCGCAGACCGACGGAAAACCAACCGCGAGCTCCAGATTGAAGCCGCCACCCGTTCGGCAATAAGCCGAAACAGACGATAAACAGCCCTGCGGCGCTGAAAGCCGCAAAAGAACCCCTGACCGAACAGGGCGAACAAATCGGTTGCGACAGACCCTCTCGCCGGGCAAAGCGTAAAACGGCGGGCGCTGAAGGAGCCGGTTGTATGTTGGCCGGAAACATAGCCCGAAGCGTAAGAATACCCGAACAAGCAGAAGCGTTGACTTGTCCGCCGAGAGCATAGGGGCTAAGACGGCACGGAGTAGCGACCGTGCGACGATTGACGATAAAGTGACTACAACGGTGCGGTACAGCCATTCGTCAGACAACATGACAACGAGAAACAAACTCAGTAAAATATACGGAAGCCTCGTAGCTCAATTGGCAGAGCAGCATGGCAAGAGCTTCATATCAGCCATGTCCGCGTCGGTTCGACCCCGACCGAGGCTACAAATACTTTTGGAGGTATTCATATAATATTTTTTCCTTTTATAAAATCGAGCAACTCCTCTCGCCGTGAGGCGCGGGGAGCTATTTTTAATCAACAATTCAAAATCACGACAGCTATGAAACGAAAGATATTATCGGCGCTTATCATATTGGGCAATTTAGCTTTGGCTGCATTTATTCTGCTGCTGCTCATTGTCATTATGTGCATAGCCGACGCCGAAGGAATAAAGTTATAAGTCACATTGTCAAGTCTTGCTTTTGGCAGAGTCTGACTGAAGATGCGGCCAAAAGGTATAATCTAAGGTTAGGCAAGAATGTTTAAGGTTTATTTATAAGGTAGAAATCTGATCAGGCCAATCCGTGAGGACGCCTTCGCCAAGAGTGGCGTAAAACAAATCTTTATTTCATGATAAATAATGTGACTAAGCCCCGCCAGGTCCACTGCGGGGCAAACGGATGCGAACAGTGAGGAAATGCCGCTCACAACTGCGAGTGAGGCGAAAGCCTGTGGAAGCACTCGCATCGCCAACGGTTGCAGCGTCGTAGCTGCCGCATCCACAATTTAACTATTTAATAAATGACTAATATGACAATCGAAACCAAATTCGCCATCGGCGACAAAGTGTGGCTCTTACAGAACTACAAGGCCATAGAAATGGAAATCCGCTCAATCTCCATTACAAGTTCTACCATCCCCGCTCCTGCAATCCACATCACATACTGCGGCGACGACCACAACGGCAAGCTCCTTACGGCGCGTCAACAGGAATGTTTCTTCTCCAAAGCCGCATTGATTGACTATATAGCCTCGGAATGATGGGAACGAAAGTATGTAAAGTCTGCGGACGCGAGCTGCCGCTGTCACAATTTATGGTTACACGATGGGGCGGCTATACTGACAATTGCAATGAATGTATCGCGAAGAAACGAACTCAGACGCGATACAATAATTACGGTAATATGCAATCCGTTGGGGGGGGAGTAAAACCACTCCCTTTTCCGACCCTGACTTCGACGGCAAACAACCCGTGGAGGTCATTCAGTTTATGAGCCGCGCCAAACGCTGGCTCGAAGCGCATGGCTATACTATAACACTCAAAGGCACTTATACACAAGTCAGAGAAATCAAATTTTAATAATGGAGAATAAAACAATCAAAGCATATAAGGGCTTCGACAGCTCACTATGCTGTCGCGGCTTTCAATACGAAGTCGGCAAGGAATACGAACACGACGGCTCAATCAGCATATGTAATAGTGGCTTCCATGCGTGTGAAAATCCCTTCGACGTGCTTGACTACTACGGCGACATCCTCGATAACCGCTATTGCGAAGTCGAGCAGTCCGGCGAAACTGAAAGCGATGGAAAGAAGACTGTTTCAAGTAGGATTAAAGTGAATGCCGAAATCGGCCTCCCCGGATTGTTTAAAGCCGGCATCGAATGGCTGAAAGAAATTACAGACCCGCAAAAAATCAAATCCGGCAATGGCTCTAAGAATGATAACGGGGGCGAATGCGCAAAGATAGGCTCATCGGGCTACTCCGCACGGATAGGCTCATCGGGCTACTCCGCACGGATAGGCTCATCGGGCTACTCCGCACGG
>CAMEGQ010000112.1 GCA_945916235.1 uncultured Porphyromonadaceae bacterium | reverse complement strand
AAAATGTGCTCAAAGATAGCGAAACAGGCCAAAAATGGAGGTAATACGCCCCATTCCGGCCTGTTTTTGCTTATCCTGAGAATTTTACCCTCCGAGAATCGAATATTTTGGCAAAATCGCCAAAAATCAGTCGCCAAAAAAATATCGAAACCTCAGAGCGCAAAAAAGAGAGTGCATCGTAAAAAATCGAATTACGATACACTCTCATCTGTTCCCTATTCGGTTATATGCTCTAAATCTTAGTCAGTTTCAGCACCCTCGACGAGAACTGGCGCTCGTCGGCTGATGCATCCTCGTAATTTTCAGGCATTTCCACGCCGTGATCCATCAGGTAGGCACCCGTGAAGGTCCTGCCCTCCAGTTGCATTGGCCTGCGTCCCAGGCTGTTTACCTCGCTGATGCGGTATGTGGCCTTCGGATCGAGCCCGGCCATCACCAGAGTGGGGTAGTGGCCGTTGACGAAGTTCTCCAGACGATACCAGTAGCATACGGCTTCGTCCTTCGCCTCGTTCACATACATCAGCGATGCCACGCCTTTCCCTTCGTAGGGTGAAATCAGGCGGTAGAGGTCGCCAAACTGCACCGTGGGGCGTATCTCCTTGTATTCCTTGATAGCTTTCTTGCACACCTCGCGCTCCTGAGCGCTCAGCTGCGAGGGGAGCAGCTCCATCCCCAGTCGTCCCGACATGGCCACGTCGGTACGGAATTTCAGCGGCACGCGGCGTCCGGTCTGATGGTTGGGCGAAGCGCTGATGTGCGAGGCCATGGCGATGGCGGGGAAGAAGTGCGACGTGCCCCACTGCATGTAGACTCTCTGCAGGGCGTCGGTATTGTCGCTGGTCCAGAACTCGTCGAAGTAGGGGAGGAACCCGTAGTTCACTCGGCCGCCGCCCGAGGCGCATGCCTGGATGGTGAGTTCGGGATATTTGGCGCGGATACGCTTCAGGGCGTTCTCCAGCCCGCGGTGATACGCTATATATGTGTGGCTCTGGCGGTCAGCAGTCAGATATTGCGACCCCATGGTCTTGACGTCCATGTTGGCGTCCCACTTTATGTAGTTGATATCGGGGTATTTGGTCATCAGGGTGTCTACCACGCCCACCACAAAGTCCTGCACTGCCGGATTGCCCAGATCGAGCACTATCTGAGTGCTGCCGCGGCCTGTGGCCACATCGCGTGCGGGCGCCTTGATTACCCAGTCGGGATGTTTCTCGTACAGCTCCGATACGGTGTTGGCCATTTCGGGCTCTATCCAGATGCCGAAACTGATGCCGGCCTTGTTGGTCTTGTCTACCAGCGCCTGGATGCCGTGGGGCAGCTTCACGCGGTCGGTAACCCAGTCGCCCAGCGACGAATTGTCTTTTACTCGGCGGTATTTGTCGCCGAACCATCCGTCGTCCATCACGAAGAGCTCTCCGCCCATGGCGGCCACATCCTTGATCATGCTGTCCATGGCCGTCTCGGTGATGTCAAGATAGACGCCTTCCCACGAGTTCAGGAGAACCTTGCGCTCTTTGTCGCCGTTGGCCAGCGCGTGGCGGCGTGCCCAGCGGTGGAAATTGCGGCTTACTCCGCCTTTACCCTCGGTAGAGTAGCTCAGAGCTACTTTGGGAGTGGCGAAGGTCTCGCCGGGTTCAAGCTTGTAGGCCGACATATCCTCGCTGATACCGGCGAAAAGGCGGTGCCAGTTGTCATGCTGCGTATCGATGCTGATTTTGTAAGGGCCTGTATAGCAGACGGCTGCACCGATTACCCGGCCATGGTTTTCCTGCGGCTTGCCGTCAAGCGAGATCATCACCTCGCCGTGGGCATCCTGCGAGTTGCGTACTCCGTCGCGATTTTTCACCGTTTTCATTCCGGGTGTGACCGGCTCCTCCAGCAGTCGGGCCTCGTTGCCCCATGTGCCGTAAAAACTTGACAGCCAGACGTCGCCGCGGCGTACGGGAAGTTCAACCGAGGCAAACTTCTCCAGAGTGACGGGGCCACCTTCGCCATTGGTAATCTCGCTCCAGGTCTGAATCACATCCGCATCAGGGTAGGTCAGATAGTTGAGAGCCACGGTGAAGGGGTAGGCTGTGTCTTTGAGCTTAATCGTAGTCAGCTGACTGCCATCGCCTTGCGTAGCGGTGGTCACATCGTCCACCCTCAGGTCGAGCGAGGCGTCGCCGTTGGCGTGAATGGCCGCAATGGCAGGTTCGAAGGGGCAGTTGGTGCCGAAAGCCTGGTAGCCTTCTGTCTTTTCGGCCGTCTCGGCGGTGGCTTTCAGGTCGGTGTCGCTCAGGCGCGTGCCGTAGTAGAGATACTGCAGGCGGTCGCCTTTGGTGGCATCATAGGCCAGCGTCGTTTTTGGCGTGGAAATCGCGACGGTTTCGGCCATAGCTGTCCCTGCACACAGCAGAGCCATGGCCAACGTGGTTGTGAGTTTCATGGATTGCAAACTAATTTGTTGGTTTAGAGGTTAAACATCGGTTTTTGTAAGCGACTCGAATTGTTACCGGTAGATAGATTATGTCAGCCTCTTTATTAATTAGGTATACGGCAAGGATTGCTTTTTCTTCTGTCAGGTTTGCTTTGTTGGGCTTAAAGCCGGCCTTGGCAGTCTTCGCGTTGGCTTTGGCAGCCTTCGCGAGAAGTTGAAGGCTCTTTGCGTTAGCTTTCTCTAAGGCTTTTGGCAGATTTAGGGCCGGATGCCTCTGCATCCCCGGAACCATATCTGCTCTTTAAAGCAAATGTAAGCATTTATTTCCGTCCGCCGCGAAGCGCCGCCGAATGTTAAGTTTTGTTTAACAAAAATTAACATTCGGCGGGGGTAAAAGTGCCCATGTTTATATACCTTTGCATTTGGAAAAGCCATCCTGCAGCTCGGCCTCCTCAGGAATCGCCAAAATGGCTGCTAATCAGGCTCACACGACCCTCAGAGCCCTTTGTGTCAGAAGGAGAGAGGGTGGCCCGAGTTTGCCGCCTCGTCCCGTGTCGGGGTCAGCAGGCAAAGAGCGGGCCTCAGTTGTGTTTATCTCCCCTTGCAGCCGCCGGGGGGAGGAAGAATAATAGGCGGCCACCTCACGAATGGCTGATTTTCAGCCCGTATTATTCCAGTCACATTGCTTGCAGAGGAAGCTGACATAGCCCCTCAGTGGTTTGCCGTCAGGACGCCGCGCACCGTAGCCCTTGAGGCTGCTCTCGCCGACATGGGCATAGAGACCTTTTGCCCGCGTGAGCGCATCCGCCTGGCCGACGGCCGATGGTCGGAGCCGCGACCTATAGTGGCCCATCTCCTTTTTATCCGTACTTTGGCTTCACAAGCGCTTGATATAGAGCGTGATGCCCGTGAAGGCCGTCTGCCGGCCCTCTGGGTCTACCGCTATGCCGATTCCAGACGGCTTCACCCTATCTCGCAGCGCGAAATGCGCCTGTTCATGCTTCTCACCGCCGGCGACAACGACCGCTGCGAGGTCTACCATCGCGACGACTTCGCCAAGGGTGATCGTGTGCGTGTCATGGGCGGTGGATTCGAAGGATATGAAGGTTATGTGCGCAAGATCCGCAACGATCGCCGTATCGTAGTGGAAATCAAGGGCGTATGTGCCCTGGCTCTCCCGTTTATCCCTCTGGGCCTGCTCAGCAAAGTGCCTCAAAGCTAATCTCTCGCATGAATCCCGACCCCAGCCGACAGCTCCCGCAAATTCCCGACCTGGCCGCCTCCGGGCAGCCTCAGTTGCGCGAAGCATCGCGGCATACCGCACATGACGACGCCTCGGCCCTGGAGCTTTCCTACGAGGCGCGGTATCTCATGGCAGCCTTCACCGATGAGGGCGGTCAGGACTATCCACCCGTGGCTTCTCCGGCAACAGCACGCCTCAATGAGCAGATGCAGCAGCTCTGCATCCGCATGGAGCTTCGCCTGCCACGCGTCGCCCCAGCTATGCTCCCCGTGCACTTTGAAAGCTACGATTTCCTCTACCGCTTCGCCTACGGGCATCCCACTCCGGAGGCCATCCGCCGGCGCTCCACGGCCCGCATCCTTGAGGCATGGGAGGCTGACGCTCAGGCTGTTGCACCCTCGTTTATAGCCAACATACTGCTCTCGCTCCTGCCCTCGGAGCTGACGCCTAAACAACGCAACTGGCTGTCGCACCGTCTTTCCGAATGGAGACGCGAAAGCCTGCCAGCAAGCCGTGAAAGCTTGTCAGCCAGCCGGTTATCCGTCACATCCGAGCATCTGCGCCGCCTTGATTTCCTGCGCCGGGCCGCAGCCCTTGGCCGGATCCCTCAGGATACACTCCGCAGCCTCCAATCCTCTTCGCACCGACTGTCATCTTCACTCGGGAGCCCGTCGGCCTTGGCCTCGCTCTCCGACGAGACTCTGCTGGCCCTGCTCAACAGTTCGCTCTCATGGCCTTCTTCCGGCCTGCCGGAGCCTGCAAAGATCTACGACGCCCTGCTGCGTCGCCCTTCGCTCCATCCGCGTCTGCGCATGGCTCTGCGCCTCGAATCCCAAGCTCAATAGACCTCATAACCTCCACAAAATGAAGCTGTTCACCCTCCCGTATATTCCGCCCATTGCCCTCAGCCCGCGCGTAGCCGCATGGCTCTGTGCCGTGGTGGCCGCCGTGTTGGCTGCAGTGAAGCTATTTTTAGTAGACGGTGGCACCGGAGGCTCCACACTCATCTACGCCTCCCTGCTCGTGCTATTCCTTCTTCTGGGTCTGCTCTTCCGGCCCGATAAACAAGGAAAACAAGAAAACAGGACAGCGCCCCGATCAGGCCGTCTCGCTCTGGCCCTTATCCCGTTGCTAATACTCCTGGAGGCCTGCGTGGGCACATTCCGCCAGGATCCCGCCTCAATGTATCACCCCTGGATGCGTCTGGCCTACTTCGCCCTGATGCTCGCAGCCCTCGGCCCGCTCCTGTTCACACCGATGCTCACGCGCCTCCGCCGCGCCTCCCTGTGGGCCATCCTCGGCCTCTGTACCATCCTCCAGTGGCTCTCCGCCGCCAAATACCTCTGGTACCGTCTTAACGACATCACCATAGAGCAGCCCTTCCACGGCATCCTGTTCGGCGGGGTAGGGCTCTCCCACATCGCCGCTCTCTGCACCGTGGCTCTCGTGGCTCTCTACTGCCTGCAATCCACCCGACGGTGTAACGCCATCGCCCTTTTCGCCGCCATCCTCCCCATGCCGCTCATGGTGCTCGTAGGCACCTCGCGCATAGCCGCCGTGGCCCTCGCCGTAGGCCTGATTGCTGTATGGGCCCTCGCCCGCAACCGCCGCGCCATCATCTCCGCCATAGTCGTAGGCGCAGCCTCCCTTGCCTCGCTCAGCCTTGACAGCAACGCAACCGACGCCTTCGTCTTTAAGCATCAGCTCAATATCGCCTATGGCTCGGCCGCATCCTCACGCACCCCGCTCTGGGAGTCGCGCATCGAGGAATTCCGCACGGCTCCGCTTTTCGGCATCGGCGTAGGCCGCCAGACAGTCTACCACCACGCCGTTTACTCCGACGAAGTGATAGCTCAGTCGCCCAACTGCGAACCCGGCTCGCTCTACCTCGGCCTTCTGGCCCAGACCGGCATCCTCGGCCTCCTGCTCTTCCTCGCTCTCAACCTCGCCCTGCTCATCCCCGCCCTGAAAGCCAGAAGCCTCTACCTCCCCCTGCTCCTCGCCCTCCTCGTCCTCGGCATCGCCGAAGGCTACATCCTCGCCGCAGGCTCCACCCTCGCCCTCCTCTACTGGCTCTCCGCCTCCCTCCTCCCCACCTCAACCCCTAAACAGCCATCACCATCGTCCGCAAAATAGCCGACATATTTGCCCGCTACAGCTCGCCCCTGCGTAAAAACGCAATGGCTAACCTCTTCGGCATCAGCGTCAACCTGCTCAATCAGGTGGTGCTTGTGCCGCTCTACCTGACCTACTGGTCAGTCGACCGCTACGGCGACTGGATAGTGCTCAACGCCCTGGCCTCACTCACCATCCTCATAGCCCTCGGCATCAATGCCGCAGTGCAAAACACCTTCACCCAGGCCTATGCGCAAGGCAACCGCCACGACTGCAACAGCCTGCTCACCGCAAACGGCTTCTTCATCCTCCTGTTTTTCATCCTCATAGCCGGCGGACTCCTCCTTCTCAGCTCCTATATACCGCTAAGCCGCTGGCTCTCACTCGGTTGCATCCCCGACGGAGAATCCCGCCGAGTGCTCTTCTGGCTTGTGACCCAGTCGTTTATAGGTATGCTCATGGATGTGCCAGATTCCATCTTCCGCGCCGTACACCGCTACCATGAAGTCACCGTCATGGACCATCTGTCGCGCCTCGTCACCGTCGGCATCATCGCCGTAAGCCTCATCTCCGACCTCTCCATGCCCCTGATGGCCGCTCTGATGGGCATCCCATACCTCATCAACGCCATCGTAAAGACCCTGCGCTCCACAGCCATCTTCCGCTTCCGCCCCACAGCCGCCGGCTTGCACCTCGCCACCATGCGCACTATCCTCGTCAACGGCGCAGGCCAGATGACCTTCCCCATGTGCTATTCCGCCGTGCTCCACGGCACCACTATGATAGTCAACGCCTACTTCGGAGCATCGCTCGTGGTAGTGTTCACCGTCACACGCACCATGTGCAACTTCGTCAAGATCTTTGTCAACCTCGTGCTCAACTCCGTCTGGCCCGAGTTCGCCATCGCCTACTCGCGCCGCGACGTCGCCCAGATGCGCACCCTCTACCGCCAGGCCACCCTCACAGCCTTCTCCGTAGCCCTCATCCTCAGCCTCCTGCTGCTCACCCTCGGCCCCACCATCTACCGCATCTGGACCGCCTCCGCCGTCACCTTCTCCTACCCCCTGATGGCCGCCTTCCTCGTCACCCTCCTGGTCAACTCCCTCTGGTACTCCGGCTCCGTCACCCTCCTCGCCACCAACCTCCACCTTCGCTTCTCCCTCCTCAACCTCCTCCTCACCGCCCTCTACCTCCTCACCGCCTACCTCCTCTCCACCCATCTCCCCACCTTCCTGACCACCCACCTCCCCAGCCTGTTGGCGACCACCCTCCCCGGAGTTTCATTCCCCCTCCCCATGTCATCTTCCATCCTCTCCGGAGCTTCATCCTCTCTCATCACCCTCTCCGCCATCGTCCTCTCCACCCTCATCATCGACCTTCCCCTCCTCCTCTACGTCCGCACCTCCACCACCCGCCTCCTCAACCATATTTAATTATGAATATAATTCGACATTTACGCAATTTTATTTCTATTGATTGGTTTAAAACGCTGTATATCAATTATATATATGGGGGGATGGAAAAATACCGATTTATATTTATCGATATACTAAATTAAAATCATGTAAAGGAAAGATTGTGTTTCCGACCGATAAACACAGAGGCGTAATTCGAATTGGAGAACATTGTCTAAACTTTTTGGATAGATCTTCAAACCCGAATATCTGGAATGTAGAGGATGGAACAATTATTTTTAAAGGAAGTTGCTTCTTGAATCAGGGAACGAAAATTTGTGTTAATGATGGTGCCATCCTTGAATTCGGTGACCATTTTACATGCACCGGTAATTCATCCTTTATATGTAATAAAGGGATAAAAATAGGCTGTAACTGTTTGTTTTCTTGGGATATTTTGTTGCTTGATTCTGACCATCACGAAATTCTGGATTCTAATGAGAATGTAATCTCCGTTTCCCGAGGCATTGTTTAGATAACGCAGACAACTCAATCTCTGCTATG
>CAMEGQ010000111.1 GCA_945916235.1 uncultured Porphyromonadaceae bacterium | reverse complement strand
CTATCCCACCTTCCTCGCGCGCACATATACCTTCCCGCTGGCTCACACTCTCAATCCCTCCGACATCGAGAAGGTGCAGCTGACCGTCACTGCCCTACTCTCAGCCTCGCCAACCACTACCCTTGTGGAAGGTATATGGCTGCAATGAGACCGCATGCAACTATTTTTGACTACCCAAGGCCGAGTAACCGAATCATTTAACAGATTTTAAGCACTTTCCGGGCTGATTCTTCGTTATATAGAGGCGTCAGGATATAACCCTTGAAAGATATAAGCAATGGCTTATGACCCGACGCGGAATCTTATGCCAGAAACTACTACGAAAACAAATTAACCTTAAAACAATATGAAATTAAAGAACCTCACACTCTGGATTGCCGCCTGCGCGCTGGCCGTATCCATGGCCTCTTGCGGCAGCGACGAACCGGAGCCCAACATTCCCGGCAACAACAATAACAACAACAATCAGGGTGGCGGCGACAAGCCTGCAGTCACCGCTGATTTCGCACGTGGAGCCGACGTAAGCTGGGTGACCGAACTCGAAGCCAAGGGCTACAAGTTCTACAATAAGAAAAACGAAGAGACCGATCTCTTCCGTCTTCTCCGCGAAGAATGTAATGTCACCGCCATCCGCCTGCGCGTATGGGTGAACCCCGCCAACGGATACAACGGCGTGGAAGATGTGCTGGCAAAAGCCAAACGCGCCCACGCCCAGGGGATGAACCTCATGATTGACTTCCATATGAGCGACAGCTGGGCCGACCCCTCGCAGCAGCATGCACCTGAAGCCTGGAAATTGAAAACTCCCGAGCAGACCGTGCAGAACATACGCGACCATGTCACGTCAGTTCTCACCCGACTGAAATCGGCCGGCATCGACGTAAAATGGGTCCAGATCGGCAACGAGACCCGTGCCGGATTCCTTCAGGAACTTAACGGACTGATGAAAGACCAGAACGCCAACGAATTCCCGCGCTACTTCAACGCCGGATACGAAGCCGCCAAGGCCGTATACCCCAAGGCGGAAGTGATAGCACACCTCGACAAGGGGGAGAACCGCGACATCTACACATGGTTCTTTGACCTGATGAAAAAGAACAACGTGAAATACGACGTAATAGGCATGTCGCTCTATCCTGAGACTGAGACCAGCAATCCCTGGTCGGTAAGCCTGAACCAGAAAGCGGTCAACGATTGCCTCTCCAATATCGAATACCTCCACAATCGCTACGGCAAGAAAGTGATGCTCTGCGAAATCGGTTTCCACTACACCAACGGTAAGGCCGGCAAGAAAGCAATCCGCCAGATTATGGAGAAATATCCCAAAGGCGACATCCTCGAAGGCATCTTCTACTGGGAGCCAGAAGCACCCGAGGAGGAAGGCTACAAGAAAGGCGCTTTCGTCAACGGACGTCCCAACGAAGCTCTCGAGGCTTTCGTGCAGAATATGCTGACTCCCGCCAATTGAGAGCCGGTAAAAAAACGCCGGTATTGCATCAGCCAAAACCTTAACAACCCAACCAGTCAACATGAAATATCCTCTGATCCTCCCCCTCGGTATCGCCGCTCTGGCCATGGCTGCCACACAGCCTGCTCAGGCGCGACGCACCAGCCAGACGCTTGAATACAACTGGCAGTTTTCCAAAATCGACAGTCTCGGCAATCGCACCCCCGCTCAGAATGTGCGCGTGCCTCACGACTGGGCCATTCATGAACCCTTCGACCGCTCCCATGACCTTCAGGTAGTGGCCGTAGAGCAGAACGGCGAGACAGAGAAAACAGTCAAGACAGGCCGTACAGGCGGTCTGCCCTATATGGGCCGCGGCGAGTATACCACCACCTTTGAGGTACCCGACACCGCCGGTCAATTCTTCACCCTGCTCTTCGACGGAGCCATGAGCAATCCCACAGTGGAAGTCAACGGCAAACCGGCCGGTCACTGGGCTTACGGCTACAACTCCTTCTATCTGAATCTCCCCGCCGGTATGGTCCGTCCCGGCACGAACACTCTGAAGGTTGACGTGGGAAACAAACCGCAGTCGTCGCGCTGGTATCCCGGCGCCGGCCTCTACCGCAACGTGCATCTGATCACCACCTCCAGAGTCCATATCCCCGTATGGGGCACATATCTGACAACTCCGTATGTCACAGCCGATGAGGCTTCGGTGCGTCTGGAGATGCAGATCGAGGGTGCAAAGAAGGGGGAGGCAGTAACCGTCACCACCGACATCCTCGATCCCGACGGAAAGACGGTAGCCACCTCCAGCAACATCTACCACAGCCAAGGCCAGCCCTACACCCAGCAATTCCTCGTAGAGAAGCCTCAGCGCTGGAGCACAGAGACACCATGGCTCTACACCGCGCGTACCACTCTGAGCGTCGACGGAGAAGCCGTGGATCAGTATGATACACGTTTCGGTATCCGCTCGCTGGAATATATCCCCGAAAAGGGATTCTTCCTCAACGGCGAATACACCAAATTCAAAGGGGTCTGCAACCATCACGACCTGGGTCCGCTCGGAGCAGCCGTCAACCGCTCCGCTCTGCGCCATCAGATTGAGATGCTGAAAGACATGGGCGCCAACGCCATCCGCACCTCCCACAATATGCCGGCTCCTGAACTGGTGGAGCTTTGCGACGAGATGGGGATGATGCTGATGGTAGAGCCCTTCGACGACTGGGGATTCCGTCCCAAAAGCCCCAATGGCTACGGGTCAATCTTCGGCGAGTGGGCTGAAAAGGATATGGTCAACATGATCCGCCATTACCGCAACGCGCCTTCGGTGGTGATGTGGAGCATCGGCAACGAGGTGCCCAGCCAGTGGGGGCCCGACGGCGTGCAGGAGCTGCAGATGCTACTTGATATCGCCCACCGCGAAGATCCCACTCGCCCCGTCACCTGCGGTATGGATCAAATCGGCGCTGTGCTTGACAATGGATTTGCCGCAGCCCTCGACATCCCCGGTTTCAACTACAAACCGCAATACTACCGCAAGGCGTATGAAGTGCTCCCCCAGCGTCTGATCCTCGGCACTGAGACCGCCTCCACTGTATCGTCACGCGGATGCTATGCATTTCCCGCACGTCTGGAGGCTAACGCCGTCCACGACAACCATCAGTCGAGCAGTTACGACACCGAATACTGCTACTGGAGCAATATCCCCGACATCGACTTCGCTATGGACGACGACTACCCCTGGATGATAGGCCAGTTTGTCTGGACCGGATTCGACTATCTTGGCGAGCCCTCGCCCTACGATACCGACGCATGGCCCAACCATTCGAGCGTGTTCGGCATCATCGACCTGGCTTCTATCCCCAAAGACCGCTACTATCTCTACCGCTCGCAATGGAACAAGGATGACGCCACCCTGCATATCCTCCCCCACTGGAACTGGAAAGGACGCGAAGGGAAGGTGACTCCGGTGATGGTCTACACCTCCTATCCCTCAGCCGAACTGTTTGTCAACGGCAAATCGATGGGACGCAAGACAAAGGCTGCAGACGCCAAGGTAGACTATTCTGAACTGGCTGCTCTCCCCTACTGGGAACGCGATAAAGCTCAGGCTTCGCGTCTGCACAACGACTCCATCGCCATGGACCGCTACCGCCTGATATGGGATGATGTTGTGTTCCAGCCCGGAGAACTGCATGTGGTAGCTTATGATGAGAAAGGACAGCCCGTGGCTGAATCCACCGTAGCCACCGCCGGAAAGGCACATCACCTGGTGCTCACTCCCAACCGCACCGAGATCAAAGCCGACGGCAACGACCTGGTGTATGTCACGGTGCAGGTGGCCGATAAGAACGGGAACATCGTGCCCGACGACGCGCGGATGGTGAAATTCACCGTCAGCGGGGATGCCGAATTCCTGGCTACAGCCAACGGCGACCCTACCTGCCTGCTCAGCTTCGACCAACCTAAGATGAACCTCTTCAGCGGCGCCGCCACCGCCATACTGCGTGCCGGCACCACAGCCGGCAAAGCCACTCTGACAGTCACAGCTCCCGGCGTCAAAGCCGCTACCCTCACCATCGACGTGAAATAATTCCCCTGTATCTTCCCGGGAATATCCTCATATCCGGACAGGCTGCCCCCAACCCGAGCAGCCTGTCCGGCTTTTTTAAGAGCCGGTTCGACAATATATCGGGGATGAGAACTTTCGGGAGCCGTTTTTACCGGGCGAAAAACGCAACATTTAGACCCATTGAAGAAATTTTTGCGAATTTTGGCTGGAATTGTATATCCGTTCCGATGATTTTCTGTAAATTTGCGATACAGAGACGGCCTATGGCCAACGGCTTCCTAAACTCGAAGCCCCCGCTAAGGCTTGGGGCAGACGCAGGGAACCGAAAAAACAGACTAACCCGAAAATCAACTTACTTTAAATCATTAATATCCTCCCACAATGGCAGAAATGGAAAAGAAAATTCAAGCCGTTTTCGCAGAGAAATTCGGCGAAAAAGGCGTGATGTATGCTTCCGCCGGTCGTATCAACCTCATCGGTGAGCACACCGACTACAACGGCGGCTTCGTATTCCCCGGCGCCATCGACAAAGTCATCATGGCTGAAATCCGTCCGAACGGCACCGACACGGTGAAAGTATTTTCAATCGATATCAACGAATACTGCGAATTCGGTCTCAAAGAAGAAGACGCTCCCAAACAGCAGTGGGCCCGCTATATCTTCGGTATCTGCCGCGAAATCATCAAACGCGGCGGCGTAGTGAAAGGTTTCGACGCCGTGTTCGCCGGCAATGTACCTCTGGGTGCCGGTCTGAGCTCGTCGGCCGCACTGGAAAGCTGCTTCGCCTATGCCCTGAACGACCTGTTCAACGACAATAAGATTGATAAATTCGAACTCGCCAAGATCGGCCAGTCGACCGAGCACAATTACTGCGGTGTCAACTGCGGCATCATGGACCAGTTCGCTTCCGTATTCGGAAAGAAAGACCATCTGATGCGTCTCGACTGCCGCTCGATGGAATATGAATACTACCCCTTCAACATCGACGGCTACACACTGGTGCTCCTCGATTCGAAGGTAAAACATGCGCTGGTTGATTCCCCCTACAACAAGCGCCGCCAGTCGTGCGAACGCGTGGCTGCCAAACTTGGCGTTGAGACTCTCCGCGATGCCGACCTCGACATGCTCAACAAGGTGAAAGACGAAATCTCGGCCGAGGACTACTCGCGTGCAAAATACGTGATTGAAGAGAAGCAGCGCGTGCTCGACGTTTGCGACGCCCTCCAGAAAGGCGACTGCGAGACCGTAGGTCAGAAGATGTATGAGACCCACCATGGCCTGTCGAAAGACTATGAAGTATCGTGCGAAGAGCTCGACTACCTCAACGACATCGCCAAGGAATGCGGCGTGACCGGTTCGCGCATCATGGGCGGCGGCTTCGGCGGCTGCACCATCAATCTGGTGAAGAATGACCTCTACGACAACTTCATCGCCACTGCCAAGAAGAAATTCAACGAGAAATACGGCCACGAACCCGTAGTTTATCCCGTAATCATCTCCGACGGCGCACGTAAACTCTGATCTCCCCGCGGGGAGCCGATGCGCTCCCCGTCCGCACAAACCATAAGGCTGTCGGCCGATCCGGGCCTGCAGCCTTATGCACAATCCCACCAAAGCAACCAATTCTATCAAAAAGAAACTATATGAAACCTTCACTTTTTGTTCTTGCAGCCGGTATGGGCAGCCGCTACGGCGGTCTGAAGCAGCTCGACTCGCTCGGCCCCAACGGCGAAACAATCATGGACTACTCAATCTACGACGCTCTTCAGGCCGGATTCGGCAAGGTGGTGTTCGTGATCCGCAAAGACTTCGAGCAGGATTTCCGCGACAAAGTGCTGTCGAAATATGAAGGCCATGTGCCCGTGGAAGTAGTGTTCCAGAGCACTGACAAACTTCCCGAAGGGTATACCTGCCCGGCCGACCGCACCAAACCCTGGGGTACCAACCATGCCGTACTGATGGGCAAGGATGTGATCAAAGAACCGTTTGCCGTAATCAACGCCGACGACTTCTACGGCCGCAACGCATTCGAAGTGATCGCCGCAGAACTTCAGAAACCCCACGACCGCAAGGGCGACTACTGCATGGTAGGCTTCCGCGTGGGCAACACCATGACAGAGAACGGATCTGTGGCCCGCGGCGTATGCGAAAACAAAAACGGACTGCTGACCTCTGTGGTAGAACGCACAGCCATCAGCTACGACGACAAGCACAATATCGTGTTCACCGATGAAAACGGCAAGGTGCAGACACTTGAACCCACCACTCCCGTATCGATGAACCTCTGGGGCTTCACTCCCGACTATTTCGACTATTCAGAGCGCGAATTCCGCAAATTCCTTGACAAGGACATCAACACCCCTAAGGCTGAATTCTTCATCCCGCTTTGCATCGACACACTCATCAACTCAGGCGAAGCCACAGTGAAAGTGCTCGATACGGATTCGAAATGGTTTGGCGTAACCTACGCAGCCGACCGTCCCGGTGTGGTTGCAAAATTCGCCGAACTGCATCAGAACGGCACATACCCCGCCAAACTCTTCTGATTCTTTCAGTAGAAAAACCGCAAAAACCAAAACATTCCAACTGATTAATCAACATATATGAAACCGCGCATATTAGTGACCGGCGGTACGGGCTATATCGGTTCGCATACCGTGGTCGAACTGCAGCAGGCAGGCTATCCCGTGGTGATCATCGACAACCTTTCCAACTCCAATAAGGATGTGCTCAAAGGGATCGAGAAGATCACCGGCATCATGCCCGACTTCGTGGAGGCCGACTGCACCGACATCAAGGCCCTCGACGCCCTGTTTGCCAAATATACCGACATAAAAGGCATCATCAACTTCGCAGCCAGCAAGGCTGTGGGCGAGTCGATGCAGAAACCTTTGCTCTATTACCGCAACAACCTCAACACTCTGATGAACCTGCTGGACGAGATGCAGCAGCACGACGTGAAGGGGATCGTATTCTCGTCGTCATGTACCGTCTATGGCGAACCCGACGTGAACCCCGTCACCGAGCAGTCGCCCATCAAGAAGGCTACCTCGCCCTACGGCAACACCAAGCAGATCTCCGAGGAGATTATCACCGACGTGATCAATGCCGGCGCTCCGTTCAAGAGCGTCCTGCTGCGCTATTTCAACCCCGTAGGCGCTCATCCCTCGGCTGAGATCGGAGAACTCCCCAACGGAGTGCCCCAGAACCTCGTACCCTATCTTACCCAGACAGCTATGGGCATCCGCAAGGAACTGAGTGTATTCGGCGACGACTACAACACTCCCGACGGGTCGTGCATCCGCGACTACATCGATGTAGTCGACCTGGCCAAGGCTCACGTGCTTGCCATCGAGCGCATGCTCAACGACAAGAGCGACGATAAGATTGAAATCTTCAACCTCGGTACGGGCAACGGCGTGTCAGTGCTCGAACTCATCAGCACGTTCGAGACAGCCACCGGTGTGAAGGTGCCCCATAAGATCGTAGGCCGCCGCGCCGGCGATATCGAGAAGGTATGGGCCAACCCGACTTACGCCAACACCGTGCTCGGCTGGAAGGCTGAGACACCCATCGCCGACACCATGAAATCGGCATGGGCTTGGCAGTGCAAACTGCGCGAACGCGGCATCATGTAAGAGCCGGTTCGACAATATGTGCTAACGGCCAGGCTCTAATGCCCCGGTGAATGCCACAAACAATCAGGCTGCGCCCCGCAGGGACGCAGCCTGATATTTTTTTT
>CAMEGQ010000110.1 GCA_945916235.1 uncultured Porphyromonadaceae bacterium | reverse complement strand
TTGCGTGTTGCAGGGGAGAGGCGGTGCAACCGGATGGCAAAGTTAGCTGAAAAATCTTTCTCTGCAAAGAAAAAATCCAATCCGAGAGCGCAGATTCATGCTCCGGCGGCCGCAAAGCCGCGAGCCTGCAGGCACTCTTCGGGCTGGCCAACAACGAAGGATGAAAGGATTCTTATACAAGGCCTACAGAATGTATGTCGACGGGTTTCGCCAGATGACCGTCGGGCGCAAGCTGTGGCTTCTGATCATCATCAAGCTTGCAATCCTTTTCCTGGTCTTCAGGCTGTTTTTCTTTCCCGACATCCTCCAGGAGAATTACTCCACCGACGCCGAGCGCGCCGAGGCGGTCCGTACAGCCCTGACCGACAGATAGAACCAAAAATATAACAATTATAACAAACTACCATGGACGAACTTTTAACTACTGTCGACTGGTCGCGCGGGCAATTTGCCCTTACGGCCATCATCCATTGGCTTTTCGTACCGCTCACTATCGGCCTTTCGCTGATTGTGGGCATCATGGAAAGCATCTATTACAAGACCGGCAACGAGCGCTGGCTCAAGATTACGAAATTCTGGATGCTGCTGTTCGGTATCAATTTTGCTTGCGGTGTGGCTACGGGCATCATACTCGAATTCGAGTTCGGCACGAACTGGAGCAACTACTCATGGTTCGTAGGCGACATTTTCGGAGCGCCGCTGGCTATCGAGGGTATAGCGGCCTTCTTCCTTGAGTCGACCTTCATCGCCGTGATGTTCTTCGGCTGGAAACGCGTGAGCCGAGGTTTTCATCTGACTGCCACATGGCTCACTGCCATCGGCGTCTGCCTGTCGGCTTATTGGATTCTGGTGGCAAATGCCTGGATGCAATATCCCGTCGGGATGGAGTTTGATCCGGCTCAGATGCGCAATGTGATGGTATCGTTTGCCGACGTGGCTTTCTCGCCCATGGCTCTTAACAAGATAGCCCATACGGTGGCTTCGGGCTGGGTGCTCGGTGCCGTGTTTGTGGTCGGCGTGAGCTGCTGGTTCCTCTTCAAGAAATCCAACGCTGAGATGGCAAAAGACTCCATCAAAATCGCTTCATGGGTAGGTCTGGCAGGCATCGTGCTGACCATCTGGAGCGGCGACGGCTCGGCCGTGGAGGTTACCCGCCGTCAGCCTATGAAGCTTGCGGCCATGGAGGCGCTTTTCGACGGCAGCAAGGGTGCGCCGCTTGTAGCTTTCGGTATCATCAATCCCGATAAGACCCTGGAAAACAATGAGAAACCTATTCTGGCTGAAATCTCTATCCCCAAGGGGCTTTCGGTTTTGGCCTATCACGATGCCGACGCTTATGTGGCCGGTATCAACGATCTGATCAAGGGCGTGGCTCTTGACGCCAACGGCGACACTATCAACACTGTAAGCTATGCCGAGCGTATCGTACGCGGCAAGGCCGTGCAGCAGGCTCTGCGCGACTACGGCGCAGCCATGAATGCCGGTGACACCGCCGCTATGGCCGTGGCCAAGAAGGCGATAGATGCCGATTTCAAATATTTCGGCTACGGCTATCTGGATTCACCCTACGAGGCTGTGCCGCCGGTAGCGCTGACGTACTATTCATTCCATATCATGGTGGCCGGAGGCGGCTATCTGCTGCTCTTCTTCATCGCAATGCTGCTGCTTGTCTACCGCAAGCCGGGCGCTATGAAGAGCGGATGGGTGGTATTCTTCGGCCTGCTGACCATCCCTGTCGTGTGGATTGTGAGCGAAGCCGGATGGGTTACGGCCGAAATGGGCCGCCAGCCCTGGACCATCGAGGGGCTGCTGCCGACCCGGGCGGCTGTGAGCGCCATATCGGCCGGCTCCGTGCAGCTGACATTCTGGATGTTTGTGGTAGTATTCACCGGTCTGCTGGTGGCTGAAGTCAGCATCATGACCCGCGAAATCCGCAAAGCCGCGAAAAAAGACATCCTCAATTCGTAACTTATAAAGACTCAAGATAATGGAAGCATTACAGATATATTGGTGGTTCGTGATTGCGCTGCTTGGCGGACTGCTGGTGTTCCTGCTCTTTGTGCAGGGAGGCCAAACTATGATAATGGGAACCCGCGACGCCTCCGACAAGGCTCTGATAGTCAGTGCTCTGGGGCGCAAGTGGGAGCTGACGTTCACCACTCTGGTGGTGTTTGGCGGAGCCTTCTTCGCCTCCTTCCCGCTCTACTACTCTACGAGCTTCGGCGGGGCTTACTGGCTGTGGATGATAATCCTGCTGAGCTTTGTGATGCAGGCTTTCAGCTATGAATTCCGCTCGAAAGCGGGAAATGTATTCGGCACAGCCACTTACGACATGTTCCTCTGGTTCAATGGCGCTGTAGGGTGCGTGCTGCTAGGCGAAGCCGTCGGAATGCAGTTTTTCGGGGCTGATTTCACAGTGGCCCGCGGCAGCATCCTCGATGCCGGTTCGCCGGTGATCTCCACCTGGGGGCCGAGCCATGGCTGGGACGTGATCTTCTCTCTTCCCTGCCTGCTTCTGGGCTTCGCGGTGCTCTTCCTTGCCCGCACCATGGGTGCGCTCTTTCTGGAGTACAGCGTGCGCAGCGGCAATGAGGCAGGCTTTGCGCGTCAGATGCGCCGCCGTGTGCTTATCAACGGCACGGTGTTCACCATGCTGTTCCTCTGTTTTCTCTATGCGCTTTTCACAGCCGACGGTTACTCCACGATGGAAGATGGCCTGGTGGTAAAGGTGCCTTACAAATACTTCTTTAACCTCATCGACCTCTGGTGGGTAGGCGCTACGTTCCTCATCGGAGTGCTTTTAGTGCTCTACGGAGTCTTCCGCACGGCTCTCGACGCCGGATTCAAAGGCGGATTCTGGTGGGCAGGCGCCGGAGTGGTGGCTGTGGTGGTATGTCTGTTCTGCATCAGCGGCTACAACAACACCGCCTACCTCCCGTCGGTCACCGACCCGCAGAGCTCGCTGACGATCTACAACAGCTCGTCGACAGAGTTCACTCTGAAAGTGATGGCATGGGTCACGGTGCTCGTCCCCGTAGTGGTGGGCTACATCGCTTATGTATGGCACAAGATGACCTCAAAGCCGGTGACCCCTTCGGAACTGAATTCCGACAGCCACTATTGAAAAGACCTCTATAAAAATAACGGAAAATTTTGTACCTTTGCAAGTTGGTAGGGAATGCACCTGCCAACTTGCAATTTTTTTGCCTGACGACCAAGCCCCGGGCGGGGCATGTCCGGCTGATTTTTTGACCGAAAGGAAGAAGAAAACACAGTGAATCAACACAGCAACCGCAAGCGTATAGCCATTCTGGGCTCTACAGGTTCGATAGGCACCCAGACGCTTGACGTAATTTCGGAACATCCCGACCGGTTCGCCCCGACGCTGCTCGTGGCCGGACGCAAGGTCGACACACTCATTCAGCAGGCTATCCGCTGGCGTCCAGAGCGTGCCATCATCGCCGACGAGACGCTCTACTGGAAGCTGCGCGACGCCCTGCAGCCGCTCGGCATAGCCACGGCCGCAGGTCAGGACGCCATCAACGACGCCATGGAGGCCGACTGCTTCGACACGGTAGTGACCGCAACGGTAGGCTACAGCGGCCTGGCTCCCACGCTGCGCGCCATAGGCGCCGGCAAGGACATAGCTCTGGCGAATAAAGAGACCATGGTCGTGGCCGGCGAACTGGTGACGGCTGCTCTGGCCAAGTCACATTCGCGCCTGATGCCTGTCGACTCTGAACATTCAGCCATATACCAGTGTCTCGTGGGTGAGGACCGCTCCCGTGTCCGCCGCCTCATCATTACGGCTTCCGGCGGCCCGTTCCGCACTCTCCCGGCTGAAAAGCTCGGAAGCGTGACCATGCGCGACGCCCTGAAGCATCCCAACTGGTCGATGGGCGCCAAGATTACCATCGACTCCGCCACTATGGTCAACAAGGCTTTCGAAATCATCGAGGCCCGCTGGCTTTTCGACATGCCGAAGGAAAAGATTACGGCAGTGGTTCATCCTCAGTCGATAGTACACTCGATGGTGGAGTTCGTCGACGGCGCCGTGAAGGCTCAGCTTGGAGTGCCCGACATGCGTCTGCCCATCCGTTACGCTCTGGGAGATGCGCGCCGGCTCGCCACCTCCGATTCGCCCCTTACGCTCGATAAGATGCTGAATCTGACCTTTGAAGAGCCTGACACTGAGCGCTTCCCCGGCATCACGCTGGGCCAGTATGCGCTGGAACGCGGCGGCACAGCCGCCTGCGTCATCAATGCTGCCAACGAAGTGGCCGTGGCTGCCTTCCTCCACGAAAAGATAGGCTTCAAACGCATCTATGAGCTTATCATGGAGACTCTTGAGGCCATGCCGTTCGTTGCCGCTCCGACGCTCGATGATTATGTGACTTTTAATGCCGAAGCCCGCGCCTTCGCCGAATCAAAAATCTAAATCTCTGAAAATGGAAACATTCCTTATAAAAGCTCTGCAGCTGGTGCTGGCCCTGTCGCTGCTGGTGATAATTCACGAACTGGGCCATTTCCTATGGGCGCGTCTGTTCAAAATCCGCGTTGAGAAGTTCTACATATTCTTCAACCCCTGGTTCTCGCTGGCAAAGTGGAAACCGAAGAACTCCGAGACCACCTACGGCATCGGCTGGCTCCCGCTGGGAGGCTATGTGAAGATTGCCGGCATGATCGACGAGTCGATGGACAAGGAGCAGATGAAGCAGGAGCCTCAGCCGTGGGAATTCCGCTCCAAACCCGCCTGGCAGCGACTGCTGGTGATGACCGGAGGTGTAATCAACAATTTCATCCTGGCCATCATTATCTACGCCGGCATAGCGTGGTACTGGGGCGAGAAGACTATCCCCTTCCGGAATGCCTACGAAGGGATGGACTTTACCCCGGCGGCACAGGCCCTCGGATTCCGCAACGGCGACATCCTGCTTGAGGCCGACGGCGAGCTTCTCGACTCGCGTCAGCGCGACGTCATCTACCGGATGCTTGATTCCAAGGTGGTGACAGTGCTCCGCCAGGGGGATACCGTCAACATCGCACTACCGGAGAATGCCCTGCTGACGCTGCCGCAGAACGATCCCATAATGGCCATCCGTGTGCCGGTGTTTGTCAAGCAGGTGCTCCCCGGTGAGCCCGCAGCCAAGGCCGGACTGAAGGAGGGCGACCGCATCATAGCCGTAGGCGACTCTACCACAAGAGCTTACTCCGAACTGGTGCCCGCCCTGCAGGCGTATGCCGGCAAGGAAGTGCCCGTAGAGGTGATTCGCGACGGCAAGAGCCTGACTCTTAAGGCTGTACCCACGGCAGAAGGGAAACTTGGCTTCGGCCTGCGCATGCCGCAGGAGGTGTTTGAGTGCGACATCACACGCTACAACCTTCTGGAGGCCATTCCCGTAGGCATCCACGACGGCACATCCCAGCTGACCACCTATGTAAGCTCCCTGAAGTATCTCTTCACCAAATCGGGAGCCGAGAGCATCGGCGGCTTCGGCGCTATCGGCAATCTTTTCCCCTCGGCATGGAACTGGCGCACATTCTGGGAGATGACGGCCTTCCTGTCGATTATTCTGGCGTTCATGAACATCATTCCCATCCCGGCGCTCGACGGCGGCCATGTGGTGTTCTTGCTTTGGGAAGTGGTTACGCGCCGCAAACCCTCGGAGAAGGTGCTGGAATACTCTCAGATCGCCGGCATGTGCTTCCTGGTGGCTCTGCTTCTCTATGCCAATTTCAACGATCTGTACCGCTTTGTAATTAAATAGCCGGGAAAGCCCGTGAGGCACCCTCCCGGTCTGATATATGCAAAATCCTATGGACTACAAGATATTGCGCCTTAAGAAAGGTAAAGAAGAATCGCTCGACCGCTATCACCCCTGGGTATTCTCCGGAGCCCTTGCCGACCCCCTGCCCGAAGGGCTGGAAGAGGGGGATGTGGTGAAGGTGGTAACAGCCGACCGCTCGCGTATAGTCGGCGTGGGACATTTCCAGATAGGAAGCATAGCTGTGCGTATGCTCGACTTTGCCGATACGGAGATTACGCCCGACTTCTTCCGAACACGTCTGGAGCAGGCTCTGCGCCTGCGTCAGGCTCTGGGCCTTGCCCGCGAGGACAACGATGCCTACCGCCTGGTGCATGGCGAGGGCGACTTCCTGCCGGGCCTGGTGGTCGACATATACGGCCCTACGGCTGTGCTTCAGGCGCATTCGCCGGGCATGCACTTCGCCCGTCAGATCATCGCCCGCCAGATTGTCGGGCTTCCTGGCCTCGGAGTGCGCAATGTCTACTACAAGTCGGAAACCACCCTCCCTTACAAGGCTCATCTTGATCCGCAGAACGACTATATCGTGGGTGGATTCGAGACTGCCGTAGCCACAGAAAACTCCCTGAAATTCAATATCGACTGGCTGCGCGGTCAGAAGACCGGCTTCTTCCTCGATCAGCGCGACAACCGCTCGCTGCTGCAGCATTATGCCCGCGGCCGCAAGGTGCTGAACATGTTCTGCTACACGGGCGGATTCTCGGTATATGCCTTGCGCGGCGATGCCGTGGAGGTCCATTCGGTCGACTCGTCGGAGAAGGCCGTACGTCTCACGGATGCCAATGTGGAGCTGAATTTCCCGGGCTGCAGCCGTCATCGCTCCTATGCCGAGGATGCCTTTAAATTCCTTGACAATATGGCGCAGGATGCCTACGACCTTATCATCCTCGACCCTCCGGCCTTCGCCAAACACCGCAGCGCCCTGCGCAACGCTTTGCGAGGCTACCAGAAGCTCAACTTCAAGGCCTTTGAAAAGATAGCCCCCGGCGGCATCCTCTTCACCTTCTCATGCTCACAGGCCGTAAGCCGCGAGCAGTTCAGGCTTGCAGTGTTCTCAGCGGCAGCCCAGAGCGGCCGCAAGGTGCGCATCCTCCATCAGCTCACCCAGCCTGCCGATCATCCTGTCAACATCTACCACCCCGAAGGCGAATACCTCAAAGGGCTCGTACTTTATGTGGAATAATCACCCCGTCTCCTATTAATCTGACTATATGAAATTTGCGAAAATCTGGGCAGCCGGAGCAATGGCTGCCGCAACTCTTACCGTAATGGCTAACAATACCGACCCCAACAATCCGTCGGGAACGGTCGTGGACCGCTTCGCCGACATCGAGGTGCTCCGCTATGCGGTGCCGGGTTTCGACGACCTGTCGCTTGATCAGAAGAAGTTTATCTATTATCTGAATGAGGCTGCACTGGCCGGACGCGATATCCTCTGGGACCAGAACGGACGCTACAATCTCGCCGTGCGCCAGCTCTGCGAGGCGATCTATACAAATTATAAGGGTGACCGTCAGGATCCTCAGTTCAAGGCTTTTGAGACCTATCTGAAGCAGATTGAGTTCGGCAATGGCATCCACCATCATTACTCCACTGACAAGTTCGTCCCCGGCTTTTCGGCCGAATGGATGGACGCGCAGGTCAAGGCTCTCCCCGCGGGGCTTCCCAAAGGTGTGGAGCATGCACGTGACATCTACGCCAAGGAGCTGAGCCGTGTGATTTTTGACCCCGACTACATGGCCAAACGCGTAAATCAGGCAGAAAATCAGGATATTATCCTCACATCAGCCAACAATATGTACGGCGAGGGCGTGACTCAGGCTGAAGTTGAGGCCTATTTCGAGGGACTTAAGGATGCCTCGGATCCTACGCCGGTGTCTTACGGACTGAATACCAAGGTAGTAAAGCAAAACGGCAAGATTGTGGAGCTTCCCTATAAGGTGGGCGGCCTCTATTCCGACGCCATAGTGCGTATCGTTGACAATCTGCGCAAGGCTCTCCCGTATGCCGAAACTGACAAGCAGCGCGCAAGCATCGAAAAACTTATCGAATTTTACGAGACC
>CAMEGQ010000109.1 GCA_945916235.1 uncultured Porphyromonadaceae bacterium | reverse complement strand
TCGGAATATACTTTCGACCAACTTTCTCCTAACGACAAAAAGAGCTTTTAAATATCTATTACGCGTTAAGGCCGGATGTCTGGAAAAGGCACCCGGCCTTAACCATGTCTGGCCTCCGACTCATTGGGGAATTTTCGCTGGCTCTGCAATTTCCGATTTTGAGAGTTGAGGCTTAATTCGTAAATTTGTAGCTTGAAATAGACAAAAGAAGATTCACGCATGGGATTTTTCAGTAAATTCTTTTCAAAAGAGAACAAAGAGACCCTCGATCATGGGCTTGAACGCACAAAAGAGGGGTTGATAGGGAAGCTTACGCGTGCCGTGGCAGGGAAATCGAAGGTCGACGACGATGTGCTCGACAACCTGGAGGAGGTATTCGTCACCTCCGATGTCGGGGTCGATACCACACTGAAGATTATCGACCGCCTGCAGCAGCGTGTAGCCCGCGATAAATATGTCGGTTCGTCAGAGCTCAACCGCCTTCTGCGCGAGGAGGTATGCGCTCTTCTGGCAGAAAGCGATCCGGACGCTCCTGACCGCCCGGACTTCACTCTCCCGGAAGGGCAGCGCCGCCCCTACGTAATCATGGTAGTCGGAGTGAATGGCGTGGGTAAGACTACTACTATCGGCAAACTTGCCGCCCGCTTCAAGGCAGCCGGGAATAAGGTGATGTTGGGGGCAGCCGACACTTTCCGCGCCGCAGCTATAGAACAACTCGATGCATGGGGCGAAAGAGCAGGAGTGCCTGTGGTCAAACAGCGTCTTGGAAGCGATCCTGCAGCCGTGGCATATGATACTCTGCAATCGGCGAAGGCCAACGGATATGATGTCGTGATTATCGACACTGCAGGCCGTCTTCACAATAAGAAGGGGCTGATGGACGAACTGCAGAAGATTCGTAATGTAATGCACAAAGTGGTGGAAGGCGCGCCCGACGAGGTTCTCCTTGTGCTTGACGGTTCTACGGGCCAGAACGCCTTCGAACAGGCACGGCAGTTTGTGGCCGCCACCGATGTTAACGCTTTGGCTATCACCAAGCTTGACGGTACAGCCAAAGGCGGCGTCGTAATCGGTATTTCAGACCAGTTTAAAGTGCCGGTGAAATATATCGGTCTGGGCGAGGGGATTAACGACCTTCAGGTCTTCCACAAAGCAGAATTCGTAGAGTCGCTCTTTGCAGATTGATATGCGCACGGTAAATGTAATCAGTCTGGGATGCTCTAAGAATCTTGTGGATTCCGAGCGACTTCTCAAAATGCTGGAAGAAGCCGGATTCAAGACAATGCACGATTCCGAGCTGCCGTCGGATGCCGTGGTGGTCAACACTTGCGGCTTCATTGGCGATGCCAAAGAAGAATCCATCAACGAGATCCTCGCGCAGGCTGAACGAAAAAAATCAGGCGAAATTTCTGAACTCTACGTGATGGGCTGCCTCTCGGAGCGCTATCCCGATCAGCTCAAGGAAGAGATTCCCGAAGTGGACAGATATTACGGGAAATTCAACTGGACGGCGTTGGCTTCAGATCTGGCTCATCGCCATCCCGGCTCAGCTTCTTACGACCGGGTCATCACCACGCCGCGTCATCACGCATACCTGAAGATTTCAGAAGGGTGCAACCGCTTCTGCGCATTCTGCGCCATCCCTCTCATCACCGGACGCCATCATTCGCGCGCAATAGAAGACATTGAAGCAGAAGTGGTTAAGCTTGTAGGCCGAGGCGTTAAGGAGTTTAACATCATTGCGCAGGACCTATCTGCCTACGGCACAGACATCTACGGCCACGCTGCTTTGGCCGAACTTACAGAGCGGCTTGCGAACATAGAAGGAGTGCGAAGGCTTCGCCTGCACTATGCCTATCCGGCTCAATTTCCGATGGATGTGCTCGATGTGATGGCTCGTTATCCTAATGTATGCAACTATCTTGATATCGCCCTGCAACATGCTTCGGATAATATGCTGACACGCATGCGCCGGCATATAGATCTGGCTCAGACGCGATGCCTCCTTGCCGAAATCCGGCGTAGAGTGCCCGGGATTCATCTGCGCACCACTCTCATGGTCGGATTCCCCGGTGAGACGGAAGAAGACTTCCGCCAACTGATGGATTTCGTGGCCGAGCAGCGCTTTGAGCGTATGGGCGCTTTCGCATATTGCGAAGAAGAAGGCACTTATGCCGCTGAACATTACACCGACGATGTGCCCGACGATGTGAAGCAGCACCGCCTTTCGGAGCTTATGGCTCTTCAGGAGGATATCTCTATGGAGATTCAGCAGCAGAAAGTCGGGCAGACTATGGAGGTGGTAATCGACCGTGAGGAGGAAGATTATTACGTAGGCCGATCCCAGTGGGATTCACCGGAGGTGGATCCCGAAGTGCTGGTTGAGAAGACCATTAAGCTTCACCCCGGAGATTTTGTTGAAGTAAACGTTAAAGAAGCACTTCCTTTTGAGCTGATCGCCACTGTAGTAACAAAATAACAGTCACGTCTGATAATGAGCCTTCCAGAAAATATAGCAAGCCAGATAGATGCAGCTCTTGCCGACGGCAAAGAGTTTGCTCTGGCTTTCTTGCCCGGCGAAGACGCTCCATTATGGTTTCGCGGAGGCGAAGCAGACCGAAAGTTTGACATCAGCCCATGGCTTGAGCCATTTCGCAACCGAAAGACGGTAGGAGCCGCCTGTGCGGGATTTGGAAGGATAGCTCCCATTGAGAAAGCTTCGACAGGGTTAGGCCGATATATAGATTCAGTAGAAAAAATCATATCCCGGTGTCGCACCCGAAACGGAAAGACCGTCTATAGCCGCACTATTTGCGGACATCTTCCGGAGGGATTGAGCTGGGGACTTGTGGCAGAAAAATATTTCCGTCAGTTTCCCGATACGCTTCGGTTCATATATTTTACACCAGAGACCGGCGGATGGTTAGGCGCCTCGCCGGAAGTGCTGATTGACTGTGACATCAATCATCTCCGGTTCGCTACAATGGCCTTCGCCGGAACTCGCCGCCATCAGGACGCGTCAGATGCTGACGACAAAGGATGGGACGATAAAAATATCCGTGAAAATCGATTTGTGATCGACTTTCTTGAATCGCGGCTTAGCGAATTGGGGATGAATGTGAAAAAATCGCCTCTGCGGGCGGTGACCTTCGGACCTATTGAGCATCTGTGCTGCCAGATTGAGGCTACTCCGGTGACCTCTGTAAGCAGGGACAATTTGCTCGAAAAGGTGATAGATGCCATTAATCCTACTCCGGCTTTATGCGGATGGCCTGTGGAGGAAGCCAAAAGAGATATTGCTCAGTATGAACCCCACCGGCGCGGTTGCTACGGCGGCTTTGTAGGGATTGCTACCCCCGGTCGCTATCAGGCCTTTGTCAATCTCCGTTCGCTGCGGTTCGACGGGCGGCCATACTGCATGTATGGCGGAGGGGGGATTACAGGGCAATCCGTTGCTACTGACGAATTTGAGGAGACTGAGATGAAACTTTCGAGGCTCATCGGATGTTTATATACAAAAAGGGATGCATTAAACGCCAAAATACAGGAAAATACGCCAAAGGCGTATGCCACCGTCGAGGGTAATGCAGATTATAAGTATAATTCTCACAAACCGATTACTACGGCATGATTGATCAGATAAAAGAAAAAATCGTGGAGTATCTCTCCGAACCGCAGCCTAAACGTCCTTACCGTCTTGGAGTGGCATTAAGCGGAGGCGGAGCCAGAGGTTTCGCTCATGTCGGCGCCCTCAAGGCGCTTGAAGAAGCCGGATATACTCCGGATTGCATTGCCGGAGTGTCGGCCGGTTCGGTCGTGGCCGTGATGTATGCGGCCGGGATCCCGCTGGATAATATTCTGACGCTTTTCTCGCAGGCCAAATTTACCGATTTCTGCAAATTCTCCGTGAGAAACGGCGACGGACTTTTCTCGATGGCAAGTTTTCGCAAATTTGTTGAGAAAGCTGTCGGGATTGAGCGGCTGGAAGATCTGAAGATACCATGCTACATCGGTGCTACCAATGTGGATAAGGGGATACCCGCCGAATTCCACGAGGGTCCGATAGGTGAGCGCGTACAGGCCTCATGCAGTATCCCTATCATATTTAAGTCGACAAAGATCGACGGAACTCATTATATAGATGGGGGAGTGCTCCGGAATCTCCCGGCATGGATTATCCGCGACAAATGCGAGAAGCTTATCGGCATCAATGTGTCGCCGCTGTCAAACTATCGCTATCGTCAGTCGATTAAGGAGATGGCTATGCGCACCTACAATCTCATGGCAAAAGCCAACCAGCAGCAGGATATGCAGATGTGCGATCGTGTAATCGTTACTCCTGATCTTGCAGGCTATCAGGTGTTTAACCTCAAGGATATCAAAAAAGCATATCTCAGCGGCTATGCGGCGGCTCACAGGGCCATAAGTGACTGGAACGATGGCGTATAGCGCCTACAGAGCTTTAAAAATCTTCCGCAATCATTACTTAGATATTTGAAATTGAACTGACCATCATTAATATATCACATTCGCAATGCCTAACGTAAGACCCTCCGGCATATCCAGCCGATTAAAACTGCCTGAATATGGCAAGGCTGTAATATATCAGATGTTGCCCCGTCTGTTTTCCAATACGAATCCCGACTGTGTCCCTAACGGCACCATCGAGCAGAACGGCTCAGGCAAACTGAACGATATAACTTCCGGTGTGCTGAAGCAAATCCGCGATCTGGGCGTTACCCATGTGTGGTACACTGGTGTCATAGAGCATGCTACTGCCACTGACTATTCCGCTTATGGTATCCGGCCTGATCATCCGAAGGTGGTGAAAGGGAAGGCGGGGTCGCCTTATGCCATAAAAGATTATTACGATATAGATCCTGATGTGGCGGTGGATGTTCCTAACCGGATGAAGGAGTTCGAATCGCTCGTATCGCGCACTCATCGGGCCGGGCTGAGAGTAGTTATGGATTTTGTGCCCAATCATGTGGCACGCTGCTACCATTCCGATGCAGCACCTGCCGGTGTGGAAGATTTCGGTCTGCACGATGACAATACAAAATTCTTCTCTCCGGCCAATAATTACTATTATATCCCGCGCCAGCAGTTTTATCCGGGTTTTGACATAGGTGATTACTATGAATTCCCTGCGAAAGCCTCGGGCAACGACTGCTTTACGGCGTTTCCGGGCAGGAACGACTGGTATGAAACTGTAAAGCTCAACTATGGAGTAGATTATGGCGACGGGACGTGTCATTTCTCCCCAGTGCCATCTACATGGATAAAGATGCTGCGCATCCTGCGGTTCTGGGCATCGAAAGGTGTCGACGCTTTCCGTTGCGACATGGCATTCATGGTACCGGTGGATTTCTGGGAATGGGCTATCCCCCAGGTGAAGGATAAATATCCCTCGGTGGAGTTCATTGCCGAAATTTATGATGTGAATCAGTATCGGAATTTCCTCTATCGCGCCGGCTTCGATTATCTTTATGATAAGGTTAATCTTTACGATACTCTCCGCGACGTACAGACTCATTTTCATTCGGCCGCCAGAATTACCGACTGCTGGCAACGCATAGACGGCATCGGCGACCGTATGCTTAATTTCCTGGAGAACCACGACGAGCAGCGATTCGCATCGGCGCAGTATGCGGCCGACGCTACTAAAGTGCTCCCTTCGCTTGTGGTCAGCTCAATGATATCCAATGCTCCCTTCATGCTGTATGCCGGCCAGGAACTTGGCGAGCCGGCTGCGGATGCCGAAGGATTCAGCGGAGCCGACGGGCGCACCACTATATTCGATTATTGGTCAGTGCCCACTTTGCGCCGCTGGCTCACACAGTGCAGCACTTCACATGAATTGGCACTTCGCGGCATGTACCGGCATGCACTGCGCCTTCTCAACTCCGAGAGTGCCTTGTATGCAGGCAAATTCTTTGACTTGATGTACGTGAACTTTGAGAATCCGGACTTCTCGCCCCACAGCAATTATGCATTTCTCCGTTATGACGACGATGCAGTGCTGCTGATAGCCGTTAACTTCAGCGACCGACCGATGAATCTGCGGATAAATGTGCCTCAGCTGGCAGTGGATATGTCGGGAGCCAAGCCCGGAGCGCAAATGGCCCGGGAATTGATATCCGGCCGACGTGCCAAGAAAACATTCTCATCGGAGGAGCCGTTTGCTACGGAAATTTCACCGTGGGGAGCCGTCGTGTGGAAACTTTCCAAAAAATGAGCGAAAACATTCCAAAGTTTCAGGAATTATCTTTAATTTTGCAGTACCATTACATCATCACATCTTTCATATGAATCCCAATTTACCCCCTATGAAGGTTTTTGCAGGAACGAAGTCGCAATATATGGGCGAAGAAATCTGCGAAAATCTTGGTTTTCAGCTTGGTAAGATGAACATTACTCATTTTGCCGATGGTGAGTTCGAAGTGTCGTTTGAGGAATCAATCCGTGGTTGCGAAGTCTACCTCGTACAGTCGACATTTCCCAACTGCGACAATCTGATGGAGCTTCTTCTGATGATTGATGCCGCAAAACGCGCCTCAGCAAAATCTGTCATCGCCGTACTTCCATATTTCGGATGGGCCCGACAGGACCGCAAGGACAAGCCGCGTGTATCAATCGCCGCCAAGCTGGTCAGCGATATTCTGGTAACAGCCGGCGCCGACCGTATCATCACCATGGACCTTCACGCCGATCAGATTCAGGGATTCTTCAATATTCCGGTCGACCATCTTTACGCTTCCTCGGTGTTCCTGCCCTATATCCAGAGCCTAAACCTTCCCGATCTGGTGATTGCCACTCCCGACGTGGGCGGAGCAAAACGAGCCAATAATTACGCCAAATACCTCAATGTTCCTCTGGTGCTCTGTCATAAGCAGCGTGCAAAAGCTAATGTGGTCGCTTCGATGACAGTAATCGGCGATGTGAAGGGGAAGAATGTGGTTCTTATCGACGATATGGTCGATACAGCCGGCACAATCACAAAGGCTGCCGATCTGCTGCTTGCCGAAGGTGCCAAATCAGTGCGTGCGCTTGCTTCTCATGCTATCATGAGCGACCCGGCTTCAGAGCGTGTAGACAACAGCGGTTTGACCGAAATGATTTTCACGAATTCGATCCCGTTCAATAAGAATTGCAAGAAAGCGCATATCATCAGCGTGGCCCGTCTGTTTGCAGATACTATCCGCCGCGTTCATAACTATGAATCGATTTCATCGCAGTATCTGATCAAATAAATCCGCAGAACTCCACTGATTTAATCTCATACAGACGGTTGGCAACCTCTCGCACGGGCTTGTCGGCCGTCTGTCGCTATTTTTCTATGATATTATGATCAAATTATATTCCGGGCGTCCTGTCGACGATATTGAGCGAATAGCCCCCGAACTGCAGGTGTATGATTTCCTTGACGGGCTCGGGGTGAAATATTCCACGCTGACACATCCGGCAGCTTTTTCCATGGAGGAGTGTGAGAGCGTAAGAAAAGTGGCCGATGCTCCCGTTTTCAAAAACTTATTTCTGACAAACCGACAGCAGACACAGTTTTATCTGCTTATGATGCCTGCCGGCAAACCGTTTAAGACTAAATATCTCTCATCGCAGCTTGGCTGCGCCCGTCTGTCGTTTGCATCCGAGCAGGATATGGTCGACCTGCTGCACATCCATCCCGGGGCTGTGTCGCCCATGGGGCTCATACATGACAAAGATCATCGGGTTCGCCTTATTGCCGACCGGGATCTTCAGGCAGCAGAAAGGTATGCTTGTCATCCTTGCGTCAACACATCCTCGGTGGTGCTCAGTCTGTCGGATCTGATCAATCGTGTAGTAGCGGCTACGGGCCACGACCTTACATGGGTTGATCTTCGTCCGGAGTAATTCGTGAAACAATAGGGGAAATTTCTTGGCTTCGGCGTTGGCAGCAATGGAGGCTCCGGACATATCAAACTTCGCGG